>NZ_JBSPEY010000006.1:0-127229 GCF_053848865.1 Symbiopectobacterium sp. Eva_TO | reverse complement strand
CCAATGACTGACGCTATCAAGCATGAGCGTGAGGCTCAGGGGAAAAACCATTGCGCCGCACCACTTCAGCAACGAGGCGATTTAATAAACCGCATTGCACTTGGTATGACATCCGCAAAATTTCGAGTCCACCATGAAATAGGCAAGAAAGAATCTATCCGTGACTATCTGACGCCAGAGCAGATCCATTGCATTACCGAACTGCAACGCGCCAACACAGTATTCATTGGCATGGGGTGGGACGTTGAACAACGCAAGGCCACGCTGATGGGAATATTCAACAAAAACCATTGCCAGCCACTGATTGAAGAACAACACCGACTGGCGGCTTAGTATGACAAAAAGCGAAAGAGAAACGTTGAGGCTCGGTTAATCCGGGCCTTTTTCATCGGTGCAGTGCATGCACCCATCACACGTCGGACCTTGTTTAGGAATGAGCCTTTGAGGAAGCAGCTGGCTAGTGCTGCCTTCGACGGGCTGATTTCCTATGCGCCAAAGGTTCATTACCTAAGTAAGGATAAGCACTATGCAAGCAATCACCGTTCCGTTTCATGGAAATGCTCTGTATGTCATCAACCATAACGGCGAACCCTATACCCCGATGAAACCTATCGTCGAAGGAATGGGGATGGATTTGGAAATCACAAAGAACCAAGATAAAACAGCGCTTTGCTAAAGGAGGGGTGAAAATCACCATCCCTACGTCTGGTGGCCCACAGAAGATGCTTTGTCTGGCTCTGCGCAAATTAAACGGCTGGCTTCAGACCATCAGTCCCAACAAGGTTAAGCCCGAAATCCGCGACAAAGTGGTTCAGTATCAGGAGGAGTGTGATGACGTGCTCTATGAATACTGGACTAAAGGTCAGATTACCAATCCACGCAAGCGCAGCGTCATTCAGGAACTCAATGCAGCTTGCGCCGAATTAAAAACGGACAAAGCCGTTGCCAGCGTGTTTGGCACGGTATTGAACGAGTGGAAAGGTATTAAGGCGGCACATGCGAAGAAAATAAAAGTGCTGATTGAAGAAGCTCAATTTTTGCTGACGTTTTAACTGGTGGTGAGTGACACAAAAGCATTGTCAATGAGTCTGCTAATTCAGCGGCAATGCTAGCGACTGGCAGCCTGAAAGACTCCCGTCCTCGCAAACGCGGGGCTTTTTTCGCCTGCGCTTCACACGCGCATATCAACACAACCCTGAGACTATTCACAAAAGCGACCTTGGAGAACGCCAGTAATGGGTGTGCTCAGGGGCTGGCTGTTCGTGTGATCTGAGGTCTCTTTTTTGAAGGTAAACACCAATGAAAGCATTAACGTTTAAAAATCACTCTGTGGTGCCGTTCGACAACGGTGACGGGAAAATCTGGTTTACCAGTGCACATATGGCTGAATTGCTCGAATACTCTGATGAGAAATCAGTAAATCGCTTGTATAACCGCAATAAAAATGAATTTACAGACGAAATGAGCCGGGTGGTCAGTGTGACCTCTCGTAATAAAAACAAAGAGATACAATACAATCGTGTGCGTGTGTTTTCTCCGCGGGGAGGCCATCTGCTGGGTATGCTGGCGGATACTAAGATAGCCAAAGCATTACGCCGCTGGTTACTTGATCTGGTTGACAAAGAATCTCAGCCAAATTGGCACTAATGAATATTAACCAGCTTAAAGAACTGACGCTGGGTGAGATGCAAAACCGCTTATTGCAGGTAAATGAATGGTCGTTGGACACATTTGGTCGTCCAGGCAGCAAAAGCATGACAATCCGTAAGCTGCACCTGAAAAAGATTCGGGAAGCGGAAAAATTGATATGTGAATTATCTCAGGTAGCTATTCCGGATCTGGGTGACTTTCCCGATGCTGACGAGGATCCGGAAGCAGCATGAAAGACTACACGCCATTCATTGAAAAGCATGTTGTCGCCGAACTGGTGAAACAGGGCTATGAGCCATCGGTCGCCCTGAAGGGGGCAGACAGGGCGGTAGACCATTACCGTCACAGTGCTTCCGCCAGCGCCAGGGGCAAGATGTTTGACGATTGCTTTCGCATAGCAAAGGCATGGGCGATGAAATACCAGTCCAAAAAGAAATGACGAAATCCAGAGCATTCTCCCGAGAGTGTTCGATATTTCAGCATGAAGTTTATGTGCACCTACAGGAAGAATCCCCACTCAATAGCAGGAAACTCCAAAATGACCGCAATCACCGAATTAACAGACGTTCAGCAAATGAATCTTGAACTGCTGCGACTGGTTCAATCTGACACCGCAGCGGCAGAAAAGGCCATTGAATTTGTTGCTGGCGTTAAGCTGAATTACGAGCTGTTCAAAGACCAGTACACACTCGCAGCCGCCGAACAAACCCCGCTTGCTCGCACTGAAAAAGCTATCCGCGAGGCAAAAGAAGCGCTGACACTATTTGGATGAGGAAATGATTATGGCAGCGCCAAAGGGTAACCGATTCTGGGAGGCTCGTAGCAGTCATGGGCGCAACCCTAAGTTCGATTCGCCCGAGGTGCTATGGTCAGCCTGCTGTGAATACTTCGAGTGGGTAGAAGAGCACCCATTGTGGGAAATGAAGGCCTTCTCGTATCAAGGGGAAGTGACGCAAGAACCCATCGCAAAGATGCGAGCAATGACATTAACGGGTCTATGCCTGTTCTTAGATATTGCCGAAAGCACGTGGCAACTATATCGCGCTCGTGAAGATTTTATGATGGTCACTACGCGAGCGGAGAAAGTCATCTACGACCAGAAATTCTCTGGCGCTGCTGCTGACCTGCTCAACGCAAACATCATTGCCCGAGACCTGGGCCTCAAAGAACAGTCACAGGTTGAAGACGTGACATCTGATAAGGGAGATCGCGGCAAGCGGCTTTCTCGAATTCAGGAGCTTTTACGTGGCAAACGCAGCGACGATTGATATCGATGAGCTAACAGAAGACGAGCAGATAGAATTGCTCGAATTACTGGAAGAAGAAGAGAACTACCGCAAAACCCACCTGCTTTACGAGTTCACTCCATACAGCAAGCAAAGAGAATTTATCGACGCAGGGCATGATTACCCCGAGCGATGCTTTATGGCTGGCAACCAGTTGGGTAAATCTTATACCGGTGGTGCTGAGGTGGCCTTTCATCTCACCGGGCGCTATCCCGGCACTAAAGGATATCCCGATGATGGTAAATACGGCGAGGACTGGAAAGGTAAGCGCTTCTATGAGCCGGTTGTGTTCTGGGTCGGTGGTGAGACTAACGAGACAGTAACGAAGACCACACAGCGCATTCTGTGTGGTCGTATCGAAGAGAATGATGAACCCGGCTACGGATCAATCCCGAAAGAGGACATCATTAGTTGGAAGAAGTCACCCTTCTTCCCGAACCTTGTCGATCACCTGCTTGTTAGGCACCACACTGCCGATGGTGTTGAAGATGGCATGTCTATCTGCTACTTCAAGCCGTACTCACAAGGTCGCGCCCGTTGGCAAGGTGACACCATCCATGGGGTGTGGTTCGACGAAGAGCCGCCGTATAGCATTTATGGTGAAGGCCTGACGCGTACCAACAAGCACGGGCAATTCTCCATCCTGACATTTACCCCGTTAATGGGAATGTCGGACGTTGTAATCAAGTTCCTCAAAAATCCCAGCAAGGCGCAGAAGGTGGTCAACATGACCATTTATGACGCTGAACATTATTCTGATGAGCTGCGAGAGCAAATCATTGCTGGCTACCCAGAGCATGAGCGTGAAGCTCGTGCGCGTGGCATCCCGACGATGGGTAGCGGTCGCATCTTCCAGATACCGGAAGAGACGATTAAGTGCCAGCCGTTCGAATGTCCTGATCATTTCTATGTTATCGACGCGATGGATTTCGGATGGGATCACCCGCAAGCACAGATTCAACTCTGGTGGGACAAGGACGCGGACACAATATATGTCGCTCGCGTGTGGAAAGACAAAGAGAAAACAGCGGTTCAAGCATGGGGCGCTGTCAAATCATGGGCAAGTAAAATTCCCACGGCGTGGCCTCACGATGGCAATCAGCATGAGAAGGGCGGCGGTGAGCAACTTAAAGCTCAATATGCTGATGCGGGTTTCATGATGCTGCCTGAGCATGCAACGTGGCCCGATGGTGGTAACGCCGTTGAGCCAGGAATCACTGAACTGCGTGACATGATGCTCGATGGTAGGTTCAAAGTGTTCAATACCTGCGAGCCATTCTTTGAAGAGTTCCGCCTCTATCACCGCGATGAAAATGGAAAGATAGTCAAAATCAACGATGACATTCTGTCTGCCGTTCGCTACGGCTACATGATGCGTCGCTTTGCCAAGCTGATGCGCGACATCAAGAAGCCGAAAGAAAAGAAAATCCCAGCACCGATTAAACCCGTTTCCCGAGGAAGATAATGGCTGATAACGAAAGCAGGCTGGAGAGCATTCTGTGTCGCTTTGACGCAGACTGGACAGCCGGAGATGAAGCCAGAACAGAGGCGAAGAATGATCTCTTCTTCTCTCGCGTCTCTCAGTGGGACGACTGGCTAACGCAGTACACAACCTTGCAGTATCGCGGTCAGTTTGATGTGGTGCGCCCAGTCGTGCGCAAGTTGGTCGCAGAGATGCGTCAGAACCCTATCGACGTGCTGTATCGACCGAAGGACGGAGCTAAACCAGACGCTGCTGACACGCTGATGGGGATGTATCGCACTGATATGCGACATAACTCAGCAAAGATAGCGGTAAACGTCGCTGTGCGTGAGCAAGTAGAGGCTGGTGTAGGGGCGTGGCGCATCGTCACTGAGTACGAAGACCAAGACCCGACCAGTAACAACCAGATTATCCGGCGCGAACCAATTCACTCAGCCTGCTCATGTGTCGTCTGGGACAGCAATAGCAAGCAGATGGACAAGAGCGACGCCCGTCACTGCACTGTCATCCATTCGATGAGCCGTAACGGCTGGGATGATTTCGCAGAAGAGCACGACCTGGATGCAAGCAATCAGCCTAGCTTTCAGAGTCCCAATGATTGGGTATTTCCTTGGCTGACGCAGGACACCATTCACATCGCTGAATTCTATGAGGTGGTGGAGAAGAAAGAGACAGCATTCATCTATCAGGATCCGCTAACAGGCGAGCCCGTCAGTTACTTCAAGCAAGATATCAAGGATGTTATCGACGAGCTTGCAGAGCGCGGCATGGTGAAGATTGCAGAGCGCAAGATTAAGCGCAAGCGCGTGTATAAAACACTGCTCTCATGCACTGACATCTACAAAGACAAGCAACTGATCGCCGGTGAGCACATCCCTATTGTGCCGTGCTATGGCGAGTGGGGATTTGTTGAGAGCAAAGAGGTGTACGAGGGCGTTGTTCGCTTGACTAAAGATGGGCAGCGCCTGCGCAACATGATCATGTCATTCAACGCCGACATTGTTGCACGCACGCCGAAGAAGAAACCTATCTTCTGGCCTGAGCAAATCCTCGGTTACGAGCACATGTATGACGGAAACGACGATTACCCGTACTACCTGTTGAATCGCGCGGATGAAAACAACGGTGAATTGCCAACTCAACCCATCGCATACATGGAGAATCCAGAGGTTCCGCAGGCTAACGCCTACATGCTGGAAGCGGCAACCAATGCAGTGAAAGAGGTCGCCACTCTCGGCGTGGATGCGGAGGCAGTGAACGGCGGACAGGTGGCATTCGATACTGTTAACCAGTTGAACATGCGCTCTGACCTCGAAACCTACGTGTTTCAGGACAACCTGGCTACAGCCATGCGGCGAGATGGTGAGATTTACCAATCCATCGTTAACGATATCTATGACGTCCCCCGCAACGTGACTATCACCCTTGAGGATGGAAGCGAGAAAGATATTCAGTTGCTCGCTGAAATGGTTGATCTGAGTACCGGGCAGCATGTTGTCATGAATGACATTCGCGGCCGCTATGAGTGCTATACCGATGTTGGCCCATCATTCCAGAGCATGAAGCAGCAGAACCGCGCAGAGATTCAGGAACTCCTTACCAAAGTTGTGCCTGGCACCCCTGAGTGGCAAATGCTCCTACTTCAATACTTCACGCTGCTTGACGGTAAAGGCGTCGAGATGATGCGCGAGTATGCCAACAAACAACTGGTAATTATGGGGCTGAAAAAACCGGAGACACCGGAAGAGATTCAGATGGTGCAGCAGGCGCAGCAGCAACCACAAGAACCATCAGCAGAGCAGACGCAGGCACAAGGTGTATACCTGCAAGGTCAGGCTGAATTGCTCAAAGCGCAGAACCAACAGATGCAAATCCAGGTTGATGCGGCGAAGGTCGAAGGCCAGAACCAGCTTAACGCTGCCAAGGTTGCTGAAATCTTCAATAACATGGATCTGGACAAGCAAGCAGCATTCCGTGAGTTTTTATCGCTCATGGGTAAATTCCAACAACAGAACAGCGATGACGCCCGAGCCAACGCTGAGCTACTTCTCAAAGGCACCGGACAGCAGCATCAACAGCGGCTGGACATTGCCAACATCCTGCAATCGCAGAGACAGAATTCACCTTCCGGCAGTGTAGCCGAGAAATCACCTCAATAAGAGAGAGTTAACATGACCGATACCACCGACATTCAGGAAACTGAAGGCCAAGCCCTGCACGTCGATAATGCGGCGGCAACCGCAGTCGATACCGCGTCAAATGCCAACGACGCACAGTCGCAGGATGCAGGCTTTGAGATTGTCCTGAAAGACGATGAGACAAAACCGAAACAAGACCCGGAAACCAACGCCAAGTTTGCAGCTAAACGCCTTGAGCGTAAGCGGCAGCGTGAGATTGAACAGCAGATGCAGGCGGTTCAACGTGGCGAGGTGCCGGAGGATTTGCGGGTTAATCCTGAGTTACCGCCTCAGCCAGACATTAATGATTATCTGTCTGATGCTGCAATGGAGAAGTACGACTTTGATCAGGGTCGAGCGCTGGCGGCATTCCAAGCCGCTCAGTCTGACTGGCAAATCAAGGCTATGGACGCTCGTAGCAACGCAGTAGCGGAGCAAGGGCGAAAAACTCAAGCATTCACCCAGCAATCAGCGCAATACGTTGAAGCGGCGCGTAAGCACTACGATTCGGCAGAGAAACTAAATCTTCCCGACTATCAGGAGAAAGAAGATGCGTTCCGGCAGTTAGTCCCGGCAGGCGTGGACACTACCATTATGGATCTCTTTCCTGAAAAGTCGGCGGCCATCATGTATCACCTGGGCGCAAACCCAGAGAAATTACGCCGAATCTTAGCGCTTGACGGTCAACGCGCACTCATCGAACTCACTCGACTATCTGAGCAATTAACTCTCAAGCCTCGCGGGACTCAGGTTTCCTCCGCGCCCCCGGCTGACCAATCCATTGCAGGTGATGTGACGGCGGCTAATACCGACGCCATTCGCAGACAGATGGAGGCGGCAGCAAGCAAAGGTGACACGGACGCCTATCGCGCACTCAAGGCAAAACTTAATAAAGGAATCAGATAATGGCTTTGAACGAAGGTCAAGTAATTACCTACATGGTCGATGAAATCATCGAAACCGTGGAAAATATCACACCGATGGCTCAGCGCGTCGGTAAATACACTCCCCACGCTGGCGATATGCAACGTTCGCAAAACACCGTATGGATGCCACTGGAACAGGAAGCGCCAACTCAACAGGGTTGGGACTTGACCGGACAGGCAACGGGCATTCTGGAATTGTCCGTCAAATGCAACATGGGTGTGCCGGATAACGACTTTTTTACTCTGCGTGCTGATGATTTGCGTGATGAACGGTCAATACGCCGCCGTGCTGCTGCATCTGGTCAGAAACTGGCTAATAACGTTGAGAACGCTATCGCAAAACAAGCGGTTGAAATGGGCTCTCTGGTAGTTGCTAGCACGTCTGCGATTGGTTCCGCTAAAACAGGATGGGATTTCATTTCCGAGGCAGAGGCGCTTATCTTCTCTCGCGAATTGAATCGCAGTGCTGGCCTGTCATTCTTCTTCAACCCTACCGATTATCGCGGTGCGGGTCAGGAATTGGCGGGTAAAGACTTATACGGCCGCATTCCAGAGGAGGTATATAAATCTGGCACGATTCAGAAACAGGTCGCCGGGTTTAATGAGGTGCTTCGTTCACCCAAAATGCCAACGCTGTTAGCCTCTACGGCAACGGGTATCACGGTATCCGGCGCACAGAAATTCAAGCCGCAAGCATGGGTTGCTGACGCTGACGGTAACCGTGAAAACGTGGACAACCGCACGGCAACAGTGACGTTAAGTTCTGGAACTGGACTGAAACGCGGCGACAAAATTTCGTTTGCTGGCGTCAAGTACCTTTCTCAGATGGCTAAAAACCTGCTGACACAGGATGCAACTTTTTCTGTTGTAGCTGTTAACGGCACTCAAGTCACCATCACACCAAAGCCTATTGCTCTGGATGACACAGCATTGCTGCCGGAAGAACGCGCATACGCCAACGTAAACACCTCATTGGCCGACACTATGGCGGTGAACATTCTGAACACCACCACTGCGCAATCCAACGTGTTCTGGGCTGATGACGCTATACGCCTTGTATCACAGCCGATCCCCATCAATCACGAATTGTTCTCTGGCATGAAAACCCAGAGCTTCTCAATCCCGAATGTGGGGCTGAACGGCGTTGTAGCCTATCAGGGTGATATCAGCACCCTGTCCGGTAAATGCCGCATCGCGTTGTGGTACTCGGCATGTGCGGTTCGCCCCGAGGCAATCGGTGTTGGGTTGGCTAATCAGGCATAACAAACAGGGGCTTCGGCCCCTTTATTTTGAGGTGCGCATGTCACAGATGATTTATAAGCCGGGCGGAAAAACGAAAGTTTGGAACACTACGGCTCACGTTCTCGTCATTGATGAGGCTGACTTGGAAGAATATCTGGCTGATGGCTGGTTAGACCATCCGAGTAAGCTGTTTGATGCTCCTGAGCCTGAGACAGAAAAACCGAAGCGTGGCCGCAAACCGAAGGCGGTGAATGATGAACCTGAAAACGAAGGGTGATCTTGTTAATGCCGCGCTACGCAAGCTCGGCATTGCATCTAATGCCACGCTGACGGACGTCGAGCCACAGTCAACTGAGGACACGGTAAACGACCTCGAAATGATGATGTCCGAGTGGCTTGGCGGATCGGATTCACCGGGTATTGATGTTGGGTATCAGTTTGCAGATGCAGAGATTGACCCACTGCCCGGTGATGATCACGGATTGCAGAATAACGCTCTCAGCGCTGTTATTTCAAACCTAGCGTGTCGGATTTCTCCTGATTATGCCATCGAACCTACAGCAAAATTAGTCCTGAATGCCCGAAACGGCAAAGAGCTTCTTGTGAAGCTATCTGCAATGTCTCGCGCCAGAAAAGCAAGGTGCAGATCAGGATACCCAAATCGTATGCCAATCGGTTCGGGCAACATTCTTGCTACACAGGTTGGCTGGCGTTATTTCCACAGAAAGGAACCGTGCGATGTCGATTCAACAACTCCCTCTAATGAAGGGGACGGGTAAAAACTTCCGCGATGCCGATTATGTTGATCTCCTGCCGGTAAACATGCTGGCCGTTCAGAAGCCCGTTCTGAATGCCGACGGATATCTGCGTTCATTCCCGGGATTGCGCAGGCTTCGTGATTCAGATGGCCCTTCCCGGGGGGTGATGTTCAACCCGCACAACCGGGTAGTTTATCGGGTAATGGGCGGAAAAGTGTATAAAGAAAATACAATAGTCGGTACCGCACGGGGCCATGGGCGGGTATCGATGTCAGGGAGCGGGAGCAGCCAGGGCGTTGCCATTGATGGTGAGTTGGTGCTTTTCCGGTATGACGGACAAGTAAAATGGCTGGCAAACTGGGATGTGGCCACCGGGTTCGAGCAATATGATATCGGGTCTGTGAGGGATATATGTCATGTGGGTGGGCGTTATATCTGGGTGAAAGACGGCACTGCCACGTTTGGCATTACGGATCTGGAGGATGAATCAAAACCGGACCGGTACCGGGCCTTCTACAGTGCAACCGCGCAGTCGGATGTGATTGAAGCGATAGCAGAATGGCGCGGCTCGGTGGTCTGTTTTGGTTCATCGTCAATTGAATTTTTTTATCTTACCGGCGCGGTGGACGCCAGCTCTCCTATCTATGCGCCCAATGCATCACTGACCATCCCTGTTGGCATAGCGGGTGTTCACTGCAAGACGCGTTTCATGAACAGCTATGCGTTTATCAGCGGGGCCTCATCCGGACCTCCGTCCGTATGGCTTATGGATATCGGGAAAGCCCAGCCTCTGTCCACTGCCAGCGTGGATGCTGTATTGCTGGGTTATACCGCCGATGAACTGGCAACGGCGTTCATGGAATCACTGACGTTTAAGTCGCATGTGCTTTTAATCATCCACCTTCCCCGTCATACCTTGGTTTACGATGCATCTGTCAGTGCAGGTGGTCCAGCCTGGTCGGTACTGAAGTCCGGTGTGGCTGACGATATTTATTACGGGTGCGATTTTATGTTTGATGGTGAACGTATAACGGCGGGTGACAAGCTGCGGGGGCTTGTCGGTGTGGTGGATTTTTCTCTGTCCTCGCTTTACGACGAGATGACCGAGCATATTCTGTTCACCCCGTTGATATCGGCCGACAATGCCCGGCTGTTTGATTTGAGTCTGGAATCCTCTTGCGGACTTTCTTCAGTGACGGGGACCCTGTTTGTTTCCGCCACGCCGGACGGGATTAATTTTGGCCGTGAGTGTCTGGTGGTGCTTGATAAACCTGCCGTGTATGACAGGCGTGTCCTGGTGCGCAAAGTCGGGCGCGTTCGCCGGAACATCGGTTTCAGACTCCGCATCGTGAGTTCTGCCCCGGTGACGCTGTCCGGCCTGACCGTGAGGGTTGAGTCATGAGCGATGAACTGAACACGCCGCTCCAGGGTTCACCCGGAATTGACCCACTCTCCATTCCTGATGCGCTGGGTCCCGTATTCAAGTTGCAGCTGATCACGCTGATAAGCCATATCGGGATGATTGCTCAGCGGGCAAGCAGCGCCGGGCAGACAGCCTTCAGCGGTCAGGAAGAAATTAAATCCATAAAACAGAGAGTTGCAGTGATAGAGCGCGATTATCTTTCGACAGCGCGGGACACACCGCAGGCTCTACTCTCATCGCTGGGTATCGTCACGAAACTGCTGATTGACAACAAGCAGGTGGTGGGTCCCCGTGAAACAGGATGGGCAGCGGCCACTGGCACAGCATTTATCGGCGCATTCAACGCTGACCAGTCATACGCAGCAGGTGCAACCTATTCGCAGGCAGAAATTCAGGCGCTGGCCGCTGGCCTTGTTAAAGCTCAGCAACGCATAAAAGCGCTGGAGGATATGGCTCGCACACATGGTCTTATTGACTGAGGCGTGAATATGATTAGCTTCAAACCAACACGCAATATCGACTTGATTGAGGCGGTAGGAAATCACCCGGACATTATCGCAGGAAGCAATAACGGAGACGGTTACGACTACAAACCAGAATGCAGATATTTCGAGGTTAATGCACACGGACAGTTTGGCGGGATTGTCTACTACCAAGAGATTCAGCCGCTGACTTTTGATTGCCACGCAATGTATCTGCCTGAGATTCGAGGATTTAGCAAAGATATCGGTCTGGCGTTCTGGCGATTCATCCTGTCAGAAACCAATGTCCAATGCGTCACATCATTTGCTGCCTGCAAGTTCCGTCACGGGCAAATCTACTGCGCGATGATCGGATTAAATCGCGTGGGAACCATCAAGAAATACTTCAAAGGCGTTGATGACGTCACCTTTTACGCAGCCACTCGCGAAGAACTAACCGACTTCCTCAATCACGGGAGATAACCATGTTATATGCATTTACGCTGGGCAGGAAACTGCTAGGCGAAGAACCCTGGTGCCCTGAAAAGGGGGGTAAAGGCGGTGGTAGTGACAATGGGGCAGGGGCTCAAGCTGATGCCATGAACCGCGCCACTGCATTACAGCGCGAGCAGTGGCAGACGGTGATGAATAACCTTTCGCCATTCACGCCGCTTGCTCAGCAGAACATATCTCAGTTGCAGAACCTGTCCACGCTTGAGGGTCAGGGTAGTGCGCTAAATCAGTATTACAACTCACAGCAATATAAAGACCTTGCGAATCAGGCCCGCTATCAGAGTCTTGCAGCTGCTGAGGCAAACGGGGGTCTTGGCTCCACCGCAACCGGAAACCAGCTTGCTGCCATCGCGCCTACGCTTGGTCAGAACTGGCTTTCAGGCCAGATGAACAACTACCAGAATCTGGCGAATATCGGTCTTGGGGCGTTGACCGGTCAGGCCAACGCCGGTCAGGCCTACGCCAACAACACCGGCCAACTATTGCAGCAGAATGCGTCACTTGCAGCGGCTAATGCTAATAAGCCATCGTCATTGCAGCAAGGCATCGGCGGCGCATTAAGTGGCGCGTCCATTGGTATGGGGATTGGTGGGCCGTGGGGTGCTGCCATCGGTGGTGGGCTTGGGTTGCTTGGAGGGTTGTTCTGATGGCTACCTGGAACCAAGGTATTAACTCTGGCGGCTTTCTGGCTGGTATCGGCGGAATGAACGAAAACGCCCCACGCGCCCGCGATGTTAACGCCACTCTCGGCATGATTCGTGATAACAACGACTTCGCCCGCGCAGGTGGTAACAACGTTGGATTGCAGGCATTACAGGGGCTGCAAGGGTTGTCTGATGCTTACAAGCAAAACCAGCAGGCAGAGCGTCAGAAAGTATTCCAGCAGGAGTTCGGCAACGCTTTTAAATCGGGCGACCGTACCGCCATGCGTGATTTGGCAGCGAAATACCCTGACCAGTTCGAGAATGTGCAGAAAGGCATGGGATTCATTGACGATGACCATCGTACAACGATGGGTGATCTAGCGATGAATGCACAGGTAGCAGCAGGGCAAGGGCCGGAAGCATTCGGCAACTTCCTGAAAACCAATGCTGACGAGCTTAACCGTATTGGCGTAAATCCGGCAGATGTAGGTCAGACATACCAGCAAGACCCGAAAGGTGCATCTGACCTGTTCGGCAATCTGGCTATGTTCTCGCTGGGACCAAAGGGTTATCTGGAAGCGTTGGATAAGCGCGAGGGACGCCAGAATGACGCGGCAAAACTGACAGAGCAGGTGCGCAGTAATAGGGCAAGCGAAGGTTTGCAGGCTAGAGGGCAGGATATTAGTTTTCAGAACTCACTGAGAACCAGCGGTGGGTCTGTCCCCGCATCTGTCCGAGAATACCAATATTTTCAGAGCCTCGGGCCAGATCAACAAAAAACATATCTCAGGGTGCGCGGTAGGCCAGAGGCGATGGGGGATAGCATGGTTCAACTGGCAGACGGGCGTACTGTAAGTGTCACTGGCAAGCTGCATGGATCTGGTGCCAGTGCTTTCTATGAAGGGGTTGATGACGCCGGGAATATGGTTCGCGTCCCCGCTAGCGCTATCGCTGCGCCTCCAACATCAGCAGCGACGGCGCAGAATTCCGCCATGAAGAAGGATCTGGACGCCATCGAGGGTGCTAGCGCAGGGGCTCTTGGGGTTATGACAGGGATTACTGGTGGCACGGGTAAGCAAGCTTTAGGCGCAGATGTAAGAAGTCGGTTAAGTGGTGGCGAGCAACGCCAACTATACAATGCTGCACAGAGGATTCAGGGAAGAATGCAAAACCAAGGTGTTGCGGCTGCCCGCGACATGGGGGCCAGCGGAATTAACACGGTGGCAGAGGCCAAGATGTATTTTCAAGGTATGCCACAGTTTGATTCTTCAAGCCCAGAGGCGGCGAAAAGGTCTGCACGCGAGATTCGAGAGTATACTGACAACTACAACCAGCAGTACAACGTTAATGTGGGTGGTAGTAAGTCTCAGCAGCAGGCACCGCAGCCAGCTCAACAACCAACACAACCGCATCAACAGGGCGGCTTTTCTTCGCTATGGGGTGATTAATGCCAAAGGCATGGAAGGACGTAATAGCTTCCCCTCAATATCAATCCCTATCTCCGCAGCAGCAAACAGAAGCACAGGCGCAATACTTTGACGAAGTGGTTGCCCCCCGCACTGGTGAGAATTGGGCTGAAGCGAGAGATCAGTTTTATTCGGCATACCCTTCTGCCCTTGAGCAGCAGCGAGCGCAAGAGCAACAGACTCAATCTCAATCACCGTCCATGGCTGATAACGTTGAGCAAGCTGCCAGGGGGCTGGTAAACATTCCGTTTGATATTCTCCAGGGTGGAGCTGATTTAATCAATGCCGGAACTGGCGCGGTTGGTCTTGGTGATGTGCTCGATCCTATTTATCGCCCGGTAGACAGGCCCACTGACAAATTCGCTCAGGCTGGCGAGGCAATTGGCGGATATTTAATGCCGATTGGCGCGGCAGCAAAAGTAGCTCTGCCAGCGGAGTTGTTGACTAGATCGCCATCTCTGGCAAGCGGGATAAGCACTGCCGGTAACATGATAACAGGCTCACTTGCTGAGGCTTCTAATCAGCAGGGAGATTTTGCCGCTAATGCTGCTCAAAACGCCGCAATTAATCTAGGCGCTCAAGGTCTGCTTTCTGGTGCTGCCACTGCAATAGGTAGAGGTGTTACGGCTCTCAAGGGGAGTATTGCACCAGAGGCACAGCAAACCATTGCGAATGCTGAACGCATGGGTATTACCCCAATGACGTCAGATATGGTCAAGCCGAGAAATGCATTCACGAGAGGGCTCCAACAAGATGCGGAAGGTGCCATTTTAGGAACAGGCGAAAAAAGAGCGGAGCAGTATGCGGGTAGAAGCAAACTTGTCAGTAATTACCTAGATCAAGTAGGCGAGTACAATCCTGATGATATCGTTAAGTCACTGACATCAACATTGAAAGGTAGAAAGGACGCAGCCGGGGCAGTTATTGATGACGTAACCACGAAAATGGGTGCGTCACCAGTTGAAACAACCAACTCTATCAGCGCAATAGACACCAGCATTGCAAGACTGGAGCGCCTCGGGACTTCTGCCGATCAGGGGTTATTAGGCACGTTAAAAAACCTGAAAGACGAACTTTCAAGCCAAGGAGTGGATTTCGACCTGCTTCGCCAGCATCGCACAGCTTTCCGGTCAAATGTTCAGGGTGATGCCATGGTTTTCCCTAATCAGGCAAAGGCGATCACCCACATGGTAGAGAATGCCATGAGTCGTGATTTACGCTCATCGGTAGGTAAAACGCTCGGGCCATCTGACGCGGCAAAATACATCAAGGCCAACTCAGACTACGCAAATATTTACAACAAGGTTTTGAATAAGCGCATATCCACGATATTGAATAAAGCGAGTAACGAAGCCACGCCAGAACTGATAAATAGCATTGTATATAGTCGTAATGCCTCTGACATCAAGAGAATTTGGTCAGCCCTTGACCCTAAAGGTAAGGATGCAATGCGTGCGGCATATATCACAAAAATGGCAGATGCGGCGGGTGACTCACCGGCAAAATTCATGACCCAAGTGAATAAACTGAAAAAACAAGCCGGTGGTGAAATCTACAATAGCGTATTTAGCGGGAGGCACATGAGAGAGCTTGATGCGCTGGATGACGTTTTGCGTACCACATCAAGATCCGATGCCGCAAACGTTGTTACTCAGACTGGTCAGTCTCAGGCAAACAGGCTGAGAATGATGGGTAGTGTGCTGTCTCTCGGAGCGACGCTTGGGATTGAAGGAGGTTTTGGTACATTGATGCGCCTATACGAGTCAAAGCCAATGCGAAATGCCTTGCTGCGATTGGCTGGCACAAAAGCAGGAACGGCAGCATACGAACGAGCATTAAATCAAGCTGCAAATATAGTTAAGCCAATTTTGGCAAACCAAGCTACCCAGCAAGAGTAAAGCGCGGCAAATGAGATAACCCAACCTAACCCGCTTCGGCGGGTTTTTTATTACCGCAGATTCGCTCTGTGGGGACGACTCACGCCCGGAGAAATATTTATGGCCGATATTAATGCTAACGTCGCGGTCCGCATACCGTCTTCGCTGTTCGTTATGCCGCGCAGTTTTAAACCCATCCCGAACGGGAATATTTACATCGGTCGTCCTGATACCGACCCGACCCAGCCCCTCAATCAGATCCCGGTTTATTATGCGAACGAATCCGGCGTGATGGTGCAGGTGGCGCAGCCTCTGGTGATAAACAACGCCGGTTATCCGGTGTACAACGGCGTGGTGACCGACTTTCTCACAGAAGGTCCCTATGCGATGGCAGTTTATAACACGAGTGGTGTGCAGGAATTTTATTTCAGCAACATCATGCCGTCGATCGCCGGCGGGCAGGCCATTAACCTGAAGAAATTCCTGACCGTGCCGGAAACCAGCGTTGAGGCGCTGCCGGATGTGAATATGCGCAAGAATAAACTGCTGGGCTTTGATGCTTATGGCGATCCGATAGCAATAGCCAACCAGACGGGACAGTACAATCCGGTGGAAATTGCACTGACCACACCCCCCGCCCCTGAAGATAAGCAAGTATACCTGTTGATAGGGGGCTATAAGGTTCCGGCATGGCCGACGCGCGAGAACACACACATGGTTGGTTACCCGACAGCCCCGCGCATTGTGTCGCCGGTTTTCAGCTTCCGGGCGGCGGTGAATCACAATTACCGCATCCCGTTTGCAATACTGAATGCGGAGCTGCCAGCGGCATTACAGGTCACGGCAGACAAGCCGGAGAGATTTACCCCCTTAAAAGCCTCACGTCTGACACAAAGCAGCGGTGTGATTGACATGACCACGAATTATTCGGGGCGAGATGATGAGAGGTCGGTGATCACGCTGACTGATACGTTAAGCGGAACGATGCAAAGTTTTACCGTGTTACACAGCCATACGCCGCTGGACTCACTGACCGTCTCGGCCTCTACGATCAGTGATGGTACAATCCATATGGAATATGAGCCACAAAATTTGCCACAAAACACCCACAAGTACGCCGCGGTCATTAAGCCAGAGGTGACTATCAGTCCCGACATCAGCCACCGGGTTGCCCACATGCTAAATTATTTTAATGAAGCCGTTGTGGTAAGAAAGAACGCGGTATTTACCCCGTTTGTGACAGAGATAACCCTGGAGGCGCCGTATAAAGGAAGTCTTGAGGTGATACTGAAAGATTCGCTGAACGGATTAACGGTCTCGAAATTCGTGGATGTGGATTTTGCAGGACGGCAAGAAAGAAGTGAATAAAAAATTGGCTTTGTTGAATAAACAGATTTTATGCTGCACCCGGTGAAACGACAGATCCTCTCAACGCAAAACCCTTTCCCCTCTCAAGGTTCACCGTTTTTCTCGGCCAATAACCTTATCATCCCCCACGCGGGACAGGAAGCTGGAGCGACTACCATACTCAGGATGTGCAGATGCGGCGGTAGATGGATTTCCAAAAAGTCTCGGGCCACAGCGATATCGCCGAGGTTTTTGAACAGGGAGTCATGTTGGGAGAGTGAGGATGTTGTCATCGGCGCAGTATACCTTGCTCAGGTTACGGTATGCCATCGAAATCCCCGGCCCTTCAACGAGCCGGGGCGGCTGTCAGTGCCTCTGCGCGAACTGCTTGAGTTCGGACTTGTGCCAGCGGGTCAGCGTATCGGTGAGCATGAAAGCGTTGCTCTGGCTGGCGTCATTAAGCAAGCTATCGATTTCAGCCATCACGCTATCCAGATTCTCACGCTTGCGCACAAGCTGCCTAATGGTTCGTCTCTCTGCGTCAACCATAGCCGATTGCAGACGTTCGATAACAGCCCATATGCGTTCGCATTCTCGGGCGATATTCGGGATGTGGCGGACTTCCATCGGCTGAGGTGAGGGAATGCCGGTGGCTTCGCGTAAAGCGTACCAGATGCCATTGCTCCACGCCTGTTTGAAGCGGAAGTTATGGCTCATGTGCCAAATCAGGCGGGCGAGGTTAGCGGTATCGTTAGCAGTGAAGAGTTCGTGGGACTCGGGTTGATACTGTGGCGGATTGTTAGCACGTTCAGTATTGAAGTAGCAATCTTCCAGTTGCTCGAACACTTCCCATGCTTTATCGGTCTCAAGCATCTTAGCGTGGCGGGCGGCTCCGCGTTCTGTCCAAAGGATGAGGCTACGAGCATTTTTGCCAACTAACCCTCTTAAAGATGGTCTGTTCTTGGCTTCTCGTAATTCATCGTTTTCAAGTTTGAAGAAATGTTTACCTGCTATAAATCTGTCCGCATTTCGGAGATAGTTATTTTGAATATGTTTGACGTCAGTTCCGTAAAGCTGCGCCAGAAGTTCAGTAGTGATAACGGCGATGTTATTGTGGGTAATGACGGACAGAATGTTTGTATTGATTGGGTTGGTCATAATATACATCCTTCTAGATTGTTCAATTTACCCATTGTTCAGATGGGCGGTCGGGTACTTGAACACCGCTAGAAGACGGCCAGCAGCTTTTCCCATACGGGTGTTGTATCGCTACTCGCTACCCGACCATAATAATCTATGGACGTAAAAAAACCGCATTACTTTCGGGCGCGGTATCCGCTTCTAGGGTGTGTTCAGCACCTGAAAGCGACTATAGCGCATGGGATTTCCTTCGTCAAATGTGGGGATTCTGGCGTAGTCGGCAAGTCGAAATGGACGGTAAGTTATTGATAAAAATGTCGTGTATTGTTGTGCTTTGTTGTGTTTTGTCGCCTATCTTTTGAGTACCAATTAACCCTAACTATTTGATAATTATTAGATTAGTACTTTATAACTTCGCTGTGTGGCTTACAGTAGCGTCAGGGTTACGTCGATATTGCCGCGTGTGGCATTAGAGTACGGGCACACGATATGGGCTTTTTCCACCAGTGCTTGCGCGGTTTCACGCGCCAACCCCGGCAGATCAATTTTCAATTCCACTTCAATAGCAAATCCGGTTGGTGCGGCACCGATGCCGACACTCCCCTCAATGGCGGTCGCCGCTGGCAGTGCAATTTTTTCTTTGCTGGCGACAAACTTCAGCGCACCAAGGAAACAGGCAGAGTAACCTGCGGCAAACAGCTGTTCCGGGTTAGTTCCTTCGCCACCGGCACCGCCCAGTTCGCGCGGTGTCGTCAATTTGACGCTCAGTTGCTGATCGGAGGATTCGGCGCGGCCATCACGTCCGTCAGTGGCTTTTGCGTGAGCGACATACAGTACTTTTTCAATGGACATGGTGTAACTCCTACAGGCTATTTTTTATCACGATATTAAATCGTGTGATATTTAAATGGTCGAAATAAAACGTCGAGATTAGCGGCCATCAAAGATTCTCGATCAGTCTGGCACGCAGGTATTCTAACTGCTGCTTCATCGCTTGCAGCGTGCTGTCATCGCATTGCGTTGCACACCGCATGTTTTCCGGTATAGCACTCGCTTTTTGTTGCAATGTGCGGCCTTCTTCCGTCAACCAAATCAGCACCTGACGTTCATCTTCCGCACTGCGCGTTCTGCTGACCAGGCCAGATTGCTGTAATCGTTTGAGCAACGGCGTCAGCGTGGCGGAATCCAAATAAAGCTGCTCACCCAGTTCCGATACCGTAATCCCATCGAGCTCCCACAACACCAGCATGACAAGATACTGGGGGTAGGTGAGTGACAGTGCTGACAGCTGTTTTCGATAGACTGTAGTGGCACACTGATACTGGCCACCTGAGCGGAGGTGATATGCTCACCTCATCAACACGACAGGTGACCTCATGGGTAAACATTTTACGGCGGAATTTAAGCTCGAAGCCGCAAAGCTGGTTGTCGACCACGGCTACACATACGTTAAGGCCGCAGAGGCGGTTAATGTCAGCCATTCTGCCATTAGTCGCTGGGTCAATAAGCTTCGCCTTGAACGACAGGGAAAAACGCCAACGGGACTTCCTCTTACCCCTGAACAGCTCGAGCTGCGTGAGATGAAGAAAAAAGTCCAATGCCTTGAAATGGAGAACGAAATCCTAAAAAAGGCTACGGCGCTCTTAATGTCGGACTCACTCAACGGTTCACGGTAGTCGACAGGCTGAGGGCGCGATACCCGGTCACGGCGTTGTGCCAAACTTTTGAGGTACATCGCAGCAGCTACAGGCACTGGCAGGCTTCCGCTAATGAACCCGACGGTGAGCGCGTGGTTAAGTGTAGCCGCGTCATGGAAGCCTGGAACGCCAGCGGCGGCTCTGCCGGCGCTCGAAGTATCGCGACCATCGTCACCGGCAGCTCCGGTGTCAAAATGGGGCGCTGGCTGGCTGGCAAGCTGATGAAGGAGCTGGGTATCGCCAGCTGCCAGCGACCGGCTCACAAATACAAACGCGGCGGCAATGAACTCGTTGAAATACCGAACTATCTCAACCGCCAGTTCGCGGTTACCGCGCCGGATCAGGTCTGGTGCGGCGATGTGACCTACATCTGGACGGGCAAATGCTGGGCTTACCTTGCGGTGGTGCTAGATCTGTTCGCCCGCAAACCGGTGGGCTGGGCCATGTCGACGTCGCCGGACTCGGCGCTGACAGTTAAAGCGTTGCAGATGGCCTGGGAACTCCGGGGACAACCAACAGGAGTCATGTTCCACAGCGACCAGGGCAGCCACTATACCAGCCGTCAATACCGGCAAGCCCTGTGGCGCTGCCGGATAAAGCAGAGTATGAGTCGGCGGGGTAACTGCTGGGATAATGCGCCAATGGAGCGGTTCTTCCGCAGCCTGAAGACAGAATGGGTGCCGACAAAGGGTTACAACAGCTTCAGCGAAGCCCAGGACGCGATTATCCGCTACATCACGGGGTATTACAGCGCTATCCGGCCTCACTGGTATAACGGCGGCTTAACTCCAAACGAATCTGAGCGACTGTTCTACATACAGTCTAATGCGGTGGCCAATATTAGTTGACCACTACAGACTTTATTCATTGCCAGATTGGCTGAATAGAGTGCGAAACAGAGTTGTCCGTCAAGCTGATAGGCTTGCGCTGGCAATGATGTCGATACTGTCTGCGTTTTCTTGTTCATGAAATACAATCTATATAGACAAAGATTAAATAGTAAGCGATTTAAGAGTAAAAAACTTTGTTTTTTTGATAATAAATTGATTTTAATAATTTTATATTTTCATTGTTATCTAGTCTACAGGTGTCTTAACGTTTTCCTTGCAGGGTTTACATAGTTTCTCCGCATTCTCCGCATTCTCCGCATTCTCCGCATTCTCCGCATTCTCCGCATTCTCCACATTTGACGCAATTGTGGAGACGGAACTTGCAAAGATTTACCCTTACGCTAATTAACTCGAAGTTGCACGGCCTATACTCAATACCGTCAAGACGACAATCGTCGTTAACGAGTAACCTGGAAAGAGAGAGATAGCACTATGCGTAAACTGACAGCTATTCTGGTGGCATCTACATTGGCGTTTGGCGCGGCGGGTATTGCGCATGCGAACGATGCTCAAAAAGACCACGGTCATGAAGCTCGTATGATGAAAGGTGAACGCGGTGGCCCTCGTACCGGCATGCATGAAGAGTGGATGCTTAAAGATCTCAACCTGACCGAGGCGCAGAAAAAGCAGGTTGGGGATATCATTCGCGATGCGCGCGATAACATGCGCAAAGTGATGCAGGATGAACACCGCGCAATGCGTGATGTGATTGCCTCCGACACGTTCGATATGGCGAAAGCTCAAGCGCAGGTCAATAAGCAGGATGAGATTCACAAAGCGCGGATGGTAAGCCGTCTGGAAACGCAGAACAAGATCTATAACGTTCTGACGCCGGAGCAGAAAAAGCAGTTTAACGAGAATTTTGATAACCGCATCAATCACAAGATGACGGAACCCGCTGAGAAGGCTGCCAATAAGTAATTCAGCCTTTCTCCTCTGACAACCGCCTTACTCACCGCGCGAGCCCGTTTATTGGGTAGCCGATGAGAAGGCGGTTTTTTTACGCCAGACACTCACCGGCCAATGGTTAACGTGCGAGAAGCGTAAGCCACTCATTATGGGTTAGTTTGCGGTAAAACGGGCGTATGCGTGCCTTAACGAACTGCAAAAGCGCCTGCTCGTCCATTGATTCGGCTTTGGACGGATAATCCCTCCAACCACTGTCATACAGTTGGTGATGTAGCCTCCTGTAACACCAGACAGTAGCTGTATCTCCAGATAAGAGATAGGCTTAGATATATGTCTAACAATCATGCTAATTTTGAAATGACCGGGATCCTGTTAGGGCAAGAAGTCCGTAAGCGTAAAACTCCGCAAGAGAAAATCGCCATCATTCAGCAGACAATGGAGTTGGGGATGAACGTCTCCCATGTAGCCCGCCTGCATGGCATCCAGCCCAGCCTTTTGTTTAAGTGGAAGAAGCAATACCAGGAAGGAAGCCTCACCGCCGTTGCGGCCGGAGAAGAAGTGGTTCCAGCTTCGGCGCTGGCGACTGCCCTCAAGCAGGTCCGGGAGCTACAGCGCCTTCTGGGTAAGAAGACGATGGAAGTTGAGATCCTCAAAGAAGCAGTGGAGTACCGCCAGTCGCGAAAATGGATAGCGCACGCGCCCTTGTTGCCAAAGGACGGGGAATAGCTCTGGTCAGCCGCGCCATGAGCGTGTCGCGTGCGCAGCTGTCACTGCGGGTTAACCGTTCTGCCGACTGGCTGGACAGGCGCAGCAACCGGCGTAATGACGAAGCTGATGCTGAGATATTATCGGACATCCTCCGTATCATCAGCGACATGCCCAGTTACGGTTACCGCCGAGTGTGGGGTATCCTGCGTAAGCAACGTCGTGCAGAGGGACTTCCACCGGTGAACGCCAAACGGCTTTACAGGATAATGAGCGAGCATAACCTGCTGCTGTTGCATGATAAAACTGAACGTCCGAAGCGGGAGCATAAAGGCAAAATCGCGGTAGCAGAGAGCGATATGCGCTGGTGCTCAGATGGCTTCGAGTTCGGTTGTGACAACGGCGAGAAGCTGCGGGTGACGTTCGCACTGGACTGCTGCGACCGGGAGGCCATAGACTGGGCAGCGAGCACCAGGGGTTATGACAGTTCAACCGTGCAGGATGTGATGCTGAGGTCGGTGGAAAAACGCTTCGGTAGCGCGCTGCCGGATAAACCAGTGCAATGGCTGACGGATAATGGTTCAGCGTACACAGCGCATGAAACGCGGAAGTTCGCCAGAGAACTGAATCTGGAGCCCTGCACAACAGCAGTGAGCCGTCCACAGAGTAACGGCATGGCAGAACGGTTCGTGAAGACGATGAAGGAAGATTACATCGCCTTCATGCCAAAACCCGATGTGCGAACAGCGCTGAAGAACCTTGCAGCGGCGTTCAATCATTACAATGAAAACCATCCGCACAGTGCGCTGGGATACAACTCCCCAAGAGAATATCGGCGCCAGCGGGCATCGTTAACTTAAGATACAAAAGCTGTCCGGAGATGGTGGGTCAAGATCAGTCGATCTCTGTATCGAAGTACATCGCCGTCTGAAACCGCATGATGCGATTGTGTTTGCGCAGGGTATCGCGCCTTATCTACCTTACTTTATTGAAGATCCGATCGGGGCAGATAACTTTGATTCGATGGCGCAGGTCGCAGACAAAATCAACGTGCCGATTGCCACCGGCGAGCGTCTGAACAACCTGCAAGAGTTTGCCATGCTGATCAAACGCAATGCGGTTTCCTACGTGCGGCCTGACGTGTGCATGTGCGGAGGCATTACCGGCGCGAAGAAAATCGCAGCGCTGGCCGAAGCGCATGACCTGATGGTGGTACCGCATAACCCGCTCAGCCCGGTCTCTACGGCCGCCTGTTTGCAAATTGCGGTGAGCATCCCCCAACTTTGCTCTGCTGGAGTATCCCGGTGACGACCAACCGGCGCTGTCGGAGAAATTTGGCGCCACCGGCGTGGAAAATGGCTTATTGAAGCGCGATGTGGTCAAGAGCAGCTTCAAGTGTGTTGACGGTTTTATGGAAATTCCCACGGCACCGGGCATTGGCATCGAACTGGCGGATAATGTGGCAGAAAAATATCCCTACCGTCGCCGTCCACTGAAAACGCGTCTTCATGTAGATGGTTTAGTGGTCGATCAGTAAACTGTGCGTTTTGCCGTCGTGTGCCCATTTCACGACGGTGGTTATTCACCTGCAAAAAGAAGAACTATGGAACGTTTTATTGAAAACCTGATGTACACCTCGCGTTGGTTGCTGGCCCCGATCTACCTCGGACTGTCGCTCGGGTTACTGGCGCTGATGCTCAAATTTTTCCAGGAAGTGTTTCACATTCTGCCAAGCGTCTTTGCATTGGCAGAGGCCGATCTGATCCTGGTACTGCTGTCGCTGATTGACATGACGCTGGTAGGCGGCCTGTTGGTAATGGTGATGCTGTCTGGCTATGAGAACTTTGTCTCGACGCTGAACATTGATGAGGATCGGGAGAAACTGAGCTGGCTCGGCAAAATGGATTCCGGCTCACTCAAGAATAAAGTGGCGGCATCGATTGTCGCCATCTCTTCTATCCATTTGCTGCGCGTGTTTATGGATGCGCGCAACACGCCGGATAACAAGCTGATGTGGTATGTGATTATCCACCTGACGTTTGTGCTCTCGGCGTTTCTGATGGGCTATCTGGACAAAGCGACGCACCACGAAAAGAAGTAATGTTAACGGTACGCCCCTTCTGGCGTACCGAGAATTTACTGACAAACTTACCGAAAACAGTAACGCTTCCCGACCTCCGGCATTTCCGCCACCTCCGTCATTCGCGTGAAGGCGGGAATCTCGTGCAGATGAAATGCGTTTCTTCTCACAGAGATCCCCGACTTTCGCCGAGGATGACGAGGAGGAGAGTGACTTTGCCAGCAGTCTGACAGTTCGTCTGCTTTGGCGTAGCGTTTTACTTACTGCGGCGTAGCGGTGTGCACCAGCCATTCCGGCAGGTCATTTAATCCCATCGCCTGACGCACCAGCACCGGTTTCACCCCCGGCAGGCGGTTCGCCAGCGTCAGGCCAATATCCCGTAGCAATTTTTTCGCCGGGTTCTCTCCGTTAAACAGTTCCCTGAACCCTTGCATGCTGGCCAACATCAGCGCGGCACTGTGCTTGCGCTGGCGTTCATAGCGTCGCAGGTAGAGGTATTGCCCGAAATCCTTACCTTGCCCCTGTAAGCGTTTGATTTCGGCGATCAGCGTGGCGACATCCATAAATCCGAGGTTGACGCCCTGTCCGGCTAGAGGGTGGATGGTATGTGCGGCATCGCCCACCAGCGCCAGTCGATGCGCGGCAAAGCTGCGCGCATAGCGTCCGGTTAACGGGTGTGTTTGCCGGGCACTGATGGTGGTGCACCGCCCAAGATGCGTGTCAAAGGCGATCGCCAATTGCTGATCGAAAGCCTCCTTGGGCAGTGCCAGCATGGATTCGGCCTGCAACGGTGGCAGCGACCAGACAATCGAGCACAGGTTTGCCTCCGCCAACGGCAGAAACGCCAGAATGCCATCGCCGTGGAACACTTGGCGTGCCACGCCGTCGTGCGGGCGTTCGGTGCGTACCGTTGCCACCAGTGCGTGATGACCGTAATCCCAGAACGTCAGTGGAATATCGGCCTGCTGACGTAGCCAGGAGTGCGCACCGTCTGCGCCGACCACAAGGCGCGCCGTGAGCATGGTGCCATCGTCCAGCGTAATAAATGCTTCGTTCTCGCCCCAGGCCACCTGCTGCAATACCGCCGGTGCCATCAGGGTAATGTCTTTTGCTTTTTCGGCTCGTTGCCACAGGGCGCGTTGAATGACATCATTTTCGATAATGTGGCCGAGTCGGGAAAAACCGTAGGCCTCTCCCTCGAAATGGATATTGCCAAAGCTGTCTTTGTCCCACACGTACATGGCGTTATAGGGGCTGATGCGCTGTGCTTCGATCGCTTGCCAGACATCGAGATGACGCAGCAGGCATTCGCTGGCCGCGTTAATGGCGGAGACGCGCAGCGCATAAGCCCCGTCCGCGGCCGTCTGTGGTGGCCTACGTTGTTCCAGAACGGCAATGCGTAGCCCTGATTGTTGCAGCCCGCAGGCTAATGCCAGACCGACCATGCCACCGCCCGCGATAACCACATCAAATGATTGCATAAGCCCTGTTTCCTGTTGCTTGCATTAACGATCGACCCAACCCAACGTGCGGCGCGCAAAGGTATCACGCACGGGCGCAACGGTATTCATGGTCATCAAACCCAGATTGCGACCCATTTCCAGCGAGGTAACACTGTTGGCAAACAGGCGTACCAGACCGTCTGTCAGTGCAATGGTCGCCTGCTGATCGGATTCTCGGCGCTGAGCGTAGCGGCTCAGCACGCGATAGCTGCCGGTGTCTTCCTGGGATGTGGCGGCTTGTGTCAGGGTTTCTGCCAGCGATATCACATCGCGCAGCCCGAGATTGAATCCCTGTCCGGCAATAGGATGTAGCGTTTGTGCCGCATTGCCCACCAGCGCCACGCGATGCGCGATATGACGTGCCGCTGTCACCAGTCGCAGCGGATAAGTGTGACGTTCGCCGATATGGGTAATTGCGCCCAATCGCCAGCCAAAGGCGCGTTGCAGCGCGGCGCGGCATTCGGTCTCGCTCCAGGCGGTTACCTGCGTCTGGTTTGATAACCGGTGGCACCATACCAACGAACTGCGTCCACCGCGCATGGGTAATAGTGCTAACGGGCCGTCTGGGGTAAAGCGCTCAAAGGCTTTTCCCGCATGAGGCAACTGGGTGCGGATGTTGGCAATAACGGCAAACTGCGGATACTCCTCTGTCTGCCACCGCATGCCGCAGGCCCGAGCCAGCGCGGAGGAGGAGCCGTCTGCCGCCACCAAGAGCTGCCCGCACAGCGTACTGCCGTCATCCAGTTGCAGGGTGGCCTGTTCGGCACTGCGTTCAACGTGTACTACCTTGCGTGGGCAGTGCACGCGTACGCCTGGCGCACTGTGGAGTAACCGAAACAGGGTTTGACCAACCTGATGTAGCTCCACCACGTAACCCAATGCGGCGGTACGATAATCACTGGCCTGCATGTTGACCACACCGGCGTGGCCGCGATCGCTGACGTGCACCGCGGTGATGGGTTCCGCTTCGCTGGCGATAGCTTGCCAGATGCCGATACGCTTAAGCTGCTGCACGGTGCCTTCCGCCAGCGCGATAGCGCGGGCGTCGAAGCCGGGATGCGCGCTGTCCAGCGGCGAGTGTGCTTCTATCACCTCTACGGGTAGGGTGCCGCCGGAAAGGGAGGAAATGGCCAGTGCCAGCGTTGCTCCCGCCATGCCTCCGCCGACTATCAGGATCGTCATCGCGATTATCTCGCTGCCTGGCGTACGGCACGGGCCTGTGCCATCAACGCTTCAATGTCGTCGGCGTCTTTTACGACGCCCGCTGTCAATACTTCGTTACCGCTGTCAGTGATCAGAATGTCATCCTCGATGCGGATACCGATGCCGCGATATTCATGGGGCACTTTGGCGTCTGGCGCGATATAGAGCCCCGGTTCGACGGTGAGCACCATGCCGGGTTCCAGCAAACGGCTGCGCTCTGACGCGCCGTAATCGCCAACATCGTGCACGTCCAGCCCCAACCAATGGCTGAGTCCGTGCATGTAGAACGCGCGGTGCGCCTGTTCGGCGATCAGTTCATCGACGTTACCTTTCAGCACGCCGAGTTTAACCAACCCTTCGACCATGATACGAATCACCTGCTCATTCACTTCACGAATACTGACACCGGGTTTGAATAGCGCCAGCGCTTTGCGCTGTGAAGCCAGCACAATATCGTAAATCGCGCGCTGCGGGGGGCTGAATTTTCCACTTACCGGGAAGGTCCGCGTGATATCACCGGCATAGCCCTGATATTCGCAGCCCGCGTCAATCAGCACCAAATCGCCCTCGCGCATTTGCCGTTCGTTTTCGGTGTAGTGCAGAATACAGCCGTTATCACCGCTGCCGACAATGGTGTTATACGAAGGATAGCGCGCACCGTGGCGGGTAAATTCATGATGAATTTCCCCTTCCAATTGGTATTCGTACATCCCAGGTTCACAGCTTGTCATGGCGCAAGTATGGGCCTTGGCGGTGATCTCTCCAGCCCGACGCATCAGCTCTAGCTCTTTCGGGGATTTAAACAGGCGCATCTCGTGCACCCAGGGGCGCCAGTCGGTCTGCGTCGGCGGTGCGATAAGCCCCTGACGCGTGCCGTTTCGCAGCGTCTCCAGTGCATTGAACAGCAGGCGGTCCGCGTACTCGTACAGCCCTTGTGCGTGGTAAATCACGTCCAGTCCGTTGAGCCGCAGGTGCAACTGCGCATTGATGTCGCTAAATGGCAGGGCTCTATCGACATTCAAGCGCGAAGGGGCCGCTTCCTGCCCCAGACGGCGTCCAAACCAGATTTCCGCCGTGACATCGCGCACGCGGTTGAACAGGACTGTGTGATGATGGTGCTCATCGCTTTTTACCAGTAACAGCACCGCTTCCGGCTCGTTAAATCCGGTGAAGTACCAGAAATCGCTGTTCTGGCGATATGGGTACTCACTGTCAGCGCTGCGCGTGGCTTCCGGTGCGGCAAAAAATATCGCCGCGCTGGCGGGAGCCATTTTTTCCAGCAACTGCTGGCGGCGGCAAGTATATTCCTGACCAAAAGCGTCTTGTTGAATCATCACCTGCTCCTGTGTGATGCGCATTCGGTAATTCCCTCCTGCGTGGGAACCCCTGCGGGTAAGGCTGGATGCGCGATTAATGTAGCGTTGGTTTTTTCTTCTCCGGTGCGGTCTGTACCGGGCGTGTATATTCACTGTGGCAGAGAATAGCGGAAACTCTGACGTATTCGATGATTTCTTCCAGCGATTGCGCCAGCTCTTCCTGATCTTCATTTTCGTCATAGCCAAGCTGGGCAATATTGCGCAAATCGTCGATGGCTTCTTTCAATTCGCCCTGCGCCTTGTTCAGACGTGGCTGAACGACGCCCAGCCCGAGCAGAAAGTGATTGACCCATCCGGCCAGCGCGTCGGCACGATCAAACACGCTTACCGCCGTGTTGTCGTCATCCGGTAGCAGCAGTTGGAATTCAAATTCGCTCTCTTCTAGCGCTTCTTTAGTGACCTGATACAGCGTTTGCAACGGCTGAGAAACCAAGTGAGAGAATGCCAGACCATCGTTAGTCAGCTCGTGTAACAACGTTTTCCAACTGTCATCGGTGTTGCCCCCGCACAGGATACCGCTGATAAGCCCGTGCATTTCCGCTGCCGTCAGTGCAACTTGTTGCTGTGTCAGGAGCGCGTCTAGGGTTTCATAGCCGGGATACGTGGTTTCTATGGACATGTGCTTTGTTCATCGTTGGCGGGTTGGTATCGTGTTATGCTACCACCAAGCTCGGCTGCTATGCCAGAAAGGGCTTGTTTCTTCTATGTTGAGTTATTATAGTGGCGCCCGCGTGAAGGGGCTGTCGCCAGTCCGTGATATGAATTTTTTCTGCGGCGCAGAAAACGAAATGAGGCAGGAAAGGGCACCTCGTTATACACAAGTCCGCAACGCCTTATATGCCAAGGGTTAGCGGGCTGAAATAGGCAGCCGGTGGGGTTGTAAATGAAGTGAAACCGACGTGTACTATCGCCATTTACGGCGCTGAAAAATGACACGGGATTCAGATGGCTGGGCACACCAAGAACTGGAAGGGGTAAATCTTGGTGACACGAGGCTCAATAAGCGTGCCAAAGGGCTTTTGATACGGCTGGCTGAGAATCCGCAAGCCAGCATTCCGCATGCGTGCCTCGGATGGTCTGAGACGCTGGGTGCTTACCGCTTCATGGAGAACCAAGCATTCGAATGGCGAGACATTCTGCAACCTCACTGGCAGCGTACGCAGGAAAGGATCCGAGAACACGAGGTTGTGCTGTGTATCCAAGACACTACCGAGCTTGACTTCAACGGGCAGCAAATCCAAGGCTTGGGTCCCTTGAACTACGAAGCCAGGCGTGGTCTGTACCTGCATCCGACCTACGCGGTCAGTCCGGATCGCGTGGGGTTGGGCGTACTGGATGCGTGGATGTGGGCAAGAGAGCCGAAGGATGCAGACGGAAAACGCGATGGGATCAAGGAGAGTACGCGCTGGCTCGAGGGATACGAGCGAGTTGCTGAACTCGCCTCGGAGTTGCCAAACACACGTCTGGTGTACTTAGCCGATCGCGAAGCGGATTCAAGGCGTTGATGCAGCTCGCTGATGACCTTGGCACTCCGGCTGACTGGTTGATCCGCTCGACTCATAATCGCAGTCTGGACTGTAATGAGAAGCTTTGGCAGAAGGTTGGAAAGACCGTGCCGGTGGGAGAAATCCAATTCGTTATGGCGGCTCGCGCGGGGCAGAAGGCGCGTACGGTGAAACAGGCGCTGCGCGTGAAGCGAGTGTCGCTGCGTTGCGGGTTGGCAGTGACTTGTGTGATAGCCAAGGAAATTGAGCCGCCAGCAGGCGTGAAGCTTGTCGAGTGGCGGTTGCTGAGCAATCGCGTACCTGAAGGACGAGAAGATATCGTGGAGCTGATCGACTGGTATCAGGCTAGATGGGAAATCGAGATGTTCTTCAATGTGCTTAAGAACGGCTGCTGTGTCGAAGCGTTACAGTTATCGACCGTGGATCGCATTGAGCGGGCATTGGCGCTGTTCATGATCGTGGCATGGCGCATCGCCTATTTAATGCGTATGGGACGAACCTGTCCAGAGCTGGACGCAATGTTGTTCTTTGATTCCGACGAGACTCATGGAGCTTACCTACTGATGAACAAGCGTATGCCCAAGGGCCGCCCTAAGCTAAACGAAGTATTGCGCTTAGTTGCGCAACTGGGAGGCTTTCTTGCTCGAAAAGGCGACGGTGAACCAGGCGCAAAAACTATCTGGAAAGGCTTGCAGAAAGTCATGACGGCCGCCGAAACGCTACGCGCGCTCAGGCACGAACAGAGATGTGTATAACGAGGTGAGGAAAGGGGCATGTCTGCACAACCAGTAGATATTCAAATCTTTGGCCGTTCGTTAAGAGTCAATTGTCCGCCGGAACAACAGGAAGCGTTGAATCAGGCTGCGGAAGATCTTAACCAGCGGTTGCAGGATCTCAAAGTGCGCACACGCGTGACCAACACGGAACAATTGGTGTTTATCGCTGCACTTAACGTGTGCCATGAGTTGGCACAAGAGCGCTTGAAAACGCGTGATTACGCGGCAAATATGGAGCAGCGCATCCGTATGTTGCAGCAGACCATCGAGCAGGCCTTGCTGGAACAAGGGCGTATAACCGAGCGTCAGGGCACGCCTTTCGAGTGAGTCGAGAGGGGCAAGCGCCTTGCTCCGCGTTTTGGTTTTTGAAATTGATTTTTGTTAGTTGCCCGATGTTTTTCGCTATAAAGCGTGATATAGTTATTCACGAGTAAAGAATAAAATTTCTCTGAGGTGTTTGTGTGCGGGTCAGTCCCCTGAGCCGATATTTCAAACCAACAGAATGTAACGCTCCGCAGCCGGTGAGCATGCTTGGTTCGTCCGAGAAGCCTTAAGGTTGCGACGGTATGTTCACCTTGAACCAAGGGTTCAAGGGTTACCACCTGCGGCGGCATCTCGGAGATCCCTTCTCTCCTTCCTTCTCCCTGTTATTGCCTATGACTTCTGCGTCCATGCCCATTTCGCCACAGCAACAGCGTCAGGCCATGCGCGATCGCGTGCGTCAGTTGCGCCGCGCGCTCACGCAGGAACAACAAGCCCGGTTTGCCCAGCAGATTGCCGAACGTGCGTTGGAACAACCTGAAGTGCAGCAGGCACAGCGGATTGCGCTGTTTTTGTCGTTTGACGGTGAGCTGGATACCCAGCCGTTGATTGCCCGTCTGTGGCAGCAGGGAAAGGCGGTGTATCTGCCGGTACTGCACCCGTTTTCGCCGGGACATTTGCTGTTTTTACACTACGATGCGCAGACACCGCTGGTGAAGAATCGCCTGAAGATCTTTGAGCCGCGTCTGGATGTGCGCCGCGTGTTGCCGCTAATCCAACTCGATGTACTGTTTACGCCGTTGGTGGCGTTCGATGCGCAGGGACAACGGCTGGGCATGGGCGGCGGGTTTTATGACCGGACCTTACAGCGCTGGCAACAGCGGGGGCAATACCCGATTGGCTTGGCCCATGACTGCCAGCAGGTCGATGCCATCCCGAACGAAGCGTGGGACATCCCGTTGCCCGCCATTCTGACCCCCTCTCGCCGCTGGCAGTGGTAATCCGTCGTTGATTACAGCGTCGGCGTATGTGGCCCGCCAGACGTACGGTGCGACAGCATTTGTTGTACCAGTTCCACGCAGCGCAGGAAGCGCGAATCATAATCTGATTCGGTTACGTGTACGTAAGGGACGTTATTCTTCACCAGCATGGTTTTGAGTAGCGTTTGGAACGCGCTGCGTGCGGTACTGCTATCCAGGCTGCGTAAACCATCCGCGACCCACGGCGTATTGTTTTCCAGCAGAATCACCAGATCAAACCGGTATTCGTCAATCAACGCCTGGACAAAAGGGTGTTCGCGTCCTTCATACTGTTTGCAAAATGCTTGGGTGGTAATGAAATCGGTATCGATAAAGGCCACTTTATTGGCATATTTTACTGCAAAATCAATATATTGTGCTTGCCCTAGCGCGATTTTGTCGTAGTCGGAATATTGCAGCGCCATCTCTTCGCCGCCCAGATGGGAAAAGACATAGTCCCGGCCAAACTCCCAGGCGCTGGTGGTATTGAAGATATTGGCGAGCTTGTTGACCAGCGTCGATTTACCGCTGGATTCGCCGCCGAGAATGGCAACGGTGCGCACGAAAAAGGGCTTCACTTCGGTGGGAATATAATCCCAATAGCGGAACGGATCGTGACGGATCTGTGCGCCGCTGATGTTCATAAATGAGCGTTCTGGGTCAACCAACACCGCGTCGATGCCTAACTGTTCGCGGTACTGCGGGGCATCTTTGGCTTCGCTGGTATAGACAAAGTTGGGTTCAATCGCCTTCTCTTGCATAAAGGCCTTGATACCTCGACTCCATATATCCCAGCCGTGCGGGTAAGGCTCCATGCCTTCTTCGTTAAAGGCGTGAATGCGGATATTCTTCTGATATTTAAAAGTTTGTAGCAGCCAACGCAGACGATCGCTTACGGTGGGCTGCTGCGACATGGCGCTGTGCTCAAACAGCAGGCGGTCGCGTGATTCGTCGTAACCCAGGATCACATGCAATTCATCAACCTGACTACAGGCGCGTTGGATCAGGTAGATATGGCCGGTATGCAGAGGATAAAACTTGCCGAACACCACCCCGATGGTTTTGTCGTGGCGGGGAAATTCCAGTTCCAGAAAGCGGTGCAGCGCTTCCAGCTTTTGAGCACTGGGGTTTTTGATCTTGGCATTCAGCAATTGGCTGAGATAGCCCTTGGTCATACCGGTTGCGTCGGCAACCTGCTGAAGGGTACCTTTCTTCTTGCGGATGGCGGGTTTCAGGTAATCAAAAGATGACATTGTCAGGCACTCTTGGTTTAGCACGTGTGTTTAGCATGCTAAACCAAGATACCACAAGCATGCTCAACCTGCGAACATGTTCCCGCAGGTTAGGCGTTAAAGATCGTCGAGGATCGCCAGTGCGTCAGTCAGCTTTTTCACGCCAAACACCTGCATGTTGGCGGGTGGGCGTTTTGGCGCATTAGCATGCGGGACGATGGCGCGCTTGAAGCCGTGTTTGGCCGCTTCGGAAATACGTTCCTGACCGCTGGGCACTGGCCTTATCTCGCCGGATAGCCCCACTTCGCCGAACACCACCAGATCCTGCGGCAGCGGCCTGTCGCGCAGGCTGGAGACCAACGATAGCAGCAGTGCCAGATCGGCGCTGGTTTCGGTGACTTTTACGCCACCAACCACGTTCACGAACACATCCTGATCCGCCATTTGCAGTCCGCCGTGGCGGTGTAACACGGCGAGCAGGAGCGCCAGTCGGTTCTGTTCCAGACCGACGGCGACGCGGCGAGGGTTGGCCATCATCGAGTGATCCACCAACGCCTGAATCTCCACCAGCAGAGGACGCGTGCCTTCCCACACCACCATAACGGAGCTGCCGGACATCACTTCATCACCCCGGCTGAGAAAAATGGCAGAGGGGTTGCTGACTTCGCGCAATCCCTGCTCGGTCATGGCGAACACTCCCAATTCATTGACGGCACCGAAACGGTTTTTATGGCTGCGCAGGGTACGAAAACGGGAATCTGCATCACCGTCGAGCAGCACGGAGCAGTCAATGCAGTGCTCAAGCACCTTGGGGCCAGCCAATGAACCATCTTTGGTAACGTGGCCCACCATCACGATAGCGACACCGCGCGTTTTGGCAAAGCGGGTGAGATAGGCGGCGGTTTCCCGCACCTGTGCCACGCTGCCGGGTGAGGATTGGATATCGGCCAGATGCATCACCTGAATCGAGTCGATCACCATCAGCCTGGGCTGCTCCTGTTCGGCAATCAGACAGATTTGCTCGATGCTGGTTTCGGACAGCATATTGAGATGCTGGGTTGGCAGACCCAAGCGGTGCGCGCGCATCGCCACCTGCTGTAGCGACTCTTCTCCTGTGACGTACAGGGTTTTCATCTGTTCAGAGAGCTTGCACAAGGTTTGCAGCAGCAGGGTACTTTTCCCCGCACCGGGGTTGCCCCCGATCAGAATGGCGCTGCCGGGCACCACGCCGCCGCCCAACACGCGATCGAACTCACTAAAGCCGGTGGAAAAACGCGGTAGCGCTTCCAGGCTGATATCAGAGAGTTTTTGTACGCGGCTGATGCCTTCATGGTCGCCCGCATAGCCAGTTCGGCGATCGGTGCGAGACGTCGCGGCGGCGGCCAGCCGCACTTCGGTAATGGTGTTCCAGGCGTTACAGGCGCTGCATTGGCCCTGCCAGCGCGGATAATCGGCACCACATTCGTTGCAAACGAAGGCGCGTTTAACGGCTTTTGCCACGGTTCACCTCACTGCTCTTAGCGTTTTTCGTGCCGCAGGCTGCCGCTCAGTACGCACATGACGCCGGTTAAATCGGCGTGACGAATGCTGACGGGGGCCTGCTCATTCACTTTGGGTTTGGCATGATAGGCGATGCCGAGCCCGGATGCCTTGATCATCACCAGATCGTTGCCCCCGTCACCGATGGCAATGGTCTGCTCTTCGGGGATATCCAGCTTCTCCGCCAGTTGGCGCAGGGTTTTGGCTTTATATTTGGCATCGACGATCGGGCCTACCACTTCGCCGGTCAGCTTACCGTCGCGCAAACCCATTTCGTTGGCCACTGCCGCCACCAGGCCGAGTTTCTCTTTCAGATGATCGGCGAAATAGGTGAAGCCGCCGGACGCAATGGCGACGTGCCAGCCCGCCGCCTGCAACTGCTCGACCATGTAGGTCAGCCCTGGCATCAGCGGCAGATTTTTGCGCACTTTTTGCAGGATATCAGCATCGGCTCCCTTAAGGGTGCCCACGCGCTCGCGCAGAGTGGCGGAGAAATCCAACTCACCGCGCATCGCCCGTTCGGTGATCGCCGCCACCTTCTCTCCGGTGCCGGCCAGTTTGGCGATTTCATCAATACACTCAATCTGAATGGCGGTGGAATCCATGTCCATCACCAGTAAACCGGGCGCACGCAGCGTCGGGGTGTTGCACATAGGGGCCACGTCCATCCCCAGTTCATGAGCCAGTTTGGTGGCGCGTGGCGTGAGCGAACCGGCCAAACGCACCACCTGATAATCTTCCACGTTCCAGGCGCTGACGATTACCATCGCCGCACCGAGCTTGCGCTGGTAACGCGAAAGCAAGTTTTTATCCAGTACGTTGCCGTACAGAAGCCAGCCGGTGTCCCCCGCGCGATAGTCGAGCGGCATCACTTCATCACCGCTGAGTGATAACGGCAGTCCCGGCCAACAGTTAATCTCGTTAGGGAGATCGCGGTAGGTCTGACTATTCGGCATGGGGCATCCTCTTCTGGCAAAAATAGCGCGTACTGACGCGGGTAAACATAACAGAACATCACTCAGAAAACAGGGCAACAAGCTATCCTATCGCTATCGCTTCTGGCAACATGAAAGTATACAAATCGCTCAGGGATTCTCATGGTCCACACCCGGTTAAAATTCCGCTTACACCGCACCGCTATTGTACTGATCTGCCTGGCGCTGCTGGTTGCATTGATGCAGGGGGCGTCCTATTTCAGCCTGAGTCATCAAATGGCGCGTTCCGAGCAGGTTGAAGACATTGCACGCACGCTGGCGCGCCAGGTGGCGTTCAGCCTGACGCCGCTGATGGAAAGCAACGATGATAACAGCCAGAAAATCAGCACGATGCTGGCGCAGTTAACGCAAAATAGCCGCATTCTCGACGCGGCACTCTATCAGCAGGACGGTTCATTGATTGCCCGTACTGGAGAAGAGGTTGTGGTGCGCGATCGGCTGGCGCTGGATTGCAAGCGGGTGGGGAGTTATTTCAACCACCAGATTGTGCAGCCCATCAACGGCAAGGATGGCCCGATCGGGTTTCTACGCATGACGCTCGATACTCACGTGTTGGCGACCGAAGCCAAGCAGGTCGATAACACTACCAATATCTTGCGCCTGATGATTCTGCTGGCGTTAGCGATCGGCATTATTCTGGCCCGCACGCTGTTGCAGCACCGTCGCAGCCGCTGGCAACAGTCCCCCTATCTGCTCACCGCCAACACGCCGGTAAAGGAAGATGACGAGAATACCTCATCGCCTGTGCCGGAAGAGAAAACGGACAAGCCTGAGTCATAACTATAGATCAGTAACGGTGGCGCGCGTTGTGGCGTGCTGCTGTGCCACTTCTCGGCTTTTGGTTACCATTCCTGCCTTATTGGTATAATGCATTTCTCATTAATTGCGTGTTTGTCGTATACGTTACATTTATTCTCGTGATTTCAATCACGTCATCTCGGTAGTCATTTTCCCTTATAAAAAAATTTTAATCTCCATCACAGTTTTTGGCGCATTACGGGCGCTTAATTGGTATGACATATTTTGTTGTGGTCATGTATGTAGAAAAGAAATGTCTGACTAATTTTGTTTTTTATTCAATGTTGACGGGGAAAATATGAATTTTATCATTGAGGCGCTGCCCATTATATGGGTGGCTCTGGGCGTCGTTTTGCTGGTAATGTCTTCAAATAGTTGGCTTTTGTGATATTCTGCCGCTATTTGAGGTTTCCACGTGGTTACTGTTTTTGTTCATTGCCCTCGCTGCCATTCAGATAAAGTTTATCGACATGGCCTTAGTCCAACTAAGCGCGAACGCTTCCGGTGTCAGTGCTGTCGCCGTGTATTCCAGTTTACCTACCGCTATGAAGCGCGAAAGCCGGGAGTCAAAGAGCAGATCGTTGATATGGCCTTCAACGGTGCCGGCGTTCGCGATACCGCCAGAACGTTGAAAATCGGCATCAATACGGTCATCCGGGCTTTAAAAAGCTCTCGCCCCGCAGGATAACGTCTTCTCCCGTTGCTCACGCCGACGTCGCCCTTATCTGTGAACTTGATGAGCAATGGAGCTTCGTTGGCAGTCAGGCGCTACAGCACTGGCTCTGGTACGCTTACAATACCAAAACGGGCGGTGTTCTGGCCTACACTTTTGGCCCCCGAACCAATGAGACCTGCCGTGAATTGCTGGCTCTGTTGACACCGTTCAACATCGGCATGATTACCAGTGACAACTGGGGCAGCTATGCAAGAGAGGTTCCGAAGCAGAAACATCTGACTGGCAAGATCTTCACGCAACGCATAGAGCGCAATAACCTGACGCTCCGTACCCGCATTAAACGACTGGCGCGTAAAACGATTTGCTTCTCGCGCTCCGTCGAGATCCACGAAAAAGTCATCGGAGCCTTCATCGAAAAACACATGTTCTACTAATTGGAGTCATTACCGTTTTGCTGTTAATTTTAAATATGAAATTTAAAATTAACGGGATGTTGGCACTGCTGCTCGCGGCAATGCTTGTCGGTGTGTGTGAAGGGTTACCACTTGAGGCAATTGGTAAATCGATTGAAAAGGGCGTCGGCAGTACGCTGTGGCATTTGGCATTAATTATTCTGTTTGGTGCCATTCTGGGTAAATTGATGGTGGATTCCGGTGCGGCGCAGCGGGTTTCATCAACGCTACTGAAAAGATTCGGGCCGCAGAAAGTCCAATGGGCTATTTTGGTTATCGGATTAATTTTCGGTCTGGCCATGTTCTATGAAGTGGCTTTCCTGATTTTAGCACCTTTGGTTATCAGTATTGCCCGAGAAGCAAAAATCCCTTTCCTGAAATTGGGTATCACCATGGTTGCCGCCGCAACCACGGCGCACAGCCTGTTCCCTCCTCAGCCTGGCCCCACCTCGCTGGTGACCGCATTCCATGCGGATATGGGGATGGTGTATATTTAGGTAATGACTCCAATTAGTAGAACATGTGTTTTTCGATGAAGGCTCCGATGACTTTTTCGTGGATCTCGACGGAGCGCGAGAAGCAAATCGTTTTACGCGCCAGTCGTTTAATGCGGGTACGGAGCGTCAGGTTATTGCGCTCTATGCGTTGCGTGAAGATCTTGCCAGTCAGATGTTTCTGCTTCGGAACCTCTCTTGCATAGCTGCCCCAGTTGTCACTGGTAATCATGCCGATGTTGAACGGTGTCAACAGAGCCAGCAATTCACGGCAGGTCTCATTGGTTCGGGGGCCAAAAGTGTAGGCCAGAACACCGCCCGTTTTGGTATTGTAAGCGTACCAGAGCCAGTGCTGTAGCGCCTGACTGCCAACGAAGCTCCATTGCTCATCAAGTTCACAGATAAGGGCGACGTCGGCGTGAGCAACGGGAGAAGACGTTATCCTGCGGGGCGAGAGCTTTTTAAAGCCCGGATGACCGTATTGATGCCGATTTTCAACGTTCTGGCGGTATCGCGAACGCCGGCACCGTTGAAGGCCATATCAACGATCTGCTCTTTGACTCCCGGCTTTCGCGCTTCATAGCGGTAGGTAAACTGGAATACACGGCGACAGCACTGACACCGGAAGCGTTCGCGCTTAGTTGGACTAAGGCCATGTCGATAAACTTTATCTGAATGGCAGCGAGGGCAATGAACAAAAACAGTAACCACGTGGAAACCTCAAATAGCGGCAGAATATCACAAAAGCCAACTATTTGAAGACATTACCTATATTTACGGGATTATCGTTGCCGTTCCTACCGTAATTTGCTCGGGCATCCTGTTGCCTAGGCTGTGTCCCTTAATTACATAACCTCTGGTAAAACAGGCGGATGCAGCCCAGTTTCAACATTGCCAGATAATTCCTCGCCGTTTTGTCGTAACGTGTCGCAATGCGACGGTATTCTTTCAGACGGCCAAAGCACCGCTCAACAACGTTCCGATTGCGGTAGGCGTCACGATCGAGCTTTGAACGACCATCCACCGCCATTTTTTCAGTGGATTTTCGGGGGATGACAGTTTTTATACCTCTTTTTTTCAGCTCGTTACGTAATACATGCCCGGAGTACGCCTTGTCAGCGAGTACCGCATGACCACGGCGTTTCATACTGCCGTTCTGGCGTTGAACACCAATACCGTCCAAAAGACGTAGTGCAAACTGACTTTCATGAGCCTGACCGGGGCTCAACACGATGTTTAACGGAAGACCACTTCCGTCTGTAGCCATATGGATTTTGGTGCCAAAACCACCTCGAGAGCGACCCAGCCCATTATCTCCGGTGATATCGGGATGTTTTTTTGAGCACCGGCAGCACATTTCAGCGCCCTGATATTGCTACCATCCAGCGCAGTCGCTGACCAGTCCACGAGGCCATGGGCATCAAGTGATGAAAGTAACTTATTGAAAAAAATGTTAATGACTCCCGATTTTGACCATCGGTTAAAGCGGTTATAAACGGTTTTCCATGGGCCGTATCGCTCAGGTAAATCACGCCATGGGGCACCAGAGCACAGCCCCCAGAACATGCCATTGATAATCATGCGATGCTCAGCCCATGGGCGTCCGGCCTGTGGTGTTGCTGGTTCAGCAGGGAGTAAGGGCTGGATGATAGCCCATGCTTCATCGGGAAGGTCGTAGCGAGCCATAGTTTAAAATAATTTAGAAACAAACAGTTAGTATAACTCATGGGATTAAGGGACACAGCCTAAACTGCTGGGGAATTTGGATCGTCCTATTCCTGAGTTATTGGAATCGCAAAAGGTATTTTCTGATGATGAGATGCCAAGCTTTGCGATCAGCCTGTTAGTGCCGCTGATCCCGGCGATTATTATTACCGGTGTTACGGTGCTGAAGCTGTTTATTGCCAAAAATAGCGTGGTGCTGCCTTTTCTTAATTTTATCGGCAGTGCACAAATCAGTATGTTGATTGCGGTATTGGTCAGCCTGTTTGCCTTTGGCGTTAATCGAGGCAGAAGTATGTCCGATGTCATGAAATCCTACACCGTCGCCATTGAAAAAGTGGCGATGGTGGTCTTTATCATCGGTGCGGGCGGCGCGTTTAAACAAATTATCATGGACACCGGCGTCGGTGATTATATTGCGGATATGATGCGACATTCATCAGTATCACCGCTGAGCATGGCCTGGTTTATCACTGTGTTGTTGCGTCTTGCTACCGGTGCCGGCACTGTCTCCGCCATCACGGCGGCAGGGATTGTCGGCCCGATGATCACCACTTTTAACGTCAACCCGGCGCTGATGGTGCTCGCCACAGCTTCTGGGAGTAACACCCTGACGCACGTTAACGATGCTGCGTTCTGGTTGTTTAAAGAGTATTTTGGGCTGTCGATTAAAGACACCTTCAAAACCTGGGGGCTGTTGGAACTGACCAACTCAGTGGTGGGGTTACTGATCGTGCTGCTGCTGTCGCTGGTGGTGTAACCCGTTACCGGCCATCTCCGTCATTCCCGCGAAGGCGGGAACCCCTTACAGGGAGAACGCTTTCCTTGTGCACAAGTTCCCCTGCCTTCGCCGAGGATGACTAAGGTGATGGGAATGACGGAGGTCGGGTATCACTTAACGTTTGCGCGCCACGATAAACAGGCGCGGGAACGCCAGCAGGCGTTTACCGTCGGCGTGTGGCGGGTAGGCCGTTTCCAACTGTTGTCGATAGCTATCAAGGAATACAGCCTGTTCGGCATCGTCAAGCGGCGCGAGGAAAGGGCGCAAGCCGGTGGCGCGCAGCCAGTCGACAATCGCCTGGGCGTCGTCCATCGGGTGATAGTAGGTGGTGCGCCATAGATCAACGTCGCAGCCAGCATTCGTCAGCAGATCGTAATAGGCGCTCCTGGTGAGTAGGCGCTGGCGCACACTGGCGGTATCGCCAATCTTATCGCGCCAACGTCCCTGTTCGGCCACCGCGCGCATCAGTCGGTGGCTGGGTTCGTCCAGATTATCCGGCATTTGCACTGCCAGCATACCCCCTTGCGCCAACTGCTGTGCCAGGTGCGGAAACAACTGTGCGTGCTCCGGCACCCATTGCAACGAGGCGTTAGCATAAATCACATCCTGTGGCTGTGCGGGCCGTCAGGTGGCGATATCCGCTTGCACAAACTGCTGTTGCGGCAGGCGTTCGCGCGCTTGTGCCAGCATGGCTGCCGAGGTATCGACGCCTGTCACCGTCGCGTGTGGCCACGCTTGCGCTAACAGTTCAGTACTGTTACCTGGTCCGCAGCCCAGATCGCTGACGGTGTTGGGATTCGGATGGGCAATGCGGGCAACCAACTCCTGTGCTGGGCGGGTACGTTCGTTGGCAAAGCGCAAATAGAGTGCGGGGTTCCAATCTTTCATCGTTGCTCCTGATGGGTAGCAGACGCGGCAGGGTGAAAACAGCATGCCAGATTTCTTTCTCTGGTGCTTGTGGGGATTGTAGTGGCACACTGATACTGGCCACCTGAGCGGAGGTGATATGCTCACCTCATCAACACGACAGGTGACCTCATGGGTAAACATTTTACGGCGGAATTTAAGCTCGAAGCCGCAAAGCTGGTTGTCGACCACGGCTACACATACGTTAAGGCCGCAGAGGCGGTTAATGTTGATGCGGCGTGCGATATTTGAAGCCAAAACGTGCGATAAATATTGAGCTACTTTTGTTTCCATCAGTGCAACGGAATTACACTTTTCTTTTTGTTTAATGTTCTTTTATTGTATTTTTTAGAGTCGTTATAGAGGCTTGTTCCCTATCGCATTACTAGCTATGGCTACAAATTTTGATTTTGCCTAACTTACATAACTATTAATTTAAGGTTGAAAAATGTACTTTACCTTTGAAAAACTTAAAGTAATGTTTATCGGAGTAATATTTTTACCTTATACAAGCGCAAATGCCGACATTCACATCCTCTCACAGAAGGAATGCGATAATATGCATGCTAGCGGTGTCATGACTAAGACTAATCCGGTCAGCTGCGAACGTCTACGACGTGTCAATTTTAGACATGTTAATTTCAACGGTACTACTGAAGAGGGTAATGTTGTTATCCTTGATGCTATAGCAGAGCACACCGAAAAAATTTTTTCTGAATTATTTGAACAACGTTTCCCTATTCATAAAGCCATCACTATGGAACATTATGAAGGTAATGATGAAGCAGCAATGGCTGACAACAACACCTCTGCCTTCAACGGTCGTCCGATCACTGGTGGAACATCTTGGTCCAAACATGCATATGGAGTTGCCATTGATATCAATCCACTACAAAATCCGTATCTATCATTTTCAACAGATGGTACTGCAAAAGTGTTACCTCCCTCAGCAGCTACTCTTTTTGTAAATAGAAGTAACGTACGTCCAGACAAAAAGAAGCGTGAGGGTATGGCTGAGGATGTCGTCGATATTTTTACTCGCCACGGTTTTATGAGATGGGGTGGCGAATGGGATAGTCCGATTGATTATCAGCATTTTGAAATAGGTAGTAATGATTTTGTCAATAAACTCATTAATCAATCTCCAGACTCAGCACGTCGGACCTTCAATCACTATGTTGAAAGTTATAACTTTTGTATGAAAAAACATTCAAAAGGAGACTTTTTTCAAAAACGAATTAACTGCATAGAGCGAGTCCGTCAGTAAGTAAATTTTTCTAATTTTTCTCTCTCAAATCTGCTTATAATTTGTACAAATGAGTGATTTTCGCTGTAAATCGGTGTTTTGGTCATTTTTTGACACCCTCATATAGCCTATTTTTGCCATTTTAGCCCCTAATCCTCCCCCTGAAAGCCTTGTCATCGCTGGTTTTGGTCAAAATATTAGCTAAACTCCCGATTTAAGAAAACCTTGGTTTGTTAGAAACGGTAGATTGTGCAAAAAATGCACTGGATAAACGAACCGGTGGAACTGTCAATGGCGGTATTACATTAGGACAAAATTTGACCATTTCATGGGGCGGCAGAACGGCCACTTATCATGAAAATGGTGATATTACTGGCCCAGCTTGGGGTGGAGCGTTGAGTGGCTGGATTATCGCCCGTGCAAATGAAGCACAAAGCAATGCTTGGCAACATGCCGATCACGTAGCGAACGGCCGGGCCACTTGGGATTATGTGAATCAGAACTGTGTGTTTAATGTTCAGCTTGGTGCAAGACAGGTAAACCCGGGGTTTAGTGGGCGGTTTGACACTCCGAGCGGCTGCGTCATTACCTCCGCTCACGGTGATAGCGATAACTGGATTGCTGCACAATATGCGCCGATTCAAATATGGAAAAATAATCAATGGGTAACTATTGCAGGGTAATAACATGGAACTGATTAATGTACGACAATATATTCCTGATGAGCTTTTTTTTGGTGATGGTATTCAGTATTTTATTGATGAACACGGGAGAGACTGGTTTCAGTCAGTCCCTCTTTTCACCAAAAAATATGCGATGGTAATAGAGCCAAAAAGCCGCATTATACGAGGTATCACCGACAATGTGTCTCGCCTGTATCCAGCAGGGTTTAATGTGGTAGAAGTTGATTGTAGTGGTCAACTAATATTGGCCACCGCATTAGACTGTATGTAGAACAGTCGCTCAGATTCGTTTGGAGTTAAGCCGCCGTTATACCAGTGAGGCCGGATAGCGCAATACCCCGTGATGTAGCGGATAATCGCGTCCTGGGCTTCGCTGAAGCTGTTGTAACCCTTTGTCGGCACCCATTCTGTCTTCAGGCTGCGGAAGAACCGCTCCATTGGCGCATTATCCCAGCAGTTACCCCGCCGACTCATACTCTGCTTTATCCGGCAGCGCCACAGGGCTTGCCGGTATTGACGGCTGGTATAGTGGCTGCCCTGGTCGCTGTGGAACATGACTCCTGTTGGTTGTCCCCGGAGTTCCCAGGCCATCTGCAACGCTTTAACTGTCAGCGCCGAGTCCGGCGACGTCGACATGGCCCAGCCCACCGGTTTGCGGGCGAACAGGTCTAGCACCACCGCAAGGTAAGCCCAGCATTTGCCCGTCCAGATGTAGGTCACATCGCCGCACCAGACCTGATCCGGCGCGGTAACCGCGAACTGGCGGTTGAGATAGTTCGGTATTTCAACGTGTTCATTGCCGCCGCGTTTGTATTTGTGAGCCGGTCGCTGGCAGCTGGCGATACCCAGCTCCTTCATCAGCTTGCCAGCCAGCCAGCGCCCCATTTTGACACCGGAGCTGCCGGTGACGATGGTCGCGATACTTCGAGCGCCGGCAGAGCCGCCGCTGGCGTTCCAGGCTTCCATGACGCGGCTACACTTAACCACGCGCTCACCGTCGGGTTCATTAGCGGAAGCCTGCCAGTGCCTGTAGCTGCTGCGATGTACCTCAAAAGTTTGGCACAACGCCGTGACCGGGTATCGCGCCCTCAGCCTGTCGACTACCGTGAACCGTTGAGTGAGTCCGACATTAAGAGCGCCGTAGCCTTTTTTAGGATTTCGTTCTCCATTTCAAGGCATTGGACTTTTTTCTTCATCTCACGCAGCTCGAGCTGTTCAGGGGTAAGAGGAAGTCCCGTTGGCGTTTTTCCCTGTCGTTCAAGGCGAAGCTTATTGACCCAGCGACTAATGGCTGACATTAACCGCCTCTGCGGCCTTAACGTATGTGTAGCCGTGGTCGACAACCAGCTTTGCGGCTTCGAGCTTAAATTCCGCCGTAAAATGTTTACCCATGAGGTCACCTGTCGTGTTGATGAGGTGAGCATATCACCTCCGATCAGGTGGCCAGTATCAGTGTGCCACTACACTAGAGGAGGCAACAAAAGTCATAGCTCCTTTGCAGGATGCGTCAGATCTCGACATGGCGCCGGAAGCTGAAAAAACCTTACTGCTGGCGTGGAAGAAATACCGCGTTCTGCTTAACCGAGTGGATATCAGCCAAGCATCGGATATTGATTGGCCTGAAGCGCCTCAGAAAGCAGCAGATTAAATGTATTAGCTCAGACCTGATCTGACAGTTACCGGTTATTTATACAGGTGTCTGTCAGATTAAATCTGGTTCAGATTTTTTTCTGCCCAGACTCGTTTACCATCAAGTAACGTGGCCATTGGCGTACGCCCGCAGCACATTTTACCCTGATGAGTTCGCTCATTATTGTAATGCCACAACCAGTTGTCCAGATCCTTTTGTAGACTTTCTAGGTCCTCGTATAACGTCTTACGGAACGCAACCTGATAAAAATCCTGCAAAATAGTTTTATGGAAGCGCTCGCAGATACCGTTTGTCTGCGGAGACATCGCTTTCGTTTTCGTATGGTCTATATCGTTGATAGCCAAGTACAGCTGATAGTCATGTTGTTCCACTTTACCGCAGTACTCCGTCCCCCCTGTCCGTCAGTATTCTTAGCATTGGCAGCCCCTGAGCTTTGTAGAACGGCAGCACGCGATCATTGAGCAGGTCGGCGGCAGAGATCGGTGCTTTACTCGTGTAAAGCTTGCAGTGCGCCACTTTCGAGTACGTATCCACGAACGTCTGCTGGTAGATACGGCCAACACCTTTCAGATTACCCACGTAGAAGGTGTCCTGCGACCCCAGATAACCCGGGTGAGCAGTCTCTATTTCACCACAGGCTTCGTCGTCGTGCGCCTTCTTCTCCAGTGCAGCGATTTGAGCATCAGTAAGTACAATGCCTTCTCTGGCAACTTTTTCCTCAAGTGCCTTCAGGCGCTTACGAAAGTTTTCCAGATCGTGTCGTTGCCAGATGGAGCGCACACCGCTGCCAGAAATGAAGACGCCTTTTTTACGCAGCTCATTACTGGTCCGGTGCTGGCCATGAGCCGGGAACTCAATGGCGTAATCAACAACCGCACGTTCAGTGGCTTCATCAGCACGGTTTTTCAGGTTGGGAACCCGGCGGTTTTGGTTAACCAGAGCGTCAATGCCGCCTTCTGCCGTCAGTTCCTGATAGCGATAAAACGTGTCGCGTGACACCCCCATGATTTTACAGGCTTTTGATACGTTACCGAGTTCTTCGGCGAGATTGAGCAGGCCGGCTTTGTGTTTGATTATGGGATTGTTAGTATGAAGCATGAGAGTTACCTCGTGTTTTGTATAAGGATTCGACACCCATATCAAAACCGGTAACTCTCAACCTTTCAAGGTCCAGTGTCAGATCAAGTCGCGACTAATACAGATTAAACTATCATGCGGCCCTAACTATGTAGTTAAACGCGACATTTCGTGGGCGAGTTTCTTCAGCAGTCCTTGTCACACGGGATGAATCAAAATGCCTCTTTGATGCAGTCCAGCGATCATTTCTTGAGGTTGCATCATAGTTCACCGAACCACCGCCATCACAATACAATGCGCCTTTTGGGGGAAAATTCGACAAAATTGCTTGGTCGTCCATCGTCCACTGTGCCCAGATTTTCTGCATGGCATCAGCTTGTGTACTTAATATCTTGCGTCCGTTATCCACTTTTCGTCCCGCATCCCAGCCCCGGATAAATTCGCCCCGTAAATCAGGGAGTTTTCCTGAAGGGTATGCTTGTGCCAAGAGTGGGTGTTTTTTCTTATCGAATGGCTCACCGTTGCGTATTCGCATGCGATCGATCATCGATTCGCATCTAAGGTCGATCACGTTTTCGCATCGTAATCGATCACCCGGGAACCTAACTTTTTTATCGTTTTAGCGTGTTTCTTCTGCGCTTTCCACTGCCAGGCTATTTTTCCTTAATGATTCTCCCTGAAGCTCCACTCTGTGAGAGTTGTGGATCAGCCGATCCAGGAAGGCATCTGCCGCCGTCGGGTTTTCCATCACTCCGTACCATTGCTCCACCGGCAACTGGCTGATAAGGATCGTGCTGGTTTGCCCATATCGCTCTTCCGTTATTTCCAGCAAGTCATTGCATTGCCGCGTTGTGATAACTTCAAGACCAAGGTCGTCCAAGATAAGAAACTCTATTTTTTGAAGCTGTTTCAGTTGCTTAAGCCAGCTGCCGTCCAGTCGGCCCTGCTCAAGCTGATCCAGCAGCCGACCCATGCGCCAGTATTGAACGCTTCTCTTTTGCCGGCACGCCTGCTCGCCCAGGGCACAACCTACCCAGCTTTTTCCGCTGCCAGTTGGCCCTGTTATCAGGATATTCTTGCTGTGGGTGATGTAATGCCCGTTCAGAAGCTCGCGCATCTGTTCGGCCTTTAACCCTCGGGAGACCGGATAGTACATACCCTCAGGGGTTGCACCGTGGCGCAACCGTGCCTGCTTTCTCAACCGCCCAACACGGCTGTTTTCACGATTCAGTAGCTCTTCTTCGACAAGTAACCCCAGGCGTTCTGCGAACCCCAGCTCATTGTATGTACCAGGTGCCTCACGCTGGCGTATCATGCCATCGGCCATTGCCGACAGCTTCAGCGTTCTAAGTTTGGTTAGCAGGTCATCAGTCATAACGACTCCCTTTTTCAGTGGTAATATTTTGGACCACGCAGATTCTCGTGCTCCAGTGGAAGCTGTAACTCTCTATTTCCTTTAACTGTTTCTCCGATGCCCTCCCTGTTGTGACGCAGCTGATTCTCGATAAAACGCCTTTCCGGATGGTTCAGCCCGCAGGCCTTGTCACAGGCTTTTTCCAGCCGTTCGGCACCGTATTTTTTCTGGAGCGACAGTAGGCCGAGAACAGCCCGATAAGCCTGCTCAGGATGATTCTTCGCGTTTAGCATCGCTTCCACCACCTGCCGGGTCGCCTTGCCGGTTCTCGCGGCATTATCCAGCAGCTTTTCAGGTGTCCAGCTGCTGTGCCCGCGGTGATTGACCGGCATGTGTGCCGGATTCGTGCTGTGGCTGTACTGCCGATCGCTGCGAGGGTGCTGAGCCACGCAGCGGCCCTTATGCCAGACCTGGACCAACGTCTGACCCGCTTTTACCCACCTCGTTATACACATCTCTGTTCGTGCCTGAGCGCGCGTAGCGTTTCGGCGGCCGTCATGACTTTCTGCAAGCCTTTCCTGATAGTTTTTGCGCCTGGTTCACCGTCGCCTTTTCGAGCAAGAAAGCCTCCCAGTTGCGCAACTAAGCGCAATACTTCGTTTAGCTTAGGGCGGCCCTTGGGCATACGCTTGTTCATCAGTAGGTAAGCTCCATGAGTCTCGTCGGAATCAAAGAACAACATTGCGTCCAGCTCTGGACAGGTTCGTCCCATACGCATTAAATAGGCGATGCGCCATGCCACGATCATGAACAGCGCCAATGCCCGCTCAATGCGATCCACGGTCGATAACTGTAACGCTTCGACACAGCAGCCGTTCTTCAGCACATTGAAGAACATCTCGATTTCCCATCTAGCCCGATACCAGTCGATCAGCTCCACGATATCTTCTCGTCCTTCAGGTACGCGATTGCTCAGCAACCGCCACTCGACCGGCTTCACGCCTGCTGGCGGCTCAATTTCCTTGGCTATCACACAAGTCACTGCCAACCCGCAACGCAGCGACACTCGCTTCACGCGCAGCGCCTGTTTCACCGTACGCGCCTTCTGCCCCGCGCGAGCCGCCATAACGAATTGGATTTCTCCCACCGGCACGGTCTTTCCAACCTTCTGCCAAAGCTTCTCATTACAGTCCAGACTGCGATTATGAGTCGAGCGGATCAACCAGTCAGCCGGAGTGCCAAGGTCATCAGCGAGCTGCATCAACGCCTTGATATCCGCTTCGCGATCGGCTAAGTACACCAGACGTGTGTTTGGCAACTCCGAGGCGAGTTCAGCAACTCGCTCGTATCCCTCGAGCCAGCGCGTACTCTCCTTGAGCCCATCGCGTTTTCCGTCTGCATCCTTCGGCTCTCTTGCCCACATCCACGCATCCAGTACGCCCAACCCCACGCGATCCGGACTGACCGCGTAGGTCGGATGCAGGTACAGACCACGCCTGGCTTCGTAGTTCAAAGGACCCAAGCCTTGGATTTGCTGCCCGTTGAAGTCAAGCTCGGTAGTGTCTTGGATACACAGCACAACCTCGTGTTCTCGGATCCTTTCCTGCGTACGCTGCCAGTGAGGTTGCAGAATGTCTCGCCATTCGAATGCTTGGTTCTCCATGAAGCGGTAAGCACCCAGCGTCTCAGACCATCCGAGGCACGCATGCGGAATGCTGGCTTGCGGATTCTCAGCCAGCCGTATCAAAAGCCCTTTGGCACGCTTATTGAGCCTCGTGTCACCAAGATTTACCCCTTCCAGTTCTTGGTGTGCCCAGCCATCTGAATCCCGTGTCATTTTTCAGCGCCGTAAATGGCGATAGTACACGTCGGTTTCACTTCATTTACAACCCCACCGGCTGCCTATTTCAGCCCGCTAACCCTTGGCATATAAGGCGTTGCGGACTTGTGTATAACGAGGTGGCTTTTACCGACAGCCTTTCACCAACCAGCTCATGGGGAACGGAGTACCAGTGGCGGTCGTATTCGACGTGATAGTCAGGAGCGACCTTCACCGCACGGTATTCGGTGTATTCATAGGGCATGGCTGGCAACGGCTGCAGGCACGGCGCATCGAGCAGCGCAAAGCGCTGCGCTCGGCTCTGGCCCCCATAACCTTTCATTGGCCGGTTATTCAGCTCGGTCATCAGCTCACTGAGCCTGACGTTGAGCGCATGCATCGTATGGAAGGTTTCATTGCGTATTCGCGCCAGGAGCCACCTTTCGACCAGCAGGACGCCGTTTTCCACTTTGGCCTTGTCTTTCGGTTTGTAGGGTCTGGCTGGCATCACTACCGTGCTGTAATGCGAGGCCAAAGACTGATAGCTGTCGTTGATGACCGGCTCGTAGCGATCTGCTTTGCTCACCGCGCTACGCAGATTATCGGGTACCAGCAGGGCTGGAACGCCGCCGAGGAAGGTCAGGCAGTGGCTGTTAGCATTCAGCCAGCTCATCATGTCCTGACCGGGGCAGGCTTCTGCATAGGTATAATTTGACGCTCCCATGACAGCGACGAAGATGGCGACCCGGCGCACATTTCCCGTATCGGGGTCGGATACCGGCACCGTGGGCCCGCAGAAGTCGATGAACAGCTTCTCACCGGCACGGTGGGTCTGGCGCATCGAGCGTTTCTGGCATTTCTTCCATTGGCGATAACAACGGCAGAACTGAGAGTAGCCCAGCGCCATTTCTCCGGTTTCGGTGCTGTATTCTATCCACAACAGCTGCCTGGTAACCCCTGGCCGTCTTAGCTCGGTATCGATATACAGCCAGTCTGGCGCGATAAGCTCCGAGGTGCGCATTCTGCGGGTGGGGAACAGCATCTTTTCCAGTTTTTCTGGCAAGAGCGCATCAGGCAATGGCCACGACAGCGATGCGGCGGTAAAACGGGAGAGCACCTCATAAACTGTGGAAGGGCTGACCCTAAGAGCAGCGGCGATGGTGCGATTAGACTGGTTGCACTCAAATTTGAGTTTGAAGATCTGAAGACAAGTCTCCATGGGACTCCTGCTTTTTCTCTTTCTGGCCATCGTTATCTCCATTTCAGTAGAAACTGCGAACGGAGAGGAGGTTAGAAGAGTTAAGTCCCGGAGTGATCGATACGACGCGAATCAGTGATCGACCTTAGATGCGAAATCGTGATCGATTGTCATGCGAATCACTGATCGATCACGATGCGAATATGCACATGGCGCATCGCCTATTTAATGCGTATGGGACGAACCTGTCCAGAGCTGGACGCAATGTTGTTCTTTGATTCCGACGAGACTCATGGAGCTTACCTACTGATGAACAAGCGTATGCCCAAGGGCCGCCCTAAGCTAAACGAAGTATTGCGCTTAGTTGCGCAACTGGGAGGCTTTCTTGCTCGAAAAGGCGACGGTGAACCAGGCGCAAAAACTATCTGGAAAGGCTTGCAGAAAGTCATGACGGCCGCCGAAACGCTACGCGCGCTCAGGCACGAACAGAGATGTGTATAACGAGGTGAGTTCAACTACCGCTACGCCGATGACAAGGACGCCTGCATTTTTGTGGGGGTACGTCTGACGCGTGGTCACGCTGAGCGGGATGAGATTATTGCAGAACTCTCCTCGGGCAGTTACCAGGTGGTCGATCTCTCCGATGATGTGTATTAGCTCAGACCTGATCTGACAGTTACCGGTTATTTATACAGGTGTCTGTCAGATTAAATCTGGTTCAGATTTTTTTCTGCCCAGACTCGTTTACCATCAAGTAACGTGGCCATTGGCGTACGCCCGTAGCACATTTTACCCTGATGAGTTCGCTCATTATTGTAATGCCACAACCAGTTGTCCAGATCCTTTTGTAGACTTTCTAGGTCCTCGTATAACGTCTTACGGAACGCAACCTGATAAAAATCCTGCAAAATAGTTTTATGGAAGCGCTCGCAGATACCGTTTGTCTGCGGAGACATCGCTTTCGTTTTCGTATGGTCTATATCGTTGATAGCCAAGTACAGCTGATAGTCATGTTGTTCCACTTTACCGCAGTACTCCGTCCCCCTGTCCGTCAGTATTCTTAGCATTGGCAGCCCCTGAGCTTCGTAGAACGGCAGCACGCGATCATTGAGCAGGTCGGCGGCAGAGATCGGTGCTTTACTCGTGTAAAGCTTGCAGTGCGCCACTTTCGAGTACGTATCCACGAACGTCTGCTGGTAGATACGGCCAACACCTTTCAGATTACCCACGTAGAAGGTGTCCTGCGACCCCAGATAACCCGGGTGAGCAGTCTCTATTTCACCACAGGCTTCGTCGTCGTGCGCCTTCTTCTCCAGTGCAGCGATTTGAGCATCAGTAAGTACGATGCCTTCTCTGGCAACTTTTTCCTCAAGTGCCTTCAGGCGCTTACGAAAGTTTTCCAGATCGTGTCGTTGCCAGATGGAGCGCACACCGCTGCCAGAAATGAAGACGCCTTTTTTACGCAGCTGATTACTGGTCCGGTGCTGGCCATGAGCCGGGAACTCAATGGCGTAATCAACAACCGCACGTTCAGTGGCTTCATCAGCACGGTTTTTCAGGTTGGGAACCCGGCGGTTTTGGTTAACCAGAGCGTCAATGCCGCCTTCTGCCGCCAGTTCCTGATAGCGATAAAACGTGTCGCGTGACACCCCCATGATTTTACAGGCTTTTGATACGTTACCGAGTTCTTCGGCGAGATTGAGCAGGCCGGCTTTGTGTTTGATGATGGGATTGTTAGTATGAAGCATGAGAGTTACCTCGTGTTTTGTATAAGGATTCGACACCCATATCAAAACCGGTAACTCTCAACCTTTCAAGGTCCAGTGTCAGAGCAAGTCGCGACTAATACAGATAAACTGACTGCCGTTGCGCTCAAAAACTACCTCTCTTGACCACACCCACTCCGGCTTCTCATTTATGATTAAGCCCGTTTCTTCCATCAACTCTCTGCCAAGCGCCTGCTCAAACGTTTCATTTCCTTCCAATCCGCCACCGGGCGTGATCCAAAACTCGTTGATACCGGCAGGCTTTGTTGAATAAATAGAAAGTTTGGGTAATCATCGGATCAGATCACCATAGTTGTTTCAACATCAGGTCTCCATGGCAAAACAAAATTTTAAAATCACTAACTGGCCCTCCTATAACAAGGCCCTCAAGCAGCGCGGTTCTCTAACCGTATGGCTAGATGAATCAGCCATTGCTGCATGGACGGAAAATACGACTACTGAACGGCGTGGACGACCGCTCCACTACTCAGATATGGCCATCACCACAGTCCTGATGATGAAACGCGTGTTTGGCCTAATGAGATGGTCACCCCCACCCTGTGAGCGGTACGCTGACAGGGTGTTTCTTTATGGAGAAGGCCATCATGCAAAACGTCACGCTTATTGGTATCGATCTCGGCAAACATTCTTTTCACATTCATTGTCAGGATAAATCAGGCAAGGCATTACTGCGGAAAAAATTTACCCGCACCAAACTCATCGAGTTTCTGGCTACGTGTACACCTACTACCGTTGTAATGGAAGCCTGCGCCGGTGCCCATTTTATGGCTCGTCGGATCAGTGAGCTGGGGCATGAAGTAAAGTTGATCTCTCCGCAGTTTGTCCGCCCTTTTGTCAAGAGCAACAAGAACGATTTCGTTGATGCCGAAGCAATATGCGAAGCCGGATCACGCCCTTCCATGCGGTTTGTGCAGCCAAGAACTGAGGCTCAGCAGGCTATGCGAGCCTTGCATCGCGTCAGGGAGTCGTTGGTCAGAGACAACGTTAAAACGACTAACCAAATGCATGCTTTTTTACTGGAGTTTGGTATCAGCATGCCGAAAGGTATTGCGGTAATCAAAAGGCTTTCAGCTGTTCTGGCTGATAATGACTTGCCACCTTATCTGGCACAGTTGCTGCTTCGATTACACGATCATTACCAATATTTGGTTGGGCAGATAGCAGAGCTCGAAAGAGAACTTGGGCAGGCACTCTCTCTAGATGAAACTGGCCAGCATTTAATGACCATCCCTGGTGTTGGACCGATAACAGCCAGCGTTTTGTCATCACAGTTAGGCGATGGCAAGCAATATGAAAACAGTCGTAATTTTGCCGCTTCCACCGGTCTTGTACCCCGCCAATACAGTACTGGAGGGAAGAATACTCTGCTGGGTATTAGCAAGCGTGGAGATAAAAACCTTCGCCGATTGCTTGTTCAATGTGCGCGGGTATTTATCCTAAGAATTGACCATCAATCAGGGAGATTAGCTGATTGGGTAAGGTCTCAGTTGGGCAGGAAACATTCTTGCGTTGTGTGCTGTGCATTAGCAAATAAATTAGCTCGAATAGCTTATGTAGTGGCACACTGATACTGGCCACCTGAGCGGAGGTGATATGCTCACCTCATCAACACGACAGGTGACCCCATGGGTAAACATTTTACGGCGGAATTTAAGCTCGAAGCCGCAAAGCTGGTTGTCGACCACGGCTACACATACGTTAAGGCCGCAGAGGCGGTTAATGTCAGCCATTCTGCCATTAGTCGCTGGGTCAATAAGCTTCGCCTTGAACGACAGGGAAAAACGCCAACGGGACTTCCTCTTACCCCTGAACAGCTCGAGCTGCGTGAGATGAAGAAAAAAGTCCAATGCCTTGAAATGGAGAACGAAATCCTAAAAAAGGCTACGGCGCTCTTAATGTCAGACTCACTCAACGGTTCACGGTAGTCGACAGGCTGAGGGCGCGATACCCGGTCACGGCGTTGTGCCAAACTTTTGAGGTACATCGCAGCAGCTACAGGCACTGGCAGGCTTCCGCTAATGAACCCGACGGTGAGCGCGTGGTTAAGTGTAGTCGCGTCATGGAAGCCTGGAACGCCAGCGGCGGCTCTGCCGGCGCTCGAAGTATCGCGACCATCGTCACCGGCAGCTCCGGTGTCAAAATGGGGCGCTGGCTGGCAAGCTGATGAAGGAGCTGGGTATCGCCAGCTGCCAGCGACCGGCTCACAAATACAAACGCGGCGGCAATGAACACGTTGAAATACCGAACTATCTCAACCGCCAGTTCGCGGTTACCGCGCCGGATCAGGTCTGGTGCGGCGATGTGACCTACATCTGGACGGGCAAATGCTGGGCTTACCTTGCGGTGGTGCTAGACCTGTTCGCCCGCAAACCGGTGGGCTGGGCCATGTCGACGTCGCCGGACTCGGCGCTGACAGTTAAAGCGTTGCAGATGGCCTGGGAACTCCGGGGACAACCAACAGGAGTCATGTTCCACAGCGACCAGGGCAGCCACTATACCAGCCGTCAATACCGGCAAGCCCTGTGGCGCTGCCGGATAAAGCAGAGTATGAGTCGGCGGGGTAACTGCTGGGATAATGCGCCAATGGAGCGGTTCTTCCGCAGCCTGAAGACAGAATGGGTGCCGACAAAGGGTTACAACAGCTTCAGCGAAGCCCAGGACGCGATTATCCGCTACATCACGGGGTATTGCGCTATCCGGCCTCACTGGTATAACGGCGGCTTAACTCCAAACGAATCTGAGCGACTGTTCTACATACAGTCTAATGCGGTGGCCAATATTAGTTGACCACTACACAAAGACATTCAGTCTCTGGACGATCTCAAGGGTAAAACCGTATCTGGCGTCTTAGGCTCGACCCACGTGACCAACCTGCGCAACGCCTTTCCCAACAATGACGTCACCATCCGCACCTATGAAACCCGCGACGGGGCAATGAATGATGTGATCAACAATCGCGTTCAAGGCTATGTCAATTCCCGCCCTATCCTGTTGGCAGAGATTAATAAACGTCACCTGCCGCTGAAGCTGGCGGGTGACCTCATCTCCAATGAACAAGTCACGTTCCCGTTTGCCAAAACGGCGGAAGGCGACAAGTTGCTGGCAGCATTCAATCAGAAACTGCAACAGCTGCGTCAGAACGGCCAGTTAAAAGCCTTGGCAGAGAAGTATTTCGGCAGTGATAAAGTGCTGGAGGGCGGTAAAGCGGAGTAAGCGATTTTCGCCCTCGCACAGCGGGGGCGTTTTCCACAGAACAGGCTATGCAGATACCAGAAAGACGGATGGAGAAAACAAAAAGCTGCTATTCCTGAGGAATAGCAGCTTTTTGCGGAAAGTGGTCGGCGAGAGAGGATTCGAACCTCCGACCCACTGGTCCCAAACCAGTTGCGCTACCAAGCTGCGCTACTCGCCGAAATGCTTTTTTTCAACGCCATCAGTGTATCACACTGACTGTTGATAATGTTCGTTGGTGCGAAGAGAGGGACTTGAACCCTCACGTCCGAAGGACACTAACACCTGAAGCTAGCGCGTCTACCAATTCCGCCACCTTCGCATACATTCACGAACATCTGAATCTGGGGTGGCTAATGGGACTCGAACCCACGACAACTGGAATCACAATCCAGGGCTCTACCAACTGAGCTATAGCCACCAATGTACTGCTTACAACTAACGATAAAACTGGTACGTCCCTTACGGTGAATTGTACCACCGCAGCTCTTGCACACAATTCTTGTAAAAAAGTTATTGGTGCGCCCGACAGGATTCGAACCTGAGACCTCTGCCTCCGGAGGGCAGCGCTCTATCCAGCTGAGCTACGGGCGCATAGCGCCGTTGCGGGTGGGGATAGTACGGATTTAATCTCTGCCTGTCTAGTGCTTTTTTTATCGAAATGATGCGTTTGCTTATGCTTTGCGCATTTCGTACCGAAAACACACAGTCAGCGACGATCCCCACCCCTCAATCAGGCTTCGGGTGCCGTTAATGTCTGCTTTTTGCGCCCTTCCAGCATGCCATAAATCACGCTAACCACTGCAAGAAACGCCATCCCCACCAATAAGGACATCCGCGTGTCTTCATTGATGTACATTCCCACCAATACGCACAGCAGGAAGGCCATAGTCAGATAGTTCACCCACGGAAACAGAACGGATTTGAACGGATGCCCTGCTAATTGTGCCTGATGCTGCTGGCGAAACCGCAGTTGGCTTATCAGTACCACAAACCACGGCACCATGCCCGGCAGCACGCTGGCGCTGTAGACATAGACGAACACTTTTTCCGGGTTGGGAATGATGTAGTTTAACGCCGAACCTAACAGTAGACAAAAAATCGAGACAGCAACACCTGCCGCAGGCACGCCCCTGGCTGTGACTTTGCCTATCCAGGCCGGGAGCTGACGGTTGTTTGCCAGTGAATAAAGCATACGACCGCAGCTGTACATCCCGCTGTTACAGCCTGAAAGCGCAGTGGTCAGCACCACAAAGTTAATGATACCTGCCGCAGCGGTAATCCCGATTTTGGCAAAGGTCAGCACAAACGGACTGCCGGCAGTGCCAATTTCATTCCATGGAAAAATGGTGACGATGATAAAAATGGCACCAACATAGAAAATCAGAATACGCCACAGGATGTTATTAATTGCGCGCCGCAGGGTAATTTTAGGGTTCTTGGCTTCACCGGCAGTGATCCCAACCAGCTCAACGCCCTGATAAGAGGCCACCACCAGACACAGTGCAAACAACAGCCCTTTCCAGCCACCCGCCAAGAAGCCGCCGTGCTCGGTCAGATTGGCAAAGCCGGTCGCCTGTCCGTGGTTGCCAATACCAAAAAAGATAATGCCAATGACAACGACAATCATCACAATAATGGTGGTGATTTTAATCATGGCAAACCAGAACTCGATTTCACCGTACAAACGCACAGCGGCCAGGTTGGCTAACGCCACCAGCGCCACGCATACGATAGCGGGGATCCACTGCGGCAGTTCCGGGAACCAGTACTGCACGTAAACGCCGATGGCGGTGATTTCGGAAATCCCGACCGTCATCCACATAAACCAGTAACCCCACGTGGTGAGATAGCCAAAAAACGGGCTCATGTATTTATGCGCATACACGGCAAAGGAGCCGGTGACCGGTTCCATATAGAGCATTTCACCCATTGAGCGCATGATAAAGAAAACGAATATCCCGGCGAGGATATAGGCCAGCAGCACAGAAGGGCCGGCCCACTTCAATGCGCTCGCCGCGCCCATAAACAACCCAACGCAAATCGTTCCACCAAGCGCGATCAACTCAATATGTCGCGCCTCAAGCCCACGGTGGAGCTTGCCTTGCGTTTCCTCGTTTGCCATAGATCCTCAGTCTTAAATGTTGTGTTTTCCTCCCGGTTTCATACCGGGTTTTATCATGCCCATCCCGCTATTGAGCGGGTTCGCACATTTTAGGCAGCATATCCTTCTGCATTTTTACCTGATTAGCAAATAGTCATTTAAAATCAAATGAGAATAACAATTTTGTTTTAAGAGCCAATCGTCATAACCAATACCGATGGCTCAGCAGAGGGTCACGCCGTTACAGGCGCCCGCTGAAGTAGTAAGCGAGGAATTTTAATAGCTTAATCTGACGCGTAATGCGGCTGGGTTGGCTCAACAACCGGTAGAGCCACTCCAACCCCATACGCTGCCACGCCAGAGGCGCGCGTTTCACGTGCCCGGTGAAGACGTCATAAGTGCCACCCACGCCCATATAAAGCGCCTGCGGATGGTAACGGCGGCAATCACGCATCAATATCTCCTGGCGAGGTGAACCCATCGCCACCGTAACGATGCGCGCCCCGCTGGCGCGTACCCGTTCAAACACCTCATCGCGCTGTTCCGGTGGGGAATAACCATCCTGACTGCCAACAATATTCACCTGCCATTGGGTCCGCAGTTTCTCTTCCGTTTGACGCAGTATCGCCGGTTTTCCGCCCAGCAAAAAAACCGGGGTGCCTTCCGCACCGGCTTTTTGCATCAGCGCTTCCCACAAATCAGCACCGGCGACACGCGTCACCTGCGCCTGAGGATATTTACGCCTGATGGCGCGCACAATACTGATGCCATCGGCATACTTGTATTCGGCCTCGGCAATCAAATCCCACAGCGGCTTATCCTGCTCGGCCGCCAACACTTTCTCGGCGTTGATTGCCACTAACGTGCCGGTTTTTACCTCTCCCTCAGCGAAAAGGTACGCCAGACAGGCAGCCTGGTCCGCAAATCCGTGCAGCGGGATATTACGAATGCGATAAAGCAGGACAGAAGCGGGATTTTCCATGAGGGTTCCTTATGGCGTATCCGGAGTGTGGGGGGGCAAGGTCACTGATGCCGTATGCGAACGCGTCCAACGCTGACGAATCAGGCCCGCACGTTCAAACAGCCAATACAGCAGCTTCGCCACCAGCACGCACAGCCCAAACACCAGGATAAAAAACACCACGCGCGACACAAAAGCATCGCCGCCTTCTCGCACCAACACTATCAGGTTAAAGATGGCACCAAAGCAGAAACTTTGCAGCACCGCTGCGCTGTAGCGATTCTGGCTGAGACGACCCGATTCATACAGGGCATCAAACCACTTGACGATGAGGCCGACCACGATGGCACCGAGCGGAATAAACAACACACCGCCCATCACCACCAGCGATCCCAGCAACGTAGGCGAAATCGCCAACCCGGAGTGGTTATTGAGCACTTCCCAAGTGAAGTAATTAGCGCTATTGAGCACCAGATTGGGACGAGCGGGCCACAGCCAGGACGGAATAAAGACATAAAAATCACGTACGATGGGAGCTAGCCCCTGAAATTCGATGTCACCATAGTGTTGCCACAGCAGCGCCAAATTTTCCCACGGCGAGAAGGTATCGCGTGTCAGATAAAGGAAGGTGTAAAACGCTTCCGCACCGCTTACGTCCAGACTATAGCGCTTTAATGCCAGCCACAACATGGCGGTCACGCCCACCGCCCCCGCCGCGACCAGCATCCATAGCGTGATCCAACCGCGCTGGATGCCGATAAACAAGAACAGGGCAAAAGCGATAATGATATTCGCCCGCGTACCGCCGACAATCAGGTAGGTCAGTATTCCGAACCCGACGGTACCCACCAGAAACAGCAGCCAGGCACGGCGCGTTTGGTGCAGAAAATAGACCACCAGCATGGCGGGGATAAAAAAATAGAAGAAGCGCTTCAGGGCAACGCCCGAGACCTCACTGGAAAAAATCTGACTATAGGTGCGCAGTTTGAATAGCAAAAAACCGTTATTGATAAAGAAGATAGCCACTGTCACCACTGCCACCAGCGCCAGCAATAGCCATGTCAGGTGCGTTTCGACACGATTCATCATGAGCCAGGGTTCGCCGGGCGGTCGGCGTTGCGCCCGCAGACGGGTTTTATAAGCCACGTAATAGATGGCGTAAAACGCGGCTGCCGACAGCAGCGCCTGAAGTAAATAGGTCGCGGGCACCACTGCCACATTGAATTTGAACGCCAGTAGGCAGGTAAAGGGAAAACCGAAATAGAATGTCAGAAGAAACAGTATTGAGAACAGTACGTTAAAGTTAAATCGTACTCGACGAAACTCCTGCCAGGTCAAAAAAAGAATAAAACTGACGGCAAACAAATACACCACGACCAAGCCGCCGAACTCACCCTGTGTCATGGTTTCGTCTCCGCCGCCAACGTCAAGGCATCGAGCCATCCTCGCTGGTAGTTAGGCTGGAAGAACGCGATGCGGCGCTGATCCACGCTGGCGATCTGACGTTGCGCTTCACGCACCACAGCTTCCGTCAACGTATCGCCGTAAAACAGCACAGGTAAATGCTGCTCGGCCAGATCCTGCCAGAAGGGATTCTTCCGGCTGATGACAAAGGGCACCCCGCACTGAATCAGCAGGCAAAGCGTACCTATGCCTTGCTGACGCGGGAAGATAAATACGCCGAGATCGCAACTGCGCAACAGGTTCAGGTAATCATCGAACGCCAACTGTTCACGCAGCAACTGGAACTGCTTCGTGCCAAACAGCGTTTCACCTTCCTGCGCCACCTGATTGATGTAATCTTCATTGTTTGCGGGATATCCCATGGGGACAATCACCCGCACCTGCGACCCCAGTTGCTGATGAATGGCACGCAGCGCTTCGATATGCCGATTGCTCTTATCACCGGAATTACCCACCAGCACCGTCATCGGTCCAGCCAGCGGTTTGGTCACGGTCTCTTCCGTCAGCGCCGGGGTCATTTTGGTGGGGAAATAAAGTAAGGAGGCAGGCACATCCGCATGCCGCTGCCGATAGAAATCCAGATCGCCACGCGTGGCAAAGACATGACCGATACGCCCCTGTGCAATGCGACGCAGCAGGTAAAACAGGCGATGCTTCCACTGCGTGGCCTCTTCATACAGATCCGCGCCCCACACATGCCAATAGGCCTGTGCCGGTTTGATACGCCGACCCAACAGCGCCAGCCAAATCCACGGGTTAAACTGTCCGTGGAAAAAGAACCGCGTCTGTCGATCGGCCCGCGCCCGCGTCACCACCGCCTGCGCCAGCGCACGTTTATCGGCATAGCAGGTTAACGTCAACCCAGGAAAAGCCTGCGGCAAGCCCTCATCACCGGATACCACCATAAAATGCGTGACCACGGGCGTAGGGAGTTGTGTTGCCAGCACGTCATGGAAGAAGCGCAGCAGCGTCTGGTTATGATGTGGGATATCCGATCCCAGAACGTGAATCAGTGTCGTCATGGTCGCCTACGGTAAATAAGAAAAACACAACAGCACAGTAAAAAGTAAACCACATAGGTCAACATATAGGCTTGCGTGGCCCCCAATGCGCCGTGGCGCGGAATCAACCACTGGGAGAAACCACTCAGCAACAGAAACTGGCTCAATTCCGCCAGCAGATAAAAGCGCAGCGCCGCTTTGGCAATCACCAGATAACCAAAGACATAGGCCCCCACTTTCATCACATCGCCCACCAGTTGCCAGGCGAAGAGATCGCGCATCGGCACAAACTGCGGGGAAAACAGCAGCCAGATAGCCACATCGCGCAGTAACCAAATAGCGAGACTGACAGCAGCCACCGCAGGGATAACAAACCGCAACGCACGGCCGATCTCTCGCGCAATCGCCGGTTTTTCCTGCAATCTCGCCAGCGTCGGCAGCAAATAGACCGAAAACGCGGCGGTGATAAATTGCAGGTAAGCATCGGATATCGAGCTCACTCCCTGCCACAAGCCGACCGCATCCCACCCGGCATGCGCCGCGAGCACGTTACGCATCATGATATAGGCAACGGGTACCGTTACCGCCGTCATCACCGCCATCAGGGTAAATTTCCCTAACTGCGTGGCGAACGCACGATCCCATACCGGACGCAAATGCTGCCAACGCACAGGGGTACGCCGCAACAGCAACACACCGGCGGGCAGCGAGATCAACGCCGGTACCAGCGCCAGCCCTACCAGCGCACCAGCGTAGCCCCCCAGCAGAAAGCAGGCAACAAACGCCACCAGCCCAATCAGGCTGCCCCCGACAATCGCCAGCGCATTGCCCTGTGCGTCCCGATACCCTTTCAGGATAGCCAAAAAGAAGTTGGCACAGGCAATGCCCATTTGCAGCAACGCCAGCAGTCGGATCACGTCACGATAGCGATCATCGCCAAACAGCACCGTGGCTATCGGCCCTGCCGCCAGCACAAAGAGGAGCGCTAACGCCGATGAAAAGAGCGCAATAAGCGTCGCTGACGTCCCCAAAACCTGTTGCAACGGCTCAGGCTGCTGCTGATGGCGCGCCACCAGCATGATCACACCATTAAATATTCCCGCGCCTGACAGCACGCCCAACACCGTGATCAGTTGGCGGTAATTCCCCGCCAGCCCCACGCCGCTCGGGCCGAAGGCCACTGCCAGCAATTTGATAACCACCAGGCCAATGGCGATTTTGACCATCGTCGAACCCGCCGTCCATAAGGACGCTTTTGCCAATGACATATCAGGAAAAGAAGCTCAGGATGGTGTTGATCACCGTACGCTGATTCACATCTGATAGGTTATAAAACAGCGGCAACCGGACGAGTCGCTCGCTTTCCCGCGTGGTGTAACGATCCTCACCGGAAAAACGCCCGAAGCGCAGCCCCGCGGGAGAAGTATGCAGCGGAATATAGTGAAACACCGTCAGGATGTCTGCATCCTTCATGTCATGAATAAACGCGGCGCGATCGTCAATATCGCGCAGCTTGAGGTAAAACAGGTGCGCATTGTGCTGGCAGTGTGCCGGCAGCGTGGGCAGCGTGACGCGCCCAGCCTCCGCCAACGGGCGGAAGGCATCATAATAGTTATGCCACAGGCGCAAACGTCGTTCGTTGATGCGCCCGGCGGCTTCCAACTGCCCCCAAAGGTAGGCAGCCTGAATATCTGCCATCAGGTAGCTGGAACCAATATCGCGCCAGGTATATTTATCGGCCTGACCGCGAAAGAACTGGCTGCGGTTGGTGCCTTTCTCGCGGATGATTTCCGCCCGCTCAACCAACGTGGGGTCGTTGATGAGTGTGGCACCGCCTTCTCCGCCGGACGTGTAGTTTTTGGTTTCGTGAAAACTGAAGCAGCCAATATGACCAATCGCCCCCAACGGACGCCCTTTGTAGCGCGCCATCACCCCTTGCGCGGCATCCTCCACTACCCATAGCTCGTACTTTTCCGCCAGCGCCATAATGGCGTCCATCTCGCACGCCACACCGGCATAGTGCACCGGCACGATGGCACGGGTTTTGTCGGTAATCGCCGCTTCAATTTTGCTTTCATCGATGTTCAGCGTATCCGGGCGTACATCGACATAAACGATGGTTGCCCCACGCAGTACAAAGGCATTGGCGGTGGAAACGAAAGTGTAGCTGGGCATGATCACTTCATCCCCCGGCTGAATATCCAGCAGGATGGCTGCCATTTCCAGCGATGCGGTACAGGAGGGGGTCAATAACACCTTCTTGCTGCCAGAATAGTGCTCCAGCCATTGCTGGCAGCGGCGAGTAAAACCGCCGTCACCACACAGCTTGCCGCTGCTCATGGCGGCCTGCATATAGTCCAGTTCGGTACCCACAACCGGGGGAGCGTTAAAGGGAATCATGCGGTCTCCTGTAAAACCAATGCGCCGTGTCATGAATCTGCGCGCCAGAGCGTTGATAAAGGCGCAGAGCGCGCGTATTACCCAACTGCGTAGCAACCCACAGGTGCGCCACGTGCCGCTGTTGGCACCAGTGCCTTGCCAGTGCCATAAGCAGCATGCCCACCCCACCGGAAGTGCCCGGCCACGCGGCCAGAAGGCCGATGCGCGCCTGGTCCGTCTGCGTTTGGCGCAGTGTTACCCAACCAAGCGGCGCGCCCTGCGCGTCGTGTGCAATCAGGCAAACATCGTCAAAGGTGCCACGTACCGCGTTTTCCACCCATTGCGCATAAAAACGCCTGCTGTCCGCAGCGTGATACCAGGGTGTGCGAAATCGACTCTGCGAAAAAACGCGCGAAGCGGCATCACGCAGCAGCGCAATATCTGCGGTAGCCGCCACGCGCCAGGCCGGAAGCACCGCCTCGACAGAATCGATGGGCAGGCAAAAATCCACTTCGCTCTCTGCCAGTTGGAAACCTCCGGCAGAGAGCGCATCGATCGTCGCCAGATCGCTGGCAGCGACCTTGGCTTGCACCACGGCATACGTGGTCAACGCCTCAGATGTTAGCACTGGCGCATCATCACTGAACGACAGGCGCACGCTGGGGAGGGCGAAAAAATCGCTTTCCCACGCTAACGGCATCAGATGCGCACGGATCGTCGCTTTCATCGCCTCTCCTGTAATGGCCTGCACGCTGCTGTTACTGACACACGGGCACGACAAACGCGTCGATTATGCGTCCAGCCCCAACCGTTCTCCGGTATAGGAGCCATCCTGCACACTGCGCCACCAGGCTTCGTTGTTCAGATACCACAACACCGTTTTACGCATGCCGGTTTCAAACGTTTCCTGTGGTTTCCAACCCAGCTCCCGCGCCATTTTGCTGGCATCGATGGCATAACGCATGTCATGTCCGGGTCGATCAGTCACGTAAGTAATCAAATCGCGATAATGGGTTACACCCGCTGGTTTTTGCGGTGCCAGTTCTTCCAGCAGATCGCACAGGGCATGCACCACGTCGAGGTTTTTACGCTCGTTATGACCGCCGATATTGTATGTTTCCTCGATTTCACCCGCCGTCACCACGCGGTAAAGCGCACGCGCATGATCTTGAACAAACAGCCAGTCACGGATCTGCGCACCGTTGCCATACACGGGCAGCGGCTTACCGGATATTGCGTTGAGGATCATCAATGGAATCAATTTTTCCGGGAAGTGGTAAGGACCGTAGTTATTGGAGCAGTTGGTGATGATCGTCGGCAGCCCATAGGTGCGCATCCAGGCACGCACCAGATGGTCGCTGGAGGCTTTGGATGCGGAATAAGGGCTGCTGGGCGCATACGGCGTGGTTTCGGTGAACAGATCGTCCGTACCATGCAGATCGCCAAACACCTCATCGGTAGAAATATGATGGAAACGGAAAGCCGCTTTTTTCTCGCCATCCAGCGCGTTCCAGTAGTGGCGCGCTGCTTCCAGCATCTGATAGGTACCGACGATATTGGTTTCAATAAACGCCGCCGGACCATCGATCGAGCGGTCAACGTGACTTTCCGCCGCCAGATGCATCACCAAATCCGGCTGATACGTGGCAAATACCCGATCCAACGCGGGACGATCGCAGATATCAACCTGCTCGAACGCAAAACGATCGCTGGCCGCCACCGGCGCCAATGATGCCAGATTACCGGCATATGTCAGCTTATCGACCACCACGACGCTGTCTTGCGTTTCCGTTACCAGATAGCGTACCAGCGCGGAGCCAATAAACCCTGCGCCGCCTGTCACCAAAATACGTTTCAACGCCATACTCCTTTCGTGTCTACAATCCACTGTTGTTTTATCTTTTCAGATTCTATCGCGCGGAATGCACGGTGATCGACCAGCATCACCACCACATCCGCCTCACGCAACGCCGTCGACAATTCCGTCAACGTAACCAACCCGGTCAAACGTGGCGGCAACGCAGTCACATTCGGCTCCACGGCAAGTGTCGTGCCGCTGTGCCACTGCGCAATCATTTCGGTAATCCAGACCGCCGGGCTTTCGCGCAAATCGTCAATATCCGGCTTAAACGCCAGCCCAAAACAGGCGATGGTCACGTCACTGGCGCGTTTGCCGCTCTGCACCAGACAATCCGCTACCGCCATTTTGACGCGATCGACCACCCACAACGGCTTACCGTCGTTCACCAACCGCGCCGTGTGTATCAAACGCGCCAGCTGCGGATTTTGCGCCACGATAAACCACGGGTCTACCGCGATGCAATGACCGCCAACGCCGGGGCCGGGCTGAAGGATATTCACACGCGGGTGACGATTCGCCAGACGAATCAATTCCCATACGTTGATACCCTGTTCAGCGCAAATCAGCGACAGCTCGTTGGCAAAGGCGATATTCACGTCACGGAAGCTGTTTTCCGTCAGTTTACACATCTCGGCCGTGCGCGCGTCAGTTTCAACGCACTCACCTTCAAGAAAAATCTTGTACAACGCGCTGGCGTGCGCGGCACAGGCTGGCGTCATGCCGCCAATCACCCGGTCATTTTTCACAAGTTCCACCACGACCTGCCCAGGCAATACCCGCTCCGGGCAGTAAGCGATGTGAATATCGGCATCGTCCCCGGCGTGCTGCGGGAAGGTCAGATCGGGCCGGGTGTCGGCCAGCCACGCCGCCATCTGCTCCGTCGCGCCAACGGGACAGGTGGATTCAAGCACCACCAGCGCGCCGGGTTGCAGTACCGGTGCAATCGCCGCTGCCGCGGCCTGTACATAGCTCAAATCCGGTTCGTGCCCCTCTTTAAACGGCGTCGGCACAGCGATCAGAAAGGCATCGGCCGCCTCGGGTTTGTGCGTTGCCGTCAAATAACCGTTTTCCACAGCGGCCTTAACCATGGCCCCCAGATCGGGTTCAACGATATGAATCTCACCGCGATTGATGGTTTCCACTGCGTGGCGATTAACATCCACGCCAATCACCTGTTTTTTCCGTGAGGCAAACGCGGCTGCGGTCGGCAGACCGATATAGCCCAGCCCAACCACCACTATTTTATTGATTGTCATTGCGTTAGTTGTCATGGTGTTGCTCATTGTCGTGTAACTAAAGGGTTCTTCAGTGCGGCAATAATACGCTGACAGGCGGTGCCGTCACCGAACGGGTTATGCGCCCGGCTCATGGCCTGATACGCTGCATTGTCGGTCAGCAGTTGCGACACCGCGTCCAGAATCGTCGCCACCTCTGTGCCAACCAACCGCACCGTTCCCGCGTCCACGGCCTCTGGCCGCTCTGTTGTCTCGCGCATCACCAACACGGGCACGCCCAGCGAGGGGGCCTCCTCCTGAATACCGCCAGAATCGGTTAAAATCAGGTACGACCGGTTCATCAGGTAAACAAACGGCAAGTACTCCTGCGGCGCGATCAGAAACACGTTATCAATGCCGCTTAAAATACGATTTACCGGCTCACGCACATTCGGATTCAGGTGCACGGGATACAGAATCTGCGCCTCCGGGTGGCGACGGGCAATGCTCGCCAACGCCGTGCAAATACGCTCGAACCCGCCGCCAAAGTTTTCACGGCGATGCCCGGTGACCAGAATCAGTTTTTTATTCGCATCCAGAAAACCGTAGTGGGTATCCAGGGAGTGGCGCAATGTTTCATCGCCAAGAATACGATCGCGCACCCAGAACAGCGCATCGATAACCGTATTTCCCGTCACCAGGATCTGCCGGTCGCTGAGGTTTTCCCGCAGCAGGTTATCACGCGCCCGCTCGGTTGGCGCAAAGTGATACGTCGCCAAATGGCCGGTCAGCTTACGGTTGGCCTCTTCAGGCCAAGGAGAATAGAGATTGGCCGTGCGCAACCCGGCCTCCACATGAGCGACGGGAATACGCTGATACAGCGCCGCAAGGCTGGCGGCCAGTGTGGTGGTGGTATCACCATGCACCAGCACCAGATCGGGTTTGAACGCCGTCAATACCGGTTCCAGTCCTTCCAGAATGCGGCAAGTGACCTCACTCAGCCCCTGGCCCGGCTGCATAATGTTCAAATCATAATCCGGCGTAATAGCAAATAAACGCAGCACCTGATCCAGCATATCCCGGTGCTGGGCTGTTACGCATATTTTCGATTCAAAGGCTTCATCTTGAGCCAGGGCATAAACCAGAGGGGCCATTTTGATGGCTTCTGGACGGGTGCCGAAAATAGTCAACACTTTCACTATGAATCTCTTTCATCAGGTTAGGGGCTGCCCTTTCAGGCGGCATAAACGGTCAATCCATCCGCCGCTGAGGTTTACAGCGAACCAATGCAATGCCCGCCCCGGTTAATGCACCGATAGCGCCCCACATCACCATTAAGAACAGGCGACGCGGACTGTCTCGCTTCACCGGCTCCTCCGGCGTGCGCAGATAACGGTAAGTCTGCAATGCCGCATCAAGCGTTGGCTCAACGCTTAACGTCGCCAACATGGCGCGATTTTGGTCATAATCGATGTCGAAGCGCGGCCCACTGGCCTGCAAGGACTGCAATTGCGCCTGTAACATCGGACGCCCCAACAGGAAAAGTTCTGAAGGCGGCAATTCTTCCGCGGGGGTATCGGTCTGGCTGCGGCTTATCCCCTGCTGTTGCGCAATTTTTAGCGCCATCTTCACGCTATTCAGGTCGCGATCGAAAATCGCCTGCGCGACCGCTTCCTGACACTGAATCTGCGACTGTAAAAAGACCTTACGTGCCGCCCAGGCGCCTTTCAGCTCACCGTTAAGGTGCAGTGCGGCGCGCTGACTGGCAAATTCGATATAGTCGCGCAATAGGCGATTGGCGGCAGGCGCGTTGTCCGCCGTCAGGCGCACGCTGTCGAAGGTCTTTTTACCGTCGTCACGCGGGGTAAACTGGATGTCGGCGATCAGATCGTCCAGCAAGGCCGCATCCGCTTTGGCATCACCTTCCTGATGCGATTTATAGTAGTCGCTCTGTAGCCAGAAATCGCGCCGGGTATCATACGCGGCAACCTGCATGACAAACTCGTCGTAAACCTTGGCCGACACCGACAGCGCTTCGGGCGGCAATGACGCAAAAGCTTTGGCATCCAGATTACGTAAGAACTGCTGTTGCGGATAATAACCGCCCAGCAGCGTAACGCCAGGCCGGTCCGTTATTGCCATAGCGCTCCACTCTTGGCGAGCAAGATAGGAATACCCTAACGCCACCAGCGCGAAAGCCAGCGCTACGCCGGCAATCCAGAATTTGCCTCTCCACAACGCACCGCACAGGCCACGAATGTCCAGTTCATTCTCAATATCGGCCGCCCCCGTCGTCACGCGGTAATGTGCTTCGCCAGAGGTTCCGTTAGCAGGGTTTTCGTGTTTCATTACTTCCCCAAAGTGATGTGGTTTCAAGTTGAGTGTCGATGATTGTCGTTACGGTGTGCTCGACGCTTGATGCGTTTCAGAAAGCGCGCCACGCGCCATGCCCGTTTCAGGCAATAGTCATAAAGCCCAAAGGCCAGTAAAAACAGCACCAACATGGCCCATTCAGGAATGAAAGAGAAATACTCTCCGGCCATGCCGATACCCGCCAACAGTACCGCGGCCACGGTGATCAACACAAAAGCCTGATGCGGCGTAAACCCTGCGCGCATCAATAAGTGATGGATATGCTGACGATCCGGCGCGAAGGGGCTCATCCCTCGGCGCAAGCGACGGTACATGATGGCAACCATGTCCATCAGCGGGATGGCGATCAACCACAGTGCCGTTACCGGATTAATCGGATGGTATTTGCCCTGCGTGGATTGCATCAGGATCCAGATGGCAGTGAACCCTATCATGGTGCTGCCTGCATCACCCATAAACACTTTATAGCGGCGGCCAAAAAAACCGAGGTTGAGTAAGATGTACGGCAGCGTGGCCGCAATCATGGCAAAGCACCACAGCGCCAAATTGTGGTGACCGTAACCGTAGAGCAGGATACCCATCGCGCCGAACGACACCACGGAAAGGCCACCGAGCAGACCGTCGATGCCGTCGACCATGTTAAACGCGTTAATGGCCGCCCACACGGCAAACAGCGTCACCAGATAGCCCAATGGCCCCAGAACCATATCCCACGGGCCAAACAACTCTCCCAGATTGCGCAATGAGAGATGCGCGAACACCATCATGGCGATGGCCACCAGCGCCTGAACCAGCGCACGGATTTTGACACTGATATCAAAGCGATCGTCTAATGCCCCGACAAACACCAAAATACCGGCGCACAGCAGGTAAAAACGGAAATGGGGAATGTAGTAGTCGGTAATCAGGAAGGTAAAGCACAGGCCAGCATAAACGGAAATGCCCCCCACCAGCGGGATCAGACCTTGGTGACGTTTACGCTGATTGGGACGATCGACAAGACCTAGCGGCCCCGCCACGCGACGGGCCAGGAATAGAAAAGCCAGAGAAAACAAGAAAATCAATAATAACTCTAGACGCATAGCGAGTAAGTTTACCGTTTATGGCTACAAGCCGCCGCAGGCTGGCACGGCGAAGCATGGTTCGCGATAACAGGGCCGTTCACCATCACATCATTATGCGGCCGACGGTATCGCGCGGGCATGCACAGGGCAGGCACTCGCAACGGGGTTATGATGACGCCATCAAATCAATGCGTACCATAACGGAAAGCATGACGCCGGGATATCCTAGAATACTCTGGAAAAACACCCTGTAGTGTAAAGGTCGGTAAATTCCTAAAAAAAAACGCCACGACCCGCGTGGCGTTTTCCCCGAGAACACTGCCTGCTTATGAACGCTTCATCATGTCGAAGAATTCATCGTTGGTTTTGGTCATCGCCAACTTGTTGATCAGGAACTCCATTGCATCGATCTCGCCCATCGGGTGAATGATTTTGCGCAGGATCCACATTTTTTGCAGCTCTTCGGAGGTGGTAAGCAGCTCTTCTTTACGCGTACCGGAACGGTTGTAGTCGATAGCCGGGAACACTCGCTTCTCAGCGATTTTACGCGCCAGATGCAGTTCCATGTTACCTGTACCTTTAAACTCTTCGTAAATCACTTCGTCCATCTTCGAGCCGGTATCTACCAGCGCGGTGGCGATAATGGTCAGGCTACCGCCTTCTTCCACGTTACGCGCAGCACCAAAGAAGCGTTTCGGACGGTGCAGGGCGTTGGCATCCACACCACCGGTCAGCACTTTGCCAGACGCCGGAACCACGGTGTTGTAGGCACGCGCCAGACGGGTGATGGAGTCCAGCAGGATGATAACGTCTTTTTTGTGCTCGACCAGGCGCTTGGCCTTTTCAATCACCATTTCAGCAACCTGAACGTGGCGAGAGGCAGGCTCGTCAAAGGTAGACGCCACCACTTCCCCTTTCACCAGACGTTGCATCTCGGTCACTTCTTCCGGACGTTCGTCGATAAGCAGTACCATCAGCACGCAATCAGGGTGATTATACGCGATGCTCTGTGCAATATTTTGCAGCAGCATGGTTTTACCAGCTTTCGGTGGTGCCACGATCAAACCACGTTGACCACGGCCAATCGGAGACGCCAAATCCAATACGCGTGCTGTCAGGTCTTCAGTTGAACCATTACCGCGCTCCATACGCAAACGTGAGTTGGCATGCAGCGGAGTGAGGTTTTCAAACAGGATCTTGTTGCGGGCGTTTTCAGGTTTGTCGTAATTGACTTCGTTGACTTTCAACAAGGCAAAGTAGCGTTCCCCTTCTTTGGGAGGACGAATCTTGCCTGAAATGGTGTCACCAGTACGAAGATTAAAACGGCGGATTTGGCTGGGAGAAACGTAGATATCATCAGGGCCGGCGAGGTAGGAGCTGTCTGCGGAGCGGAGGAAACCGAAACCATCCTGCAAGATTTCCAGCACGCCATCGCCGAAAATATCTTCGCCACTTTTTGCGTGCTGCTTCAAAATGGCGAAAATAATATCCTGCTTACGCATACGAGCCTGGTTTTCCAGCCCCATGTTTTCGCCAAGAGTAATTAACTCAGAAACTGGCGTATTCTTTAATTCGGTAAGATTCATAGTGGTGGGTTCTTAAACTCGGGGTAAATCTCGAACAATTAACGTGAATGGGATGGCAAGGGTCAACGTGCCACTATCATATACCGCCCTCAATCACACCATTCCGTTTGGCTTGATACGTGAACGTGTTACACGTTGACCACGCAAGCCCGATACAAAACGACGGCAAGAGATCGAAGACACCTGAAACCAATTAATGTAATACTTTTAGATTGCCTGACCACGCTACGGATTCTTATGCCGTGTTTGTGCGATTTGTTGTCACGAACGGGCAGCGTTAAGGTATAGACAGCGAGTAATGCTATAGATTCAAACTTTAAGGTTTAAGCCTGTGAGGCTTAAACATAGGCAAGTACGATATGCAGTACTGATGAATCTAGCACGCTTCATGACGTGCGGCAAGCAGTCAATACGAGAAATCCACACTGACCGCTTTGTGCGATGAAATAGCGTTGATAAATCTATCAGGTATTACAGATTGGTGTTCAAAAACTCTTTCAACTGACCTTTGGACAGCGCGCCTACTTTCGTTGCCGCCACTTCACCGTTCTTGAACAGCAGCAGGGTCGGGATACCACGGATGCCGTATTTCGGCGCAGTCGCCGGATTTTCATCAATGTTAAGTTTGGCAACGGTGATGCGACCTTCGAATTCATCAGCGATTTCATCGAGAATGGGAGCGATCATTTTGCAGGGACCACACCATTCGGCCCAAAAATCAACCAGTGTTGCCCCTTCGGCCTGCAACACGTCCGTTTCGAAGCTGTCGTCTGTCAGGTGAATAATTTTATCGCTCATTTTTTACTCCGCAGGATTATCTTTAGCGAGTTGGTGTAGCATTAACCAACAAAGCTTGACTTTATTTCACTGTATATGCTTTCGTAAAGCAATAGTTAGCTGATATTCTACCACACTATGAGCAAAACACACTTGACTGAACAGAAGTTTTCCGACTTCGCGCTGCACCCGCAGGTAATCAAAGCCCTTGAAAATAAAGGGTTTTATAACTGCACGCCCATCCAAGCACTCGCACTACCTCTCGCCCTTGATGGCCGGGACGTCGCGGGTCAGGCGCAAACCGGAACTGGCAAGACGCTGGCATTTCTGGCGTCTACTTTCCACCATATCTTGTCGCATCCTGCTTCGGCAGAGCGTCAAACCAACCAGCCGCACGCGCTGATCATGGCACCCACTCGCGAGTTGGCCGTGCAAATCCACGCGGATGCACAGGCGCTGTCAGAATCGACAGGCTTGAAACTGGGTCTGGCTTACGGCGGAGACGGTTACGATAAGCAGCTTAAAGTGCTGGAGCAGGGTGTTGATATCCTGATCGGTACCACAGGCCGCTTGATCGACTACGCCAAGCAGAATCACATTAACCTTGGCGCCATTCAGGTTGTGGTGCTGGATGAAGCCGACAGAATGTACGATCTGGGCTTTATCAAAGATATTCGCTGGCTGTTCCGCCGCATGCCGCCGGTAACGCAGCGCCTGAACATGCTGTTCTCCGCCACGCTGTCATACCGTGTGCGTGAGTTGGCGTTTGAACAGATGAACAACGCCGAGTACGTTGAAGTAGAGCCGGAGCAGAAAACCGGGCACCGCATCAAGGAAGAGCTGTTCTATCCGTCAAACGAAGAGAAGATGCGCCTGCTGCAAACGTTGCTGGAAGAAGAGTGGCCGGACCGCTGCATCATCTTCGCTAACACTAAGCACCGCTGCGAAGACATCTGGGGCCATCTGGCTGCGGACGGCCATCGCGTTGGTCTGCTGACTGGCGACGTAGCGCAGAAAAAACGCCTGCGCATTCTGGATGACTTCACGCAGGGCAATCTGGATATTCTGGTCGCCACCGATGTTGCGGCGCGCGGTCTGCATATTCCGTCTGTCACTCACGTATTCAACTATGACTTGCCGGACGATTGCGAAGACTATGTGCACCGCATCGGCCGTACCGGACGTGCCGGTGCCAGCGGTTTCTCCATCAGCCTGGCCTGTGAAGAGTATGCGCTGAACCTGCCTGCCATTGAGCAATATACGGGCCATTCAATCCCGTTGAGCAAATACGATAGTGATGCGCTGATGACCAATCTGCCCGTGCCGAAGCGCTTGCCCCGCACGCGCACCAGCAATGGCCGGCGTCGCAGTGGCCCGCCACGTCGTAGCGGCGCACCGCGCGGCAACCGTAAAAGACCGAGTTAAGCATCCATGCTAAATGCTTCCTCGCTGTATGCGGCGATCGATCTGGGCTCGAACAGCTTCCATATGCTGGTGGTGCGGGAGAGCGCTGGCAGCATTCAAACGCTAGCGCGCATTAAACGTAAAGTGCGTTTGGCTGCGGGACTGGATCGTGATAACCGCTTGTCACAGGAAGCCATGCAGCGCGGCTGGCAGTGCTTGCGCCTGTTTTCCGAACGCTTGCAGGATATCCCTCAGAAGCAAACCCGCGTTGTTGCGACGGCGACCCTGCGGCTTGCCACCAATGCCGATGAATTTCTGGCGCAGGCGCAGCAGATCCTGGGTTTGCCGATTCAAGTCATCAGCGGTGAAGAGGAAGCGCGCCTGATTTATCAGGGCGTGGCCCACACCACTGGCGGTCCGGAACAACGTCTGGTGGTGGATATCGGCGGTGGCAGTACCGAACTGGCGACCGGAACCGCCACACAGGCCACACAGTTACTCAGTTTACCCACGGGATGCGTGACCTGGCTGGAGCGTTATTTCAGCGATCGCACCCTGACAGCGGAAAATTTTGCCCGTGCTGAACAGGCTGCCGGTGACATGATACGCCCCGTGGCCGCCCAACTGCGTGCGCAGGGGTGGCAAGTGTGCGTGGGCGCATCCGGCACCGTACAAGCGTTGCAAGAGATTATGGTCGCCGCGGGCATGGACGAGCAGATTACGCTTGACAAGCTGTGCGCCCTGAAAGAGCATGCCATTGCGTGCCATAAGCTGGAAGAACTGGAAATTGACGGCCTGACGTTAGAGCGGGCGCTGGTGTTCCCCAGCGGATTGTCCATTCTGTTGGCGATTTTCCAGGAACTTGGCATTCAGAGTATGACATTGGCCGGTGGCGCACTGCGCGAAGGCTTGGTATACGGGATGCTGCACCTGCCCGTAGAGCAGGATATTCGCCAGCGCACGCTGCTCAATCTGCAACGCCGCTACCTGTTAGACGGTGAACAGGGCCAGCGCGTCAGCACATTAGCCGACAATTTCCTGCACCAACTGGCGCAGGATTGGCCGTTGGATCACCGATGTCGCGAGTTGCTGCACAGAGCCGGTTTTCTGCATGAAATCGGTCTGGCCATTGATTTTCGCAATGCTCCGCAACACGCCGCCTATCTCATACGCAACAGCGATCTTCCCGGCTTCACACCGGCACAGAAAAAACTGCTGGCTATTCTGGTGTTAAATCAGAGTGGTGCGCTCGATCTTCAGTCATTAAATCAGCAAAACGCCGTACCCGTACTGCCTGCGCAGCGCTTATGCCGTTTGTTGCGACTGGCGATTATTTTCGCTAGCCGTCGCCGTGATGACACCTTGCCTGACAGCATCTTGCGGGCGGACGGCGATACCCTGCACATCCAGCTACCTGCTGGCTGGCTGGCCGCCCATCCCCTGCGCGCAGAAGCGCTGGAACAGGAAAGCCGTTGGCAGGGCTATGTCCACTGGCCATTGGTGATTGAGGAAGCCACGCCGTAACAGCGGTATTACTCCTTATCGCGCGCCTGCGCCAGCTGCGCGCGCAGATTCGCCAGATGGCTTTGCCCCTTTTGCATCCGCTCTTGCGCGCTGACCACTTTGCGCGCTGTTTCCCATTGCATATCGTCCTGCGGCAGTTCCAGCAAGAAACGGCTGGGTTCTGGCAGCACCAGTTCGCCATACTGGCGACGCTCTTTGCACAGGGTAAAAACCAGCTCACGTTGCGCCCGTGTGATACCGACATACGCCAGGCGACGCTCTTCATCGACATTATCTTCATCAATGCTGCTCTGGTGCGGCAGTAGTCCCTCCTCCATCCCCACCAGATACACATAGGGAAATTCCAACCCTTTTGAGGCGTGCAGGGTCATCAGCTGCACCTGATCCACCTCTTCTTCGCTTTCGCCGCGCTCCATCATATCGCGCAGGGTGAACCTCGTTACCACCTGTGTCAGCGTCATCGGTTCATCGAGCTCCGAGCCTGCCAGCATTTCCGTCATCCAGCTAAACAGCTGATTGACGTTTTTCATACGCATTTCCGCTGCTTTCGGGCTGGTTGAGGTTTCATACAGCCAGCTTTCATAATCCAGCCCGTGAATGAGGTCGCGCACCGCCGCCACCGGTTCTCGCTCAGCCTGCTGGGCAATTTCCCGCATCCAGTGAGTAAAACGTTGCAGTGAGGACAACCCACGGCCAGACAGGTGTGCTTCCAGCCCTAAATCAAAACTGGCGGTAAACAGGCTTTTGTTGCGCACATTGGCCCACTCACCCAGTTTCTGTAGCGTCGCGGGGCCGATTTCACGCTTAGGGGTGTTGACGATGCGTAGAAAGGCGCTGTCGTCATCCGCGTTGGTCAAAACGCGCAGATAGGCCAACAGATCTTTGATTTCCGGACGAGAAAAGAAGGAGGTACCGCCAGAGATGCGATAGGGAATGCGGTTTTGCATCAGCATCTTTTCGAACAGTCGCGACTGATGGTTGCCACGATAGAGGATGGCATAGTCACTGTACTGCGTCTTGTTGATAAAGTGATGGGCAATCAGTTCGCCCACCACCCGTTCCGCCTCGTGGTCTTCGTTGTTGGCGGTGATCACCTTCAGTTCACTGCCGTAACCCAATTCCGAAAAGAGTTTTTTTTCAAATACGTGTGGGTTATTGGCGATCAGGATATTGGCCGCTTTGAGAATACGGCCCGAAGAACGGTAATTTTGCTCCAGCTTGATCACTTCAAGCTGAGGGAAATCCTGTGAAAGCAGTACCAGGTTTTGCGGACGGGCACCGCGCCAAGAGTAGATGGATTGATCGTCATCGCCGACCACGGTAAAGCGTGCACGTGCACCAACCAGCAGTTTGATCAGCTCATACTGGCTGGTGTTGGTGTCCTGATACTCATCCACCAGCAGGTAGCGCAAGCGGTTTTGCCAGCGCTCACGCACCTCTTCATTGCGCTTGAACAGCAGCGTTGGCAACAGGATCAGATCGTCAAAATCCAGTACGTTACAGGCGCGCAAGTGGTCGTGATACAGACCATAACAGTGCGCAAACAGCTTATCGCGCTCCGACTGCGCCGATGCCGCCGCCTGCGTCGGGTCCATCAGATCGTTTTTCCAGTTGGAAATGGTGGAGGTCAACTGCTGTAGCTGGGTTTTATCCCCTTCCAACCAGGTTTCTGTCAGTTCATTGAGCAGGGCGGCCTGATCCTGATCGTCAAACAGCGAGAAGTTCGCCTTCATGCCCAACGCGGCATATTCCCGTTTAATGACCGCCAACCCCAGGGTGTGAAAGGTGGCGATCAGCAACCCACGCGTCTCCTTGCGCCCTAAGGTCTGCGCCACGCGCGTTTTCATTTCACGCGCAGCCTTGTTGGTAAAGGTCACTGCGGCGATATGACGCGCCTGATAGCCGCACTGACGGATCAGATGAGCAATCTTGTTGGTGATAACGCGCGTTTTGCCTGATCCCGCGCCAGCCAGCACCAGACAAGGGCCGGTGACAAATTCGACAGCATGTTGTTGACTGGGATTCAGGCGCATGACGTTCAACTCGTAATAAAAACGGAAGCCGATTGTAGCAGAAAGCCACGCAGATCTTGATGGCCGGATTCGCCTTTACCGATCCACATCAGGCATGCATCGTGCTACATTGCCAGCCATCGGCGTCGGCGTGAGGCCTGTTCAATTCACGCTTTTTAATCACATGAAAGGTATTCCCATGGCGAAAACGGCATCTGCACTGCATATTCTGGTCGATACAGAACAACAGGCGAATGATCTACTGGACCAATTGGCGCAAGGGGCAGACTTTCAGCAGTTAGCTAAAAAGCACTCTACCTGCCCATCCAAACGGGATGGGGGCAATCTGGGTGAGTTCCGTCAGGGCGATATGGTGCCCGCTTTTGACAAGGCGGTATTTTCCTGCGAGTTGCTGAAACCCTTTGGACCGGTAAAAACCCAGTTCGGCTATCACATCATCAAGGTGCTGTACCGCAACTAAGCGTTTTGGCAGTCGGCTTACTGTTGCGCCGCGCAGTGTGCGCGGCGCGTACGGAGTGATTACTCCGTCATCATCAGCAGGCTGGCATTTCCCCCCGCTGCCGCCGTATTCACGCTGAGCACACGTTCATGCCATAATCGATCCAGTGGGATCGTGTCACTGCCGGGTTCACAGCCGAGCAGAGGAATAATCGCCCCCGTCCATTGCGTAATCTGCTGATTAACCTCACGCAACATGTCGCTCTCGCCGTGACAGATAACCGCGCCAATATGCCCACTTTCCTGTTGCCATTCCGGAGTAAAACGGATGCGGCGCTGCACTTCCAGCGGCAAGCTGCCGGCAAGTTCACGTAACGCTGCGCTGTCAGGCCATAATGCGTTACTGCCCACGGCCAGCAGCGCCGCCAACTGGCGCAGCATATCGTCACGTTCCTGCGCCAGACACAACACGTTATCGCGCGGTGTCAGCATATAGGTATTGCGTTCGCCAGTGGGCCCCGGCAGCGGGCGTATCACACCGCTGACAGCGCCCCAGGCACGGTAGCTGTGCGCCGCCTCGAACACCGCCAGCCGTCCCTGTTGTTGCGCCCAGTCAACCAGTAGCGCAAACCCCGCGCGTTCCGGCGTCGTCGCCAATGTGGCATTGACGCCCAATGCGTTGCTCGCTGCGCTGGGTTGGCCAGGCGGTGTTCTCTGCAAGCGTGGCAAATAGAGCGGCCCGCCCGCTTTCGGCCCCGTACCGGACAACCCTTCGCCTCCGAATTGCTGAACGCCGACCACAGCCCCCACCATATTGCGATTGACGTATTGGTTACCCACATGCGCCCGCTGCGTGATACGCGAAATGGTTTCATCAATCCGTGAATGGACGCCCAACGTGAGCCCATACCCCAAGGCGTTGATCTCCTCAATCAACGTATCCAGCCCCTCGCGCGCATAACGCACCACGTGCAGCACCGGACCAAAGATCTCTTGTTGCAAGCTGGCTACCTGGTCCAGTTCAATCAGCGTCGGCAAGACAAAGGTGCCCTGTCGCCATGAGGCCAGGCACGCCTGTGCGCCGAAAGCCGCCTGAAACACCGAATGCCCTTCCGCTTGCACCAGGTGAATATGCTGCTCGATCCGTTCGCGGGCTTCATCGTCGATCACCGGGCCGCAGTCCTTTGCCAGACTGTCGGGATTGCCCACGCGGAACTGCGCCATGGCGCCACGCAGCATGTTCAGTGTCGCTTCTGCAATGTCCTCCTGAAGACAGAGCAGACGCAGTGCTGAACAACGCTGCCCTGCGCTGTCAAAGGCGGAGGCCATGACATCGCTGACCACCTGCTCCGTCAGCGCGGACGAATCGACAATAATGGCATTCATCTCACCGGATTCAGCAATCAGCACTGCAGGTTGCCCATGCGCATCCAACCGTTCTGCCAACGTGCGCTGCAAGCTCTTGGCAACCGCGGTCGATCCGGTAAACAGCACGCCATTGACGCGCGCATCGCGCACCAGCGCCGGGCAGCAGTTGCAACACATCAGGCGCAATGCCAGCCTGATGCAGCAGTTGCACCGCCAACGCGGCAACCAGTGGTGTTTGCTCCGCCGGTTTTGCCAGTACCGCATTCCCCGCAGCCAGTGCGGCAGCAATCTGCCCGGTAAAAATGGCCAACGGGAAGTTCCACGGACTGATGCAAACCACCACGCCCAGCGGGCAAACTAGTTCCGATGACACCGCAGCAGACTGCTGTGCGTAATAGCGCAAGAAGTCCACCGCTTCGCGTATTTCAGCAATGGCATTTGGCACGGTTTTCCCCGCCTCGCGCACCAATAACCCGATGAACTGCGGATACACGGCTTCCAGCAAGCTGGCAGCGCGTTGCAGGCTGGCAACCCGCTGCGGGAGCGACACCGTCGAGAACCGCTCTGCTGCCTGCACCGCACAGCCCAACGCAATGCGCACATCCTCCTCGCTGGCATCATGCACGTATCCCACGATATCGTGCTGTTGGGCCGGATTGATCACTGGCCGAGCCGCCAGCGGTGATGATGCATCGGCCATAATCGGTGCCGCATGCCGTACCTGCGCGGCGTCGGCGCTTAAGGCCGCTGCGAGCATTTCCAGACGGCGCTCATCGGTCAGATCTACGCCTTGCGCATTGCAACGCTCTGCACCGTAGATCTGAGCAGGTAGAGGAATTCGCGGATGCGGACAGCCAGGAGCCCCCTCTTTGTATGCCAGCGCCTGCACTTCAGCTATCGGGCTGGCAATCAGTTGCTCCAGTGGAACCTCCGCATCCGCAATGCGGTTAACAAACGAGGTGTTGGCACCATTTTCCAATAGACACCGCACCAAATAGGCCAGCAGGGTTTCATGGGTGCCGACGGGGGCATAGATCCGACAGGGGCGCGCCAGCTTGCCCTGTTCTTCGGGACCGACGACCTGCGAATAAAGCGCCTCCCCCATACCGTGCAGGCATTGAAATTCATATTGCCCAGGGTAATAACTGTCACCGGCCAGCGTATACACCGCGCTCAGGGTATGAGCATTGTTGGTAGCGAACTGCGGGTAAATGGCATCCGGTTCCGCCAGCAGTTGGCGAGCGCAGGCCAGATAGGCGACATCGGTATACACTTTACGGGTATAGACGGGGTAATCCTCCAGACCCTCTACTTGCGTGCGTTTGATTTCGCTGTCCCATTAGGCACCTTTCACCAATCTCACCATCAGGCGTCGCTGGGTACGCTGTGCCAGATCGATAAGGAAATCAATCACAAACGGGCAGCGTTTTTGGTAGGCCTGCACCACAAAACCGATCCCTTTCCAGCCCTCCAGCGCAGGCTCATGGCACAACCGCTCCAACAGATCGAGGGAGATCTCTAGCCGTTCTGCTTCTTCCGCATCAATATTAATGCCGATATCGTACTGCATCGCCTGCAACGTCAACGCCAACAAACGGGGATAGAGCTCCTCCATGACGCGATCGTACTGCGCACGACTATAACGTGGATGCAGCGCCGACAGCTTGATGGAGATACCCGGCCCTTCATACACCCCACGCCCCTGAGATGCCCTGCCAATCGCATGAATCGCCTGCTGATAAGCGTTGAGGTAAGCCTCCGCATCCTGCTCGGTGAGGGCCGCTTCGCCCAGCATGTCATAGGAATAGCGAAATCCCTGCTGTTCCAGATGTTCCGCGTTGGACAGCGCCTCATCGATGGTTTCGCCAGTAACAAACTGCTCCCCCATCAGGCGCATCACGCGATCCATCCCCAATCGAATGACCGGCTCGCCCCCCTTGTTAATCAGTTGCTTCAGGGTGTGTGCCAGACGCGTTTCACTGTGCGTCGCAACCAGCTTCCCGGTCAGCAGCAGTCCCCAGGTTGCCGCATTGACGAACAGCGATTGCCCTTTCCCCAAATGGGAATGCCAGTCACCGCTGCTGATCTTGTCACGGATCAGCGCATTGCGCGTTGAGGCATCGGAAATGCGCAGAAACGCTTCTGCCAAGCACATCAGAGCAATCCCCTCTGACGATGACAGGGAAAAGGCCTGTAACAAACTTTGCACCCGTCCCGCTCGCCCATGGGTCTGCTGTTCACGCCGCAGCGTCTGCGCCAGTCGATAGGCCAGCGCCTGCACCGCCGGTGCCATTGATGCCATCGGTTCTACCCGCTCGAGCAGTAACGGCACCATTTCGCCCTCGGAACGGCGGTACGCCGCCGTGATAGCATCACGCTGCGGTGAACGGGGTAACAGCGTTTGCGTGAAAGCTAAAAACGGCTGATAGCTTCCTTCCTGACGAGACTTCGGCATAATCTCCGGCGCACGTTGAAATGCTTTACCCTGCTCTGGTGTGATGTCAGGAGCTTTACCATCGCGCTCGACGGCGTCGAGATAGCAAAAAATGGCGTGCTCAATCAACCAATGCGATGTGCGATCAAGGCGCTGCGCTGTACGTTCGATACGATTGCGGGTCGCATCGTCAAGCTTTACCGCTATAGTGGAGAATCCCATCGTTTCACTCCAGTGAAGCCAAGATAATCATCGATAGTGAGGGATCGGATAACGTTGATTTGTTGAAGGTATGCCTTCGAAGCTTGGCCATCGTTATCGGATTATGCAACCTGGTTTTCGCGAGTTGCCATAAGATGCAATGCAGTTAACAAGTGTATAACATTGGCGTGACGAGGAAATATAACAAATCGTTAACGCTTTGCATTATAAGAAAAAATAGGCTGCACGAGGGATGCGCAATCGTGCAGACTGTGCTCTACCGGACGTCGTTCCCGTCAGGTTATACCAACAATATGATTTGCCTTTATGCCCTAGCATGATGGGGATAGACAGGGCGCTTTAACTTGGAGATTCTAATGACAATGAGTACACCCATGCTGGTGACCTTTCTGGTGTATATCTTCGGAATGGTCTTGATCGGCCTGGCCGCCTATCGCTCAACCACCACCCTTGGCGACTATATTCTGGGTGGACGCCGGATGGGCAGTGTGGTCACGGCACTTTCAGCGGGGGCTTCTGACATGAGCGGCTGGCTGCTGATGGGGCTGCCAGGCGCGATATTTATTTCCGGCATTTCTGAAAGCTGGATCGCTATCGGACTGACTATCGGCGCTTACCTCAACTGGCGCTGGGTTGCAGGTCGTCTGCGCGTTCACACCGAAGTGAACCACAACGCGCTGACCTTGCCAGACTATTTCACACACCGTTTCGAAGACACCAGAAAAATCCTGAGAGTCATTGCGGCCTTGATTATTCTGGTGTTTTTTACCATTTACTGCGCTTCTGGCATCGTTGCCGGTGCCCGCTTTTTCGAAAGCACCTTTGGCATGAGCTACGCCACCTCATTGTGGGCCGGTGCGGCCGCTACCATCGCCTATACCTTTATCGGTGGCTATCTGGCAGTCAGTTGGACGGATACGGTACAGGCCACGCTGATGATTTTCGCCTTGATACTGACACCCGGTGATGGTGATTCTGGCGCTGGATGGCATCGATACGTCTCTGTTGGTTATCGCGGCGAAAAACCCGGCCAATCTGGATATGTTCAAAGGGTTGGACGTTATCGCCATCATTTCGTTACTGGGTTGGGGTCTGGGCTACTTTGGACAGCCGCACATTCTGGTGCGCTTTATGGCAGCAGATTCTCACCACACCATTCGCAGTGCACGCCGCATCAGTATGACCTGGATGATCCTGTGCCTCGCGGGGGCGGTGAGCGTGGGCTTCTTCGGTATCGCCTACTTCAGCAATCATCCGGAACAAGCAGGCAACGTCACCAACAATGCCGAGCGGGTATTTATTGAGCTTTCCATGTTGCTGTTTAACCCGTGGATCGCCGGTGTGTTACTTTCCGCTATTCTGGCGGCGGTAATGAGCACCCTGAGCTGCCAGCTGCTGGTCTGCTCCAGCGCCATTACCGAAGACTTGTACCGCCCCTTCTTCCGTCCTGGCGCTACGCAACGCGAGCTGGTCTGGGTCGGTCGCATTATGGTGTTATTGATTGCCGTCATTTCAATCTTGTTGGCCGCCAACCCGGAAAACCGCGTGTTGGGGCTGGTCAGCTACGCCTGGGCAGGTTTTGGGGCCGCGTTTGGTCCGGTGATCTTGATTTCCCTGCTGTGGCCGCGTATGACGCGTAACGGCGCGCTGGTCGGTATGCTGATCGGGGCTGCCACGGTGATTATCTGGAAACAAAATGCCTGGTTTAATCTGTATGAAATCATCCCCGGCTTTCTCTTTGCCAGCCTGGCGATCTTTATCGTTAGCCTGATGGGTCGTGCGCCCTCCAAAGTCGTCACCGATCGCTTCCAACAAGCAGAAGCCCAGTTCCAAAGCCGTTAAGGAACGATGTGTTTCACGTATAAAAAAGGCGCAACCACGGTTGCGCCTTTTTTCATTGCCGAAGTAATGCGTTTATTCTTAGCCTGCAACCGCAATGCGTTTCATGTCTTTCATGTAGCCACGCAGTTTCTGACCCACCGCTTCAATCGGGTGGTTACGGATCGCGTCATTGACGTCGCGCAGTTGTGCATTATCTACGCTGGTAGCCGCCACCGGCTTGCCGATGTCGCCCGCTTGCAGTGAAGCCATGAATGCCTGTTTCAGCAACGGCACGGCGGCATTCGCGAACAGGTAGTTACCGTATTCTGCGGTATCAGAGATAACCACGTTCATTTCATACAGACGCTTACGTGCAATGGTGTTCGCAATCAGCGGCAGTTCGTGCAGCGATTCGTAGTAAGCGGATTCTTCGATGATGCCCGCGCTTACCATGGTTTCAAACGCCAGTTCTACACCGGCTTTAACCATAGTGATTATCAATACGCCGTGGTCAAAATACTCTTGCTCTGCGATTTTACCGTCGAACTGCGGGGCATTTTCAAACGCGGATTTACCGGTTTCTTCACGCCAGGTCAGCAGTTTAATGTCGTCGTTGGCCCAGTCTTCCATCATGCCGCTGGAGAACGCACCGGAGATAATATCGTCCATGTGTTTCTGGAACAACGGAGCCATGATCGTTTTCAACTGCTCAGACAGCGCGTAAGCACGCAGTTTTGCCGGATTAGACAGACGATCCATCATCAGTGTGATGCCGCCTTGCTTCAGCGCTTCGGTAATGGTTTCCCAGCCGAACTGAATCAGTTTTTCCGCATAGGCAGGATCGGTGCCTTCAGCAACCAGTTTGTCAAAGCTCAACAAAGAACCGGCCTGCAACATACCGCACAGGATGGTCTGCTCGCCCATCAGGTCAGATTTCACTTCGGCAACGAAAGAAGATTGCAGTACGCCCGCACGGTGACCACCAGTAGCGGCAGCCCAGGCCTTGGCGATCGCCATGCCTTCACCTTTCGGGTCGTTTTCCGGGTGAACCGCGATCAGCGTCGGAACGCCAAAACCGCGTTTGTACTCTTCACGTACTTCGGTACCCGGACATTTCGGCGCCACCATCACCACAGTGATGTCTTTACGGATCTGCTCACCCACTTCAACGATGTTGAAGCCGTGAGAGTAACCCAGAGATGCACCCTGCTTCATCAGCGGTTGAACAGCCTGAACCACAGCGGAGTGCTGCTTGTCTGGCGTCAGGTTCACCACCAGATCCGCCTGCGGAATCAGCTCTTCATAGGTGCCGACTTTAAAACCGTTTTCAGTCGCTTTACGCCATGACGCACGTTTTTCCGCGATAGCTTCTGCACGCAGCGCATAGGCGATATCCAGCCCGGAATCACGCATATTCAAACCCTGGTTCAGCCCTTGCGCGCCGCAACCGACGATCACCACTTTTTTGCCTTTCAGGTAGTTCGCTTCGTCTGCGAATTCTTCACGTCCCATGAAACGACATACACCCAATTGCGCCAACTGCTGACGCAGGTTCAAAGTGTTGAAATAGTTAGCCATGCACAACTCCGTTTAATCTGTTAATTGCGAGTGTTCAGAAGAGGTTTCCTGTCAGGGAAGCCTGAATGCCCTCATGATATGACAGGAAAAGTATTGCTTAAATTGATATATTAACAAGATGACATTGCAATAACTGCAAGACGAAAATGAGGCCGTGCGCACATGGATTTACGAGATTTAAAACTGTTTCTACACCTGTGTGACAGCCGCAATTTCGGGCGCACCGCCAAAGCCATGCACCTGAGTCCGTCAACCTTGTCACGCCAAATCCAACGACTGGAAGAGGATGTCGGGCAAACCCTGTTTTTACGCGATAACCGCACGGTGCAACTGACCGATGCTGGCGAGCAATTGAAACAATTTGCTCAGCAGACGCTGCTGCATTACGAGCAGTTGCGCCACGCCATTGGGCAACGAGGGCCGTCATTGAGCGGTGAGCTACGCATTTTCTGTTCCGTGACCGCCGCCTATAGACATCTACCGCCGATCCTCGACCGTTTCCGCGCCCAGCATCCGCTGGTCGAAATCAAGCTAACAACCGGCGATGCCGCCGATGCGGTGGAAAAAGTGCAGTCCAATGAAGCCGATCTCGGCATCGCGGGCCACCCGGAAACCTTACCTACCACCATCGATTTTATGCCTATCGGCAAGATCCCCCTGGTACTGATTGCCCCAGCACTGGCATCACCGGTCCAGTCGATGGTACGGCAACCCAATCCAGACTGGGCACAGATTCCGTTTATTTTGCCCGAGCACGGCCCGGTGCGAAAACGTATTGATGTCTGGTTCCGTCGTCACCACATCGCCAATCCGTTGATTTACGCCACCGTGTCGGGACACGAGGCAATGGTGTCGATGGTGGCACTGGGCTGCGGCATCTCGTTGATCCCGGACGTGGTGCTGGAAAACAGCCCAGAGCCAGTGCGTAACCGCGTTTCAGTATTGCTGGAGCAAGCGATGGAACCGTTTGAACTCGGCGTTTGCGTGCAGAAAAAGCGACTCAATGAGCCATTGATTGCCGCGTTCTGGCATATCTTGCACGACAGTGTTTGAGGGATTACCAGCGGTAGCTAACCGTCGCGATAATCGAGCGTCCAACAGCCGTAGAAGCAGGCTTCGTTATTACTGCAAGAGGCCACATAATGCTTATCGGTCAGGTTGTTGACATTGATCTGTAACACCGCACCTTTCCACTGCGACGAGGCTGAACCTAAATCATAGCTCACCATCGCGTCATACAGGATGTAGTGCGGCACACTGAAACTCTCCTTGTTATCGCCATAACTGCTGCCGATGTAACGCACACCGGTTCCCACCGTCAGCCCGGCCAGCGGGCCGTTGTGAACAAAGTAGGTGCCCCAGGCGGAGACCATATGGCGTGGCGTCGCCGCTGGCCTGTTCCCTGCTGGCGTGCTCGCATTGGTGCTCTCTTTCGTCTCCGCCTCTGTATAACTGTACGCCGACATCAGGCTAAGTGCGGGTGTGATTTGGGTATGGAGTTCCGCTTCAGCGCCTCGTGATTCGACTTTGCCAATTTGCTCGTTGAACTTGAGTTTGCTGTTCCATGACGTGATGTTTTTCTGCGTGATGTCAAACAGCGATAGCGTTAACAAGGTGTTGCGGCCCACCGGCTGAAACTTTATCCCCACTTCAGTTTGCTCACCGGTTGTGGGCTTGAAGGGTGCCGACCCCGGAATGCCGCTGTCCAGATTAGGCTCAAAGGAAGTGCTGTAGCTGATATAGAGGCTTTGTTGAATAAACAGATTTTATGCTACCAGCCCAGTAAAACGATTGTTTCCAGCAACGTAAAATCATGCAGTTAAGCATCATGAGAAAACGGAATGCCTGAGGTGATAAGCATTTTCTACCAAAATGGGCATAGTAAAACAGCACGATTCCCTATTATTCAACAAAGCCTGATATAGGGTGAAAAACCATTCTCAAACGCATACAGCAGCGCCGCACGACCGGTAAAATCATCATCATTCGACTGCCTTTTAGCATTGTTGAGCGTGCTCTAGTAGGTACGAATTTCTGTCCAATCGTGACGCCCAGAGAGTAGCAGGTTCCACTGCTGCCATACCGCCTGATGCTGCACATAGAGCCCTACCTGATCGAGCTTTTTAAACGCGCCGCGTACCAAGGGCAAATCGCTGTCATTTTCCAGATAAGACCCACCATAGTGAGGGTGAGCCCAATCAAAATCGTACTGACTTCCGCTCTTGAGCCACAAATTAGCGTCACGCTTCTGCCAGATATAATCCAACCCAGCCAGTAGGGTATGGTTCACAGAGCTAGTGACGAAGCTCGCTTTCAATTGGGTATCGATCCCCAATTCATCAGCATCTATTTTTTCGCGTTGCTGGTTACGCGTTAGCGTCGTATCCGTGGCGCTGCCGCCGGTGCTGTAAACCAGAGATTTATAGTTATCATGCAGTTGTGAGTAGCGCAGATTCTGTTGAACAGAAATCGCCCTGTTAAAGGAGTGCTCAAAAATATAACCGAACGCTATCTGCTCACGCGTTGAGTGATGGTAATTCGGATCGCTGACATTCAGCGAGTAAGGAATATAACCGGCGTTGGTGGCAAACACCGTGCCGTAAGCGGGCAGGAAGTTACGAAAACCCGCCTCAGGGTCGTATTGGTAACGGGTCAGTACGGTCAGACTGGTGTCGGCATTGGGCAACCACGTCAACGCTGGGGCGATTGCGATGCGTTGTTGTCTGGCATCTTTAACAAATTGCTGCCGGGTATTGGCTATCCCGTTCAAGCGATATAACAGTGCGCTGTCATCGCTCAGCACACCGCCGAAATCAAATGCGGCTTCACCAAAACGTTGGTTACCCGCACTAAACTGCACGTGGCGAATCTTTTCCGCCGTGGGACGTTTACTGGTCATAATAACCGTACCGCCAGGATCGACCTGACCATACATGACAGACGCCGGGCCGCGAATCAATTCAACGCGTTCTAACAACCAGGGATCGATCTTTCCAATACCGGCACCTTGCCCGATCAGGCCAAAGCTCAACCCATCAAGAAATTTAGGCGCATAGCGAAAACCGCGCACGATGGTTTCGTCATTGCGGTTAGAGGAGCCCCGGTAATTTGGAAGCACGCCGGCAGAGTAATTAAACGCATCGGAGACAGACCTCACCCGCTGCTTGTCCATTTGTGCGCACGTGACCACCGCAATCGATTGTGGCGTCTTTACCAACGGCATTTGCGTTTTTGTACCGGCAGCACTCTGTTTCGCTATCATTCCACCAGCGGGGAGCGCGGTATTTTTCTCGTCCTGTGCAATGATTACCATCACATCAGCGTTGCCGGTTACCGTTTCGGCGGCCAACGTTTGCCCTGCCATCAATAGCGACGATGCAACACTCAGTACCGTGACATAACCGAAAAACAGCTGCCCAATGAGGTAAAATTTCCTTTTATTTTCAGACACACGCTCATCCTTCACTGCAATACTATTTTTATGCATCACAAATAAGCCAACATATTCGTGGCTGATAATGCAAAAAAAAAAGACTATTTCAAATGCAAACTCGCCTCAATTGTAGTGGCACACTGATACTGGCCACCTGAGCGGAGGTGATATGCTCACCTCATCAACACGACAGGTGACCTCATGGGTAAACATTTTACGGCGGAATTTAAGCTCGAAGCCGCAAAGCTGGTTGTCGACCACGGCTACACATACGTTAAGGCCGCAGAGGCGGTTAATGTCAGCCATTCTGCCATTAGTCGCTGGGTCAATAAGCTTCGCCTTGAACGACAGGGAAAAACGCCAACGGGACTTCCTCTTACCCCTGAACAGCTCGAGCTGCGTGAGATGAAGAAAAAAGTCCAATGCCTTGAAATGGAGAACGAAATCCTAAAAAAGGCTACGGCGCTCTTAATGTCGGACTCACTCAACGGTTCACGGTAGTCGACAGGCTGAGGGCGCGATACCCGGTCACGGCGTTGTGCCAAACTTTTGAGGTACATCGCAGCAGCTACAGGCACTGGCAGGCTTCCGCTAATGAACCCGACGGTGAGCGCGTGGTTAAGTGTAGCCGCGTCATGGAAGCCTGGAACGCCAGCGGCGGCTCTGCCGGCGCTCGAAGTATCGCGACCATCGTCACCGGCAGCTCCGGTGTCAAAATGGGGCGCTGGCTGGCTGGCAAGCTGATGAAGGAGCTGGGTATCGCCAGCTGCCAGCGACCGGCTCACAAATACAAACGCGGCGGCAATGAACACGTTGAAATACCGAACTATCTCAACCGCCAGTTCGCGGTTACCGCGCCGGATCAGGTCTGGTGCCGCGATGTGACCTACATCTGGACGGGCAAATGCTGGGCTTACCTTGCGGTGGTGCTAGATCTGTTCGCCCGCAAACCGGTGGGCTGGGCCATGTCGACGTCGCCGGACTCGGCGCTGACAGTTAAAGCGTTGCAGATGGCCTGGGAACTCCGGGGACAACCAACAGGAGTCATGTTCCACAGCGACCAGGGCAGCCACTATACCAGCCGTCAATACCGGCAAGCCCTGTGGCGCTGCCGGATAAAGCAGAGTATGAGTCGGCGGGGTAACTGCTGGGATAATGCGCCAATGGAGCGGTTCTTCCGCAGCCTGAAGACAGAATGGGTGCCGACAAAGGGTTACAACAGCTTCAGCGAAGCCCAGGACGCGATTATCCGCTACATCACGGGGTATTACAGCGCTATCCGGCCTCACTGGTATAACGGCGGCTTAACTCCAAACGAATCTGAGCGACTGTTCTACATACAGTCTAATGCGGTGGCCAATATTAGTTGACCACTACAATGCAGCAATGGCTGATTCATCTAGCCATACGGTTAGAGAACCGCGCTGCTTGAGGGCCTTGTTATAGGAGGGCCAGTTAGTGATTTTAAAATTTTGTTTTGCCATGGAGACCTGATGTTGAAACAACTATGGTGATCTGATCCGATGATTACCCAAACTTTCTATTTATTCAACAAAGCCAGCTCGATCGTGACGCCTACCGCAATCGGAACGTTGTTGAGCGGTGCTTTGGCCGCCTGAAAGAATACCGTCGCATTGCGACACGTTACGACAAAACGGCGAGGAATTATCTGGCAATGTTGAAACTGGGCTGCATCCGCCTATTTTACCAGAGGTTATGTAATTAAGGGACACAGCCTAATTTGAATTTAACGAAAACGCCATACGCTAAACGCCGAATAGCGGGACTATTCGGCGTTTATTTGGCTACGTAATTTTAGGAAATAACTTATTCCAACCACTCGGTATGGAATACGCCTTCTTTATCGGTACGTTTATAGGTATGCGCACCAAAGTAGTCACGCTGCGCCTGAATCAGGTTGGCAGGCAATACCGCAGAGCGATAACTGTCGTAATAAGAAATAGCCGCTGAGAAGGTCGGCGTCGGGATACCGTTTTGTATCGCATAGGCCACCACATCACGCAGCGCCTGCTGGTATTCATCAGCGGCTTTCTTGAAGTAAGGTGCCAGCAGCAGGTTAGCGATATCCGGCGTTGCCGCGTAGGCATCCGTGATTTTTTGCAGGAACTGGGCGCGAATAATGCAACCAGCACGGAAAATCTTGGCGATTTCGCCGTAATTCAGGTTCCACTGGTGCTCTTCTGAAGCCGCACGCAACTGTGAGAAACCTTGCGCATAGGAAACGATCTTACCCAGATAGAGCGCCCGACGCACGTTCTCAATAAAGGTGGCCTTATCACCGCTAAACGGTTTCGCCTGCGGACCAGTCAGCACCTTGGAGGCAGCAACACGCTGATCTTTCAGAGAGGAGATATAGCGCGCAAACACAGATTCGGTGATCAGCGACAGCGGTTCGCCAAGATCGAGCGAGCTTTGGCTGGTCCATTTGCCGGTGCCTTTGTTAGCCGCTTCATCCAAAATCACATCAACCAGATAGTTACCCTCTTCATCTTTCTTGGTGAAGATATCTTTGGTGATATCGATCAGGTAGCTGCTCAGTTCCCCGGCATTCCATTCAGAGAAGGTTTTTGCCAGTTCGTCGTTAGACAGATTTAAGCCGTGTTTCAGCAGTGAATAGGCTTCGGCAATCAGTTGCATATCGCCATATTCGATGCCGTTGTGCACCATTTTTACATAGTGACCGGCACCCTCTGGCCCAATATAAGTGACGCAGGCTTCGCCTTCGGCACGGGCAGCAATTTTTTCCAAAATAGGCGCCACCAGCTCATAGGCATCTTTCTGCCCACCCGGCATGATGGAAGGGCCTTTCAGTGCGCCCTCTTCACCACCGGAGACACCAGTGCCGATAAAGTTGAACCCTTCCGCAGACAGCTCACGGTTGCGGCGGATGGTGTCCTGGAAGAAGGTGTTGCCGCCATCAATGATGATGTCGCCTTTATCCAGATAGGGCTTCAGGGATTCGATCGCTTTGTCCGTGCCTTCGCCCGCTTTTACCATCAACAGAATACGGCGCGGAGATTCCAGAGACGCCACAAATTCTTCAACGGTGTAATAAGGCACCAGTTTTTTGCCGGGATTTTCGGCCACCACTTCTTCGGTTTTTTCACGAGAGCGGTTGAAAATGGACACGGTGTAACCACGACTTTCGATGTTAAGCGCCAGATTGCGCCCCATCACCGCCATACCCACCACGCCAATTTGCTGTTTGGACATTAAAGCAACTCCTGTCTGAAGGATAACCTGCCTGTATCACGACGGCGACAGACAACGCAAAAGCAGGCGGATATGGTAACTCAGCTTAAGGCATGTGGATAGTGATAGGTCTAAAGAAGAGAAAAGCCCCGCACGATGGCAGGGCTTAGTAGCAAGGTATCAATGCCAATTATTTATTCAGCAATTCTTTGATGCTGACTTTAAACGCATCACCAAACTCAGGATTACGCAAACCATAAGCGACAAATGCCTGCATATAACCGAGCTTACGCCCACAGTTAAAGCTGCGGCCCGCCATCTGCACCGCATCTACCTGATGGTTTTGCTCAATCAGTTCGGCGATGGCATCGGTCAGTTGAATACGGCCCCAGGCCCCTGCGGAGGTTTTTTCCAAAATAGACCAGGCATCCGCAGACAGCACATAACGGCCGACAGCAGATAAATCAGACCCTTCTTCCGGCGGCACTTCCGGTTTTTCGATCATGGAAGTGATGACCGCTGCGTCACCTGCATGGTTCAATGGCTTAGCGCATTCCACCACAGAGTATTCCGGCAGCACTTCATAAGGACGATGTTTTACCAATACCTGGCTATGGCCAGTTTCTTCAAAACGCGCGATCAGCTGTGCCAGATTCTCTTTACTCTGATCGGCACTGGCTTCATCCATCACCACATCCGGCAACACCACCACAAACGGATTATCGCCTACTATAGGACGCGCGCAGTTGATGGCATGGCCCAGCCCCAGCGTTTCGCCCTGACGCACGTTCATAATAGTCACGCCCTTAGGACAGATGGATTGCACATCGGCCAGCAGTTGGCGTTTTTGCCGCTCTTCCAGCAAAGACTCGAGCTCAAAGGAGGTATCGAAGTGGTTTTCAATGGCGTTTTTCGAGGCGTGCGTAACCAGCACAATCTCTTTGATACCCGCATTGACGCACTCATTAACGATTTTCTCAATTACCGGACGATCCACCAACGGCAGCATCTCTTTTGGGATTGCTTTTGTTACCGGCAGCAGGTTCATACCCAACCCGGCGACGGGGATAATCGCTTTCAATGTTGTTGCCATGCATTAACTCTCTTGTTATCCGTTGTCATTTTTCTGCCATCATAACGTGGCTGTGAGAATAAGGTTACACCCAATTACTCACAACGCTATATGAAAGGCGTAACTATTCTTATAGTTCAGACAATTCCGCATCGATATTGTATACTCACTGCCCTACTCTTTACTTCTGGTATAAACATAACGAAGGCTGGCTAATGAAAGGCATCGTATTAGCGGGTGGGTCTGGTACTCGGCTTTACCCCATCACGCGTGGTATCTCAAAACAACTCTTGCCCATTTATGACAAACCCATGGTGTATTACCCGATATCGGTACTGATGTTGGCAGGCATTCGAGATATTTTGATTATCAGCACCCCGGAAGATCTTCCTTCATTTCAGCGCCTGTTAGGTAATGGTAGCCACTTTGGCATCAACCTCAGCTATGCGGAGCAGCCGAGCCCGGACGGGCTGGCTCAAGCGTTCATTATCGGTGAAGAATTTATTAACGGTGAACGCTGTGCGTTGATTTTGGGCGATAATATCTATTTCGGCCAGAGCTTTGGCAAAAAGCTGGAAAGCGCGGTAGCGAAAGAACAAGGCGCAACGGTATTTGGCTATCAGATGACCGACCCAGAGCGCTTTGGCGTGGTGGAATTTGATGACAGCTTTAAAGCGCTTTCCATCGAAGAAAAGCCGCTCAAGCCTAAATCTAACTGGGCGGTGACTGGCCTCTATTTTTATGACAAAGACGTGGTGGAGATTGCTAAACAAGTCAAACCCTCTTCACGCGGTGAATTGGAAATCACTACGCTGAACCAGATGTATCTGGATCAAGGCACGCTTAACGTCGAGCTGTTGGGGCGAGGTTTTGCCTGGCTGGACACCGGCACCCATGATAGCCTGATTGAAGCCTCACAGTTTATTCACACCATTGAAAAGCGTCAGGGAATGAAAGTGGCCTGCCTGGAAGAGATCGCTTTCCGTAAAGGCTGGATCTCGCGTGAGCAAGTGGCAAAAGAAGCACAGCTGCTGAGTAAAACCCAATACGGGCAGTATCTGGCGCGTTTGGTTGAAGAAACACGCTAGTAAGCCGATAACGGGTTACAACGCTCGTGAAAAGCTGATGTTGTTATGCTTAGCAAAAGTGATACTCACCATCCTCGGCATAGGCCGGAGATCTCTGGTGCATAAATTCCACTAACCTTTCCATTATTGAACAAACACTATGCAAGTTATTGATACCCCTATTTTCGGCGCAAAAGTGATTCAACCAAAGGTCTTTGGCGACGCACGCGGATTCTTTTTAGAGACGTTTGAGAAAAACCGTTATCAGCAAATGCTGAATATCGATTTGGATTTTGTGCAGGATAACCACTCGCGCTCCAGCAAAGGCGTGTTGCGCGGGCTGCATTTCCAGAAAACGCGCCCGCAGGGCAAGCTGGTGCGCGTGGTACGCGGCGAAGTTTATGATGTAGTGGTCGATATTCGCCGGGATTCTCCCAGCTATGGCAAATGGTTTGGCGTGATGTTAACGGAAGAGAACAAAACGCAATTTTGGATACCGCCGGGATTAGCGCACGGTTTTGCCGTGCTCTCTGACTTTGCCGATTTTGAATATAAATGCACGGAATATTATCAACCTTCCGATGAAGGCTGCCTGTTGTGGAACGACCCGGATGTAGGGATTGAATGGCCGCTGGAATCGCCGCTGCTTTCTGAAAAGGACAAACTCGGTAAACGTTTCAAGGAGCTGGATTAATGAAAGTGCTATTGACCGGCGCAAACGGCCAGCTTGGCCGCTGTTTTCAAGACACATTACCAGCAGACTGGCAAATTCTAGCTACCGACTCAGTCGAATTAGATATTACTGATCGAGATAAAATTACGGCTGCTGTAATCGCCTTCAAACCAGATGCCATTGTTAATGCAGCGGCTTATACCGCAGTGGATAAAGCAGAAAGCGAAGCAGAATTGGCGGAACGCATCAATTCCACGGGCCCAGCTAATCTGGCAAACGTGGCTGCCCAACATGGTATTCGTTTGGTGCACGTTTCAACCGATTACGTTTTCGATGGTAATGCCAACACGCCCTACACCGAAGAGAGCCCGACCAATCCCCTCAGCGTGTATGGCATCACCAAATTAGCGGGTGAGCGCGCCGTTAGCGCAACTGCACCCAGTGCGATTATCGTGCGCACTGCCTGGGTGTTTAGTGAATACGGTAATAACTTTGTGCAAACCATGCTGCGTTTAGGCAAAGAGCGGGATGCATTAAGCATTGTTAACGACCAGCGCGGTTGCCCCACCTATGCGGGCGATATTGCACACGCGATCATCGCACTGCTACAGCAAAATGCTGCTGGTGGGATTTATCACTACGCGGGTGACAAGGAAGTGAGCTGGTTTGAGTTTGCTCAGGCAATCTTTTTTGTCGCAGTGCAGAACACCGTTTTGACTAAAGCACCGACGCTCACTCCGATCACCACAGCGCAATACCCCACTTTTGCACATCGCCCCGCCTATTCGACGCTTGCTGGGAACAAAATCAAGGGATTGGGAATTGCGTTATCTGATTGGCAACGTGCGTTAGAGAAAACTATTCAGCACGTTGGCTAACCGAGTTTCTCTTACTCGGCCATTTACGCGCTACATTTTGACCCTGTACATAAATTTGTGTAATTGCCTGATTTTGATATGTTCAATCCAACATCAAAAACAGGTTAATTTATGGACGAAAAACAGTTGCAGGCTCTGGCTAACGAACTGGCCAAAAATCTCAAAACCCCTGGCGATCTCAGCCAATTCGATCGCCTGCTGAAGAAAATCAGCGTTGAGGCTGCTCTCAACGCCGAAATGTCCCACCATCTGGGCTACGATAAAAATCAGCCCAAACCGGGGGCCAACTCCCGCAACGGCTATTCCACAAACACCGTGACCACCGGCGATGGCCCTCTGGAACTACGTACTCCGCGCGATCGTGATGGCTCCTTCGAACCACAACTGGTGAAGAAAAACCAGACCCGGATCACCGGGATGTGATCTTGACCCACCATCTCCGGACAGCTTTTGTATCTTAAGTTAACGATGCCCGTTGGCGCCGATATTCTCTTGGGGAGTTGTATCTGATCTTGACCCACCATCTCCGGACAGCTTTTGTATCTTAAGTTAACGATGCCCGCTGGCGCCGATATTCTCTTGGGGAGTTGTATCCCAGCGCACTGTGCGGATGGTTTTCATTGTAATGATTGAACGCCGCTGCAAGGTTCTTCAGCGCTGTTCGCACATCGGGTTTTGGCATGAAGGCGATGTAATCTTCCTTCATCGTCTTCACGAACCGTTCTGCCATGCCGTTACTCTGTGGACTGCTCACTGCTGTTGTGCAGGGCTCCAGATTCAGTTCTCTGGCGAACTTCCGCGTTTCATGCGCTGTGTACGCTGAACCATTATCCGTCAGCCATTGCACTGGTTTATCCGGCAGCGCGCTACCGAAGCGTTTTTCCACCGACCTCAGCATCACATCCTGCACGGTTGAACTGTCATAACCCCTGGTGCTCGCTGCCCAGTCTATGGCCTCCCGGTCGCAGCAGTCCAGTGCGAACGTCACCCGCAGCTTCTCGCCGTTGTCACAACCGAACTCGAAGCCATCTGAGCACCAGCGCATATCGCTCTCTGCTACCGCGATTTTGCCTTTATGCTCCCGCTTCGGACGTTCAGTTTTATCATGCAACAACAGCAGGTTATGCTCGCTCATTATCCTGTAAAGCCGTTTGGCGTTCACCGGTGGAAGTCCCTCTGCACGACGTTGCTTACGCAGGATACCCCACACTCGGCGGTAACCGTAACTGGGCATGTCGCTGATGATACGGAGGATGTCCGATAATATCTCAGCATCAGCTTCGTCATTACGCCGGTTGCTGCGCCTGTCCAGCCAGTCGGCAGAACGGTTAACCCGCAGTGACAGCTGCGCACGCGACACGCTCATGGCGCGGCTGACCAGAGCTATTCCCCGTCCTTTGGCAACAAGGGCGCGTGCGCTATCCATTTTCGCGACTGGCGGTACTCCACTGCTTCTTTGAGGATCTCAACTTCCATCGTCTTCTTACCCAGAAGGCGCTGTAGCTCCCGGACCTGCTTGAGGGCAGTCGCCAGCGCCGAAGCTGGAACCACTTCTTCTGCGGCCGCAACGGCGGTGAGGCTTCCTTCCTGGTATTGCTTCTTCCACTTAAACAAAAGGCTGGGCTGGATGCCATGCAGGCGGGCTACATGGGAGACGTTCATCCCCGGCTCCATTGTCTGCTGAATGATGGCGATTTTCTCTTGCGGAGTTTTACGCTTACGGACTTCTTGCCCTAACAGGATCCCGGTCATTTCAAAATTAGCATGATTGTTAGACATATATCTAAGCCTATCTCTTATCTGGAGATACAGCTACTGTCTGGTGTTACAGGGGGCTACATCACATTTCAAAATTAGCATGATTGTTAGACATATATCTAAGCCTATCTCTTATCTGGAGATACAGCTACTGTCTGGTGTTACAGGGGGCTACATCACGGATCACCGGGATGGATAACCAAATCCTGTCCCTGTACGCCAGAGGGATGACCACCCGCGAGATAGCGTCTGCGTTCAACGAGCTGTATGACGCGGATGTCTCACCGGCGCTGGTCTCGAAGGTCACCGACGCCGTGATGGAACAGGTTACTGAATGGCAAAATCGTCCACTGGATGCAGTCTATCCCATTGTTTACCTTGACTGTATCATCCTGAAGGTCCGGCAGGACAGTCGCGTCATCAATAAATCCGTGTTCCTGGTACTGGGTATCAACATCGAGGGCCAGAAAGAACTGCTGGGTATGTGGCTGGCCGAAAACGAGGGCGCGAAGTTCTGGCTCAATGTGCTGACAGAACTAAAAAACCGCGGCCTGAACGATATCCTCATCGCCTGTGTCGACGGTCTGAAAGGCTTCCCGGACGCCATCAACGCGGTGTATCCGGAAGCCCGCATCCAGCTGTGCATCGTGCACATGGTACGCAACAGCCTGAGGTTCGTCTCTTGGAAGGACTACAAAGCCGTCACACGCGACCTGAAAGCCATCTATCAGGCCGCTACGGAAGAAGCAGGCCAGCAGGCGCTGGAAGCATTCGCCAGCGCATGGGACAGCCGCTATCCACAGATAAGCCGGAGCTGGCAGACGAACTGGAGCAATCTGGCAACGTTCTTCTCTTACCCGGCAGATATCCGCAAAGTCATCGACACAACCAACGCCATCGAGTCGCTGAACAGTGTGATCCGGCATGCGATTAAAAAACGCAAGGTGTTCCCGACTGACGACGCAGTGAAAAAGGTGGTGTGGCTGGCAATCCAGTCGGCCTCACAGAAATGGACGATGCCACTGCGGGACTGGCGTATGGCAATGAGCCGTTTTATTATCGAGTTCGGTGACCGCCTGGACGGTCACTACTGAGAAAGGCATTTACACAGAATCATGTACAGGGTCGAAGAGATCGAGGGTTTACGCTATTCCGCCAACAACTACGCCACGTGGAAAAACGACTATCTGGCTCAGGACAGCGAGTAATATCCCTCAGTGTCATCCTGTTCATTGAGCACCCGAGCTTCGAAAAGATCTTCGATATCCCAGCGGTGCTCTCTGAACAACGCCAGCCAGCTATACGCATCAGTTCCCCCAAAACGCGTCTGAAGTTGCGCGGCACTGATACGACATTCACGCTGAAAACCACCGATCAATACAGGGAAGTAGATCATACGATCCTCTTCGCTCCACGCTTCGCGATCGGGGAACTGGATCGCCTGATTCATGCGTTAAGTACTTTTTTCATCTGTTCGATCACCGGGGTGGTATCTGGCATCACGCCGTTCCAAAGGAAGAACGCGTGTGCCGCCTGATTGATCAACATACCAAAACCATCTGCCAACTGTGATGCCCCCTGCTGCTGGCACCACAATAAAAACGGTGTCAGGCTGGCCTGATAGAACATGTCATAACAGCGCGTAGAGGCCGTGATCAACGAGGCAGGCAGATCGGGAATATCGCCGGCGATCCCTGACGAGGTGGCGTTGATGATCAGATCGAAGTTTTCGCATTCCAGTCCATCCAGTGGCAACGCGTCAATCGGCCCCACCGGCTGAAACAGTGTCGCGAGCACTTCCGCCTTGGCAAACGTCCGATTGGTAACCACCAGCGAACACCCATGGCTTAATAACGGCTGAATAACGCCACGGCTGGCACCACCCGCACCGATTAACAGCACCCGATCCTGCGGTGTCACCAGCGCAAGACGCTGCAAGTCGCTCAGCAGCCCAATACCGTCGGTATTATCCCCCAACAGCCGACCGTCTTCGAGCCGCTTCACGGTATTGACCGCTCCCGCTAACGAGGCGCGTTGGCTCAGCTCATCGACTTCCTGATAGGCACGCTCCTTGAAAGGCATGGTGATATTCACCCCCAACGCCCCTGCCTGAAAAAAATCACGCAGCGTTTGTTCAAAGCTGTCCAGCGGTGCCAACAGGCGTTCATACGTCAAGGGGATGCCGGTTTGCTCAGAAAACAGCGCATGTATCTGCGGCGATTTGCTGTGCGCAATAGGATGACCAAAAACCGCGAATGACGTTACTTCAGACACCGTTATCTCCACTTTTTAACCTTGTCGTATCAGGTTGCCTGTCAAGACATCCCGAATTTCAGACGGATTCTGCCGCCCGGATGTTTCTCCGTGCAGAACAGGAAAGGCCTCACCAAACTGGGTCAGAACCTCTTGTGCCGTGCGGTACGGCGGCAGTCCGGTCAGATTAGCGCTGGTTGACACGATTGGCTTGCCAAACGCCAGGCAGAGCTCACGTACTAGAGGATGCGCACTGACGCGCACCGCCAACGATGAGAATTGCCCGGTCAACCAACGTGGCGTACTCGGCCTGGCCGGCATCACCCACGTTACCGGTCCCGGCCAGGAGGCAAACATCGCTGCCTTTTGCTCAGCGCTGAGCTGGCTGTCATCAATATAGGGGGTGAGCTGTTGATAATCAGCCGCGATCAGGATAAGCCCCTTCTCGACAGGCCGTTGTTTCAAGGCCAGCAGTTGCATCACAGCGGCTTCGCTGTCAGGATCGCACCCCAAGCCGAAAACCGCTTCGGTAGGATAGGCGATGACATTCTGCATTATCAGTTCCTGAATGACAGAAACCGGTTGTTCATTCACTACATTACTCATTGGTATCAATTTCTGCCGTTACCGGCTTTCCACAGGCTTTACTGGCGCAAAAACGTTTGACGCCCTGCGCCGTTTTCTTTTCGAACAATAGTGGATAGTGGCAGGTTGGACACGTTCCCGCCACCGGTTTATGGTTGAGCGCAAATTGGCACTCCGGGTAACGCTCACAGGCGTGGAACACTTTGCCAAAGCGCGATTTACGTTGCAGCAGTTTACCTTTGCCACATTGTGGACAGGTTAATGCGGTTTCATCAGGACGGTCGATGACCTCGGTATGGTCACACGCCGGGTAGTTGCTACAGCCAATAAACATGCCATAACGCCCCTGCCGCAACACCAGCGTCCCCTGACAGTGCGGGCAGAGTTGCCCAGACAGTTCCTTCACAATATGATCATCCGCATTGGCTTTCAGCGGACGAACGTATTCACACTCCGGGTAGCACGAGCAGCCCAAAAAAGGGCCGCGGCGGCTGGAGCGAATCACCAGCGGCGCGCTGCACTCAGGGCAGCACTCCGCCTTTTTATCCGCTATAAGCGCAGGGATTACCATGGTTTATTCTGACTTGTCGGTTTAATGCAAATACTCCTCATCTGCTTCAAACAGCAGATCTTCCATTTGCTGGTAGGCGTTTTCACATCCGGGTAGATTGAACAACACCATGAGGATCACCCATTTAAGATCGTCCAGATCGAACGATAAGGTATCCAGCGCCATCACGCGATCGATCACCATCTCACGCGTTTCAAGATTCAATACGTTGATTTGCTCCAGGAACAACAAAAAGCCCCGGCACTCGGTGTCGAAGCGCTGCTCCTCTTCCTGCGTATAAATGCGCAGTGCATGGGGATCGCTTGCCAAGGCAAAAGGCACTTCTTTGCCTTCCTGCAAATCCGCCAGGCGCTCCAGCCAGTTCAATGCGCTATAGATATCAGCACGATCGAACCCCGCCCGCGTGAGGTCATCAGTTAACGCATCCTGATCAACGCGTAGTTCCGTTTCGTTGTGGATGTAAGTTTCAAACAAGTACATGAGTACGTCGAACATGGCCAGCCCTCCTCAATCGGACATAGCCGCCGGGTACTGCTTCTATCCATCCTGCTAACTCCAGATCCAGCAACTTACCTACTACCTCTGGCACAGGTTGGCCCGCACGTTCAGCGACAACATCAACAGGTGTAACCTCATCTCCTACGTTAGCCAACACGTCGGCAAATGGCAATTCCACATCGGCGTCCAGAGCATAAATAGTTTCATTTTCGCCAAGGGGCAGCCACGATAACCCACTGCCCAACTGTTCAATGATGTCTTTGGGACAGGTAACCAGATAAGCTCCCTGCTGGATGAGCCAGTGCGTACCTTGTGTCATTGGGTTATCCAGCGCGCCCGGTAGCGCTAAGAGATCGCGATTCTGCTCCAACGCACAGCGCGCGGTGACTAAAGATCCGCTGCGCATGAAAGCCTCGACAATCAGCACACCGAGGCTCATCCCACTGATGATACGATTACGGCGGGGAAAGTTGATTGCCCTCGGGGGTTCATTCAGGGGAAATTCGGAGACAACCGCACCGCCTTGCTCCACCAACCGCTCTGCCAATGCGCGATGGCGGCGGGGATACGTCTGCTGCAATCCATTACCCAGCACCGCTACGCTTTTCCCGCCTGCATCCAGCGCCGCCAGATGCGCCACGCCATCGATGCCTAATGCCAAACCGCTGGTGATAACAAAACCATTAAACGCCAGTTCCTGCGCAAAATAGTGTCCCCACTGCGCACCATACGCAGAAGGGTGACGGCTGCCGACCATAGCAAGTTGAGGGGCACAGAGAAGCTGAGGGTTACCACGCACAAACAGTGCCCGGGGAGAAGCAGGTATCTGCCGCAATGATGGGGGGTAACGCGAGTCTGCGTACGTAAGCAGATGGTGAGTCGGTTCCTCCAGCCAGCGTAATACCGTTTCACACTCCCTTTCATCCTGCGTGAGAAATTGCGCGACCTGCTCTTACGACAAGGCCTGCGCGGACAGTACCTCGTCAGTTATCTCTGCCAGCGGACGCAATTGCTCCACCAATTGCACCGTTTTCACCGCGTTGAGGCGTCGCACGTTCATTAACCGCAGCCACAGCTCCACGTCCTGCATGCGTTCATCCTTGTGCCATTGCGCTTTACAGGGCAAATGCTGTCAATCAGAACCGGAAATGTCTAGAATAGATCCAGATACGCTTTCATCAACCGGATAAAGATCGAAATCAACTATGTCAGTTTTGCAGGTATTACATTTTCCAGACGAGCGGCTTCGCACTATCGCGAAACCTGTCGCAGAGGTTAATGCAGAAATTCAGCGCATCGTCGATGATATGTTCGACACCATGTACGAAGAAGAAGGCATCGGCCTTGCTGCAAGCCAGGTGGACGTGCATCAGCGCATTATCGTGATTGACGTTTCCGAAGAACGCGATCAGCGTTTGGTGTTGATCAACCCAGAGCTGCTGGAAAAAGACGGCGATACCGGTATTGAAGAGGGTTGTCTGTCCATTCCTGAAACCCGTGCGCTGGTGCCGCGCGCTGAGCGCGTGAAGGTCAAAGCGCTGGATCGGGAAGGTAAACCCTTTGAGCTGGAAGCTGATGGCCTGTTGGCAATCTGTATCCAACACGAAATGGACCATCTGGTTGGCAAGCTGTTTATTGATTATCTCTCGCCGTTAAAACGCCAGAGAATTCGCCAAAAGCTGGAAAAAATGGCCCGACTAAACGGTCGTCCATAATCTTATCACTACCGCAGGAAACGCCGTGTCCGAAAGCTCCCTACGCATTATTTTCGCGGGTACACCTGACTTTGCAGCGCGCCACCTTGAGGCACTGCTGGCTTCACCGCATCAGGTGGTGGGTGTTTTTACCCAACCCGATCGTCCTGCAGGCCGAGGCAACAAACTGACGCCCAGCCCGGTCAAAGTGTTGGCTGAACAGCAGGGCGTCCCGGTGCTGCAGCCCAAATCGCTGCGCCCAGCAGAAAATCAGCAGCTGGTCGCTGATTTACAGGCGGATATCATGGTGGTCGTGGCCTACGGCTTGATCCTGCCGCAGGCGGTGTTAGATATGCCGCGCCTAGGCTGTATCAATGTGCACGGCTCGCTGCTACCGCGCTGGCGCGGTGCGGCACCGATACAACGCTCGCTTTGGGCCGGAGACGCTGAAACCGGTGTAACCATCATGCAAATGGATGCAGGGTTGGATACCGGAGCCATGCTGCATAAGCTGTCATGCCCGATAACGCCGCAAGACACCAGCGCCTCACTGTACGATCGCCTGGCAGAACTGGGCCCGCAGGGGTTGCTGACGACGCTGGCATCACTGGCGCAGGGAACGGCTGTCGCGGAAAAACAAGATGACAGTCTGGCGACTTACGCCGAAAAACTGAGCAAAGAAGAGGCTAAGCTTGATTGGTCACTCAGTGCCGAACAATTAGAACGCTGCATTCGTGCCTTCAATCCCTGGCCTGTCAGCTATATCACCATTGACGAACAGCCAGTTAAAGTGTGGAAAGCCAGCGCATTGGACACTAACCATAGCGCACAACCCGGCACGATCATCAGTGCAGACAAGCAAGGTATACAGGTCGCTACCGCGCGAGGCGTACTGAACCTGCTGCAACTGCAACCTGCGGGCAAAAAACCGATGTCGGTGCAGGATCTGCTCAATTCGCGTCGCGAATGGTTCACTCCAGGCAACGTACTGGCATAATACACTCATCCATTAAAAGGCATCGCGTCTGCTGTTATGGCAGCAGAGTTAAAACAAATAAAAACCATAAATATCAATACATTGACTGACTTTATCGCTCAAAAAATAGGCGACAATACACAACAAAGCACGACAATACACAACATTTTTATCAATACGTTACCGTCCATTTCGACTTGCAGACTCCCTTCCTTGACGTGACAAATCACATTCACACCACATTTTTACGCCATAACACGGCACATTACGTCACAATCTGTACAGTGCGGCACGTGGGCGTCACAAGACAACCCCATCAGTTTAAAAATCGAGTCAACAAAACCCTGTAACGCCCGGAGCGAAAGGTTAAACACGCGCTTTATCGTCAGAACAGTGGTGATAGCCATATCTGAATAGTGAAGCGGCCTGCAACGATGCTCAGGTGGTGTACTCTCAGTCCATGCAGCAATGGCTGATTCATCTAGGCATACGGTTAGAGAACCGCGCTGCTTGAGGGCCTTGTTATAGGAGGGCCAGTCAGTGATGTTAAAATTTTGTTTTGCCATGGAAACCTGATGTTGAAACAACTATGGTGATCTGATCCGATGATTACCCAAACTTTCTATTTATTCAACAAAGCCCCTCGTCGATAGCGGTATTCATGCGTTTGATAGCCACCTCTGCCGCCAGTTCTTGCGCGGTATCGAACGCAGGGCGTACAAAAGGATGCGCGGGTATATTCACCGTACCCATTTCGACAAAGCGCCAGTAAAACGCGTTGCGCGGGTTTTTCGCCTTCATGGTGTTGTCGCTGTTACCCGTTCGGGGATTCACACCGCGAATATGCACGCCAGATGAGATTTCTCCCTTTCGCCGTGATTTCTGAGTAACCACCACAACGTTTTTACGCATTTTCCCGGTGCGAACCGGGGCGCGGGCGATAACCTCCTCTTTCAACACCTCAGCACCGGCGCGAGTGGCATCACGCAGCACCTTGTTGTTTTCTGCCCGACTCAGCTTTTCCAAATCCTTGGCAATGTCAGTCAGGCCGGAGAAATCAAGACCAAAATCAATCACGCTTCACCCCCTGCTTGCACAATATTTCCAACCGAGTGCACTTACCGTCTGGAATAGGTGGCCCGATAATGTCCAGCGTTAAGCCTTTAAGCGGCCCATTCAGGCACAGTAACCGTGACGCCGCCGATACATCACGGCGGTGGCGCATCCACACGCGGATCGTCGCCTCGGCAGATACCACACCAGAAGCCACCCGCTCACGCCCGCTTATAGGTGCAACCTCGGCCCACACAGTAGCAGCATCAAACCACGTCTTTATAGGCTGACCACCAGCATCGCGGGTTGTGGTGAAGTTCTGGAGGGTGACGCGGTGGCGCATTTTTCCGATGTTCATAGCGGAATAAACCTGTAGGGTTCCAGAATGGAAAAAAATCCGGATGGCAAGCTCTGTGCCTCGCGATTCTCATACCAAAACCCAACCGCAAGCATCAGCGCCAGCTTGATATCCGGCGAGATCACCAGCCCCTCGCTTTCGTTTTCAGGCACCGCAGCATCATATAACTTACGGTTAATATAATTCTCGGCCCTTCCCTTTGCCGCCAAACAGTAAAGCGTAAGCATCTGGTCTTCGGTAGCGTCATCGCTGTCTATTCGGCACTGATTGCGCAATTCATCAATCGTTGGGACCATAGAAAGCACTCCGCCCGCAACCCGTTACCAGATTGCGGGCATAAAAAAACCGCGAATGCGGTCGTCCTGGTTTTTAAGTCGTCTGAGGATTAAGTGTTCTTGCCAACCAGCGCCTTGATGGCAGCAGTATCTTCTAGAACACAATCGAAGCGATGGAAAGCGACAAAGGCGGTCTGGTCATACTCGGCATAACGTTCAACCAGACGCTTTAGTGTCATATAGCTGACGCGTCGGACAATAAAGCGGTTAAAGTCACCGCAGTAAATGAACTTTTTTCCTTTACCGATATCCGAAATCGCCGGATCAATCACATAGGGTATATTGAGCACAGTCGCTGGCGCTACGCCGACAATTTCCGGTAGCCATAACGGGCGCTTCTGGGCATCTTCCATTTCACTGAGCATTTTTAACGTATTATCGTTAAACACCAAACGGAATGTGCCGCCATTTCGATAAGCCGGGTCAATGCTGTGTTTTAACGTCAAAAGCTCCTGCCAGGTAAATTTGTCTACTGCCTCCGTATTCGTCGTCCCGGTCACTGAGGCTTCCAGTCCTTTGGGTTGCAGGGGGGTACCCGCACCGCTACCTTGCACCAGATATTTTGCTTCGCCGCGTCCCAGCCGTTGGGCAATACGAGCAGCCAAGTAACCTTCAATATCAACGCCACTGTCTTGCAATAATTCATTGGAAACTTTAATGATTTTTGATGATAGCTTTTTTGCACCCAGGCTTGCCGTGCCAAAGGTAACATCCCCTTCGCTGACCGCCGTATTTTCTGCCAGCAGTTCCCCCTCTTCGGCAGTGCCATCCGATGTACTCCAGGTGATCGTCTGGCCGTCTGAGGTCGTGAGAATTTGCGCAACGCTGGCAATACCGCCATACGCCTTCATTGAATCGACGATTTTGTTTAACATCACTTTCGGGACGGTATAGCCGCCTTTGTCGTCCTGGCTAGTACCCTGAGCACGTAATTCTTTCAAAGCCTGGCGCTCTTCGCTGGTAAGCTCAGCAAAACCATTGCGAAGGAGGCGATCGAAGGCCGCAACACGCTTTTCCTGAGCCAGTACAGTCGGATCGCCGTTATTTTGCTGCTGCTGACGCTGTTCCTGCTCATTGTCATCAACATACGCCTGATCCTGACGGCGCAACTCTTCTTCACGGGCAATCTGTGCATTCAGACCATCCAGTTCAGACTTTGCCTTGTTCCATTTAGTGCGCTGCTCTTCCGTCCAGGTGTTTTCGCCAATTTTATCGTGCAGTGCACGCATATCAGCAGCGATGGTGTTATGTTTCTGTTTTAATTCATGCAGTTTCATGTCTTTTCCTCACGCATTTATCAAATTAAGGAGGCGCTCACGCGCCATTCTTTCGTTGATTGATTTCTGTAGCGCGCCACTATTGCGCGCCTCCAGCCATGCCTTCATAGATCGCAGCGCTGAATCTGCTTCCTGATAGGCGGGATAAGTCACAGGACTCACATCAAAAAGCCGTGAAACCTTGGTGATTTCACGAATAACGATCCCCTCTTCGTCCTCGTACCAGTGTTCACCGTCGCGGGCGACGCGAAACGCAAAAGACGACTGGCTGATATCCCCCCGAGCCATCGGAGCCAGCACTAAATCGCGGATCGTCTGCGTATCGGGAGCGGTAATGTCATAGCGCAACCCTTTATCATCAACAGCCACAGACAGCGTTCCTGCTGTGGAGCGGCCCAAAATAAAATTGGCGTCATGGTTGAACAACGCTCGCACATCATCGTTCAGCACATCATCAAATGCCCCCGGCTTGATAATTTCCCGAAAACCCCACAGCGGCTCGGATCGGGAATTGAAAACAGAGCCGTAGCCGATGATGTGCACTGGCCCGTCCCCTGCTTGCTCCGAGCGAACTTCGCCGCTATAGCAACGCAATTCACGATCATTCATTGGTGTTATCCCCATCATCATTTTTCGTGGTTTTAAAATCGCTGGCAGGGTTGGCAGCATTAACGCTCACCAGCATTTCATCCAGCCCATCCACAGAGTTCATGTCTTCAAAGGCACGGGCTTCGTTACGACTCATCCAGCCGTCAGTAATAGCAAAGTGATAGAACTGTGCACGCTCTTGCGGGGTACCGCGAAGAAGTCCGGTCAGATTAAACCGCACGTAATACCCGGCTGCGCGTTCTGAGCGGGTAAACAAGCGCCGGTTTAGCTCCTGCTCCCAGTTCGTCACCCAGGGCATCATTGTGTAGCGCACAAACTGAATGGCCTGCTCGGAGATATTAGAGAAAGTCGCCTTTTCAAGATCGTTAATCATGTGCGCGGGTACGTTATATATCCCGGCGATCATCGAGCGATTGAGCTTCAGCATGTCGATGATCTGGGCATCGACCGGAGAAATGGTCAGCGCTTTATAGTCAAGGTCAGCAGGCAGCAGCATAGTTTTATTTTCCTGGCTGCGCAGCATGGCAGTGGCCTTCTGCCACTGGTCTTTCAGCCACCCCCAGCTGTCTTTATTCATTGGCCCTTTAACCGACACGATCCCGACAGGGCGGGCATTTCCACTGAAGAAATTTTCGGTATATTTCTGCCCACTCATGCCCATGCCGATGGTTTCAGCATGCTGTAGCACAGGGCTGACGCCCATCTTCTGATCGTTGCCCAGCGCCCGAATATGCACCATATCGTCCGGACTAATAGCAAATGAACCTTCGTCGTTATAAACACCGTATGTGTAGCGGCCGCCGGTATTCAGCAGCGTTGTTTCCCATGGCATGCACGCTTCAAGCTTGATAACTTCGCCTCTGCGATTGCGCTTTACGTGGGTATAGCCATTACCCCAACCGAGGATATGGCGCTGTTTCAGCTCGCGCCATTTGTAGCTGGTCTGCCAGTCGTTCGGCTCATCATGTACCAGGTGAAAAACAGGATGATCTCGCGCTGGCTCCACCTTGTTCTCTGATTTGCGCATCACATGCAGTGGCATCTGCGCAATGTTTGATGAAATGACGTAGATACAGGCATAAACCGCAGCCAGTTTCATGGCCGTTTCGGGACTCACAAAAACGTCACGGCCAAAAATATTGTCTGTTTCTGCTGAGTCGCAGGAAATGGGTGTTGCTGGATTCTCCAGCGGTTCGGAACGAAACAAGGTATCAAGCAGCATGCTTCCCCCTTGCGGCCATCAGCGCAAAAAACAGCAACAGGACACCACTCAGCATCAAGGCTGTGGATAACCCAAATTGCAGATACACGCCAGCAGTGAGCGAACCGAAACCGGCTAGCCCGAGAACATCAGTAATCAGTGATTTCATAGCATCAACAGGTCTTCATCAGGATCGAGCGTTGAAAGGAAGTCGATTTCATTACCACCATTGACCAGTAGCCGACTCATCGCAGTAAACAATGCGGCGGGTCCATCGATTTTGGCTTCCGGGGTCGATTTGTTGGGGAAAATGTTGTCGTTTTTATCCGGCTTAACCGTGACGTTCGACATCATCCAGTTCATGACCGGGTGATTGCTGTGGTGGAAGCGTTCACCGTAGACCAGCGCCTCTACCTCTTTCATTGATTCAGAGAAGTTGCGGACTGTCTGAGGCACTTCAACGATGGGCACCCCATCCTCGGCCAGCGCCAGACTAAACTGTGTGGCGCTCCACGGGTCAAACCCTGTTTCTTTTAAGTTTTCACCACCAATCCACTCAGTAAGATCACTCTTAATCTGAGCATGGTCGATCACGTCACCGTCAGTCAGCGCTAACTTGCCGAGATCGGCCCACTTGCGATACATCTGCGCCATTTGTGCAGAGCATCGCTCCAACCGCCCTTCGGGTAACCAGAACTTAAAATCAGCATGCACATGGCCGTTATTTGCCCGCCAGAGTTTGACGGCGGCACAAATATCGATTTTATGCGCCAGATCGACACCCACCCACATCGGGTAGGTCTTCAGTTCGTGTTGAGGGGCAAGGTATTCACATTTTTCCCACTTAATCATGTCCATCCAGGCAGACTCAGCGGTCACCCAGATATTCATGTGCTTTGTGAAAAAGTTAACGCGGGCAGAAACCTGCTCTTTGGCTTTCTTAGCCAGTCGCCGCAGGTCGTCCCAGCGCTTACAAATACCCAGACCGGGATTGGCTTTCTGCCAGACGGTCTCATCAAAGGGATCATCGTCTTTATCCAGGGTGTAGATAATGGCAAAAAATGTATCGTCCTTTACTGCTCCCTCGACTTGGCTGTCAAATCCATGCAACACCTTGATCGCGTAATCGCGCAGCTCGTAACAGATACCTTCCTTGTTAAACCCCGCCGTGGTGATGCCAAATAACAGTGATTGCAGGCGGGCACCGGTTGCCGTCTCCAGAACGTCCCACACATCACGGGTTTTGTGCGCGTGCAACTCATCGACAATGCCACAATGAATATTGAGGCCGTCGAGATTGTTAGCATCCGATGAAAGCGGCTCAAATTTCGATGCCGTTTGCTCCTGATAAATAGCCAGCTTGTTGAATTCAAACAACCTGCCGAGCGTCGCCTTGGCCTTTTTGACCATGTTTTTCGCGTCTTCAAACACTATGCGTGCCTGATCGCGCGTTGTGGCCGCTGAATAGACCTCTGCGCCCCCTTCACTGTCTGCACCGGTCATATACAATCCGATGCCAGACGAAAGGGTTGATTTGGCGTTTTTCCGCGCTACTTCGTTGTAAGCGGTACGAAAGCGGCGCACCATCACCGGGCGTCCGCTGCCATCGTTGCGTAACACGACCTCGCCAGTCTGTTCATCCACTAGGGGGATAACGAAACCGAAGATGTTGATCAGGATAAACACATGCCAGCCCATCAGTTCGATAGGCTGACCGGCCAGATTGCCCTTAACGTGTGGCACTAACTTATAAAAATTGAGGATGTGCTGCGCGCGTAGCTCGCTGAAATAAATATTGCGTTCTTCACCGTGTTTTAGATCATCCAGAAAGCGCTGGCATGCCAGGCGCACGTACTGGCAGGCAATAACATCCCCCGCCACGACACGTTCAGCGTAGCGAATACCATCAGCAACTTTAGCCATTAATCCCTCGCGTTAAGAAATTCAGCAAGAGGATCACTCTCGCTCGGATTACCCGCATTTACTTTTGAGCGACTGGATGGGGTCATGCCGAACTCAGCCTGCATTTTGCAAACCCGCTTCCAGGCGTCAGCCATCATTGCCACTTGAGGGTGAGGACGGATCATTACGCTGCCATCAGCAGAGGTCGTTTTGTAAGAATCTCCCTCCTGATCGATAACATCACGGTGACGTCGCCATTCGATATAAGCACCAACCAATAATTCAAGGGCCATGCCATCAAGCACAGTGATCACCCCGATGCTGTCGAGGCGTTCACCCAAAACCTTAAACCAGTATTTTTCCTGCTTGTTGAAATGCTTCGGTGTTGGGGGAACCCCTTTTGTCGGTTGCGGCTCATTTTTGTTGATCGGGCGTTTTGATGGGTTACCCCTCACCAAACGTAGATGGGTCGGGGTTTTCGGTGGCCCGGACATAATTGAAAACTCCTATTAATAACGCGGTGGGGATACCCATAAAAAGGTTTCTAACCTGCGGCGATGTGAAGAAAGGATGGGCGGCGGTACTGGAGCGGCAGGGCTGTAGAGATTTCCCCTCCCCCCTACCCCCTACCCCCTACCCCCTCCTCTTGATGAGAATTGGTATCATTTGAGTCGTTCACGTCCTGTTTTCGAGCGATGGCAGGGCCAGCAAAGCGATTCAAGATTGCTATCATCATCGGTACCCCCATGTACCTTAGCTTTGATGTGGTCAACCGTCTTGGCTTCAACGGCTCGTCCGTTGCGTAGGCATTCCTGACACAGATGATTGTCACGCTTCAGGATGCGAGCGCGAATGATGTCCCACGGGCGACCATAACCACGTTCATGCCTGCTCTTGCCTTGTTGGTGTTGCTGCCAACCTTCATGCCTATGCTTCTCGCAGTAGCCTGAGCGATCAGTTGTTGTGCCTGGGCAACCACGCTTACGGCAGGCACGAGGTATTAACGCTGGCATGAGAGACCCTATAAAACAAAAGCCCGGCAGATGCCAGGCGCTAATGGACAGATACAACAAAAGCTATTCGCTCTTTATTAGTTTTACAGGCTTCTCACCCGCTTCAGGACACCAGTTGTTGTATTCGTGAACCGTGCGCATTAATTCGCCGTCATACTTACCGACCTTATCAACCAACTCGGCAAGTAGTTGAGGATCAAACTCTACAATCTCAGGCGGAGTGCGATTGATATTCCCCTTCTGATGCAGGCGGTAAACAGCAGAACGCAGAGCACTGATTGCTTCCATGCGTTTAGCGTGAAGCGCTTTGATTTTTTCGCTCAGTATTTTACAGCGTCCGATAGCTTCATAATTCAACGCAGACATGGCTTTGTTGAATAAATAGAACTTTTAGGTGAGCGTCTGCTCAGATCAGTACCGTCATTTCAACATCTGCACACCATGGCAAAGCAAAAATTTAAAATCACCAACTGGTCCACGTACAACAAAGCTCTCAAGCTGCGCGGGTCTCTGACGATATGGCTGGATGAGTCGGCCGTTGCTACATGGACGAAGAAAACAACGCCTGAACGTCGTGGTCGGCCGCTTCACTACTCAGATATGGCTATCACCACGGTTCTGATGATGAAACCCGTGTTTGGCCTTTCAATAAGGGCTTTACAGGGCTTCGTTGACTCCATTTTTAAACTGATGGGGCTGCCGCTAAGATGCCCAGACTACTCGCTGCTCAGCAAGCGAGCAAAGACAGTTAAAATCAGCATAAAAACGCCGACCCGTGGTGAAATCTCACATCTGGTCATTGACGGAACCGGCCTGAAGGTCTTTGGCGAAGGCGAATGGAAAGTCCGGCAGCATGGTGCCGACAGACGGAGGGTGTGGCTTAAGCTGCATATCGCCGCAGACAGTGTAACGCATGAGATTATCTGTGCTGACTTATCGCTCAGCGGTACGACGGATGCTCAGGCCCTACCCGCTCTGATAAACCAGACCCACCGGAAAATCAGGGAAGCGTCGGCTGATGGCGCTTACGATACCCGCTACTGTCATGATGCGCTGCTGAGGAAGAAGATAAGGCCTCTTATTGCTCCACGACGTGGGGCGCAATACTGGCCAGACCGATACCATGAGCGTAACCACGCGGTTGCGAATCAGCGTCTAAGCGGTAGTAACGATGTCTGGAAAAAGAAAGTGGGTTATCATCGACGCTCAGTGGCTGAAACAGCGATATTCCGGTTCAAAACGCTTCTGGGCGCTCATCTAAGTCTACGTGACTATGATGCGCAGGTAGGTGAGGCAATGGCGATGGTCAAAGCGCTTAACAAAATGACGCTGTTAGGAATGCCGAACAGCATCCGGATCGCATAACAATCGATCTGCTAGGGGAGCAGTAGTCACAAGTTCTGATTTATTCAACAAAGCCACGTTAATGCTGTCATTGCGTTTACCTTTTTTATCTTGCTTTTTTAAACAGTTAAATATAGAGAGGGTTAACTGTCTTTTTTACGCATATAGCAGAAGCTTTAATACCTTGTATCTCTTTAAATGCGTCTTCAAATTTTCTTTTTGCCTGCTCACAAGCTTCTTCATCAAGAAACTCATGAGTAGTAATGTAGTGGTCAACTAATATTGGCCACCGCATTAGACTGTATGTAGAACAGTCGCTCAGATTCGTTTGGAGTTAAGCCGCCGTTATACCAGTGAGGCCGGATAGCGCTGTAATACCCCGTGATGTAGCGGATAATCGCGTCCTGGGCTTCGCTGAAGCTGTTGTAACCCTTTGTCGGCACCCATTCTGTCTTCAGGCTGCGGAAGAACCGCTCCATTGGCGCATTATCCCAGCAGTTACCCCGCCGACTCATACTCTGCTTTATCCGGCAGCGCCACAGGGCTTGCCGGTATTGACGGCTGGTATAGTGGCTGCCCTGGTCGCTGTGGAACATGACTCCTGTTGGTTGTCCCCGGAGTTCCCAGGCCATCTGCAACGCTTTAACTGTCAGCGCCGAGTCCGGCGACGTCGACATGGCCCAGCCCACCGGTTTGCGGGCGAACAGGTCTAGCACCACCGCAAGGTAAGCCCAGCATTTGCCCGTCCAGATGTAGGTCACATCGCCGCACCAGACCTGATCCGGCGCGGTAACCGCGAACTGGCGGTTGAGATAGTTCGGTATTTCAACGTGTTCATTGCCGCCGCGTTTGTATTTGTGAGCCGGTCGCTGGCAGCTAGCGATACCCAGCTCCTTCATCAGCTTGCCAGCCAGCCAGCCAGCGCCCCATTTTGACACCAGAGCTGCCGGTGACGATGGTCGCGATACTTCGAGCGCCGGCAGAGCCGCCGCTGGCGTTCCAGGCTTCCATGACGCGGCGACACTTAACCACGCGCTCACCGTCGGGTTCATTAGCGGAAGCCTGCCAGTGCCTGTAGCTGCTGCGATGTACCTCAAAAGTTTGGCACAACGCCGTGACCGGGTATCGCGCCCTCAGCCTGTCGACTACCGTGAACCGTTGAGTGAGTCCGACATTAAGAGCGCCGTAGCCTTTTTTAGGATTTCGTTCTCCATTTCAAGGCATTGGACTTTTTTCTTCATCTCACGCAGCTCGAGCTGTTCAGGGGTAAGAGGAAGTCCCGTTGGCGTTTTTCCCTGTCGTTCAAGGCGAAGCTTATTGACCCAGCGACTAATGGCAGAATGGCTGACATTAACCGCCTCTGCGGCCTTAACGTATGTGTAGCCGTGGTCGACAACCAGCTTTGCGGCTTCGAGCTTAAATTCCGCCGTAAAATGTTTACCCATGAGGTCACCTGTCGTGTTGATGAGGTGAGCATATCACCTCCGATCAGGTGGCCAGTATCAGTGTGCCACTACATAATAGCAGCAAAACCCGCTGAATATAAAGAAAGAATCAAAATAGAATTAGTGCCCATAATCAATCTCCTAAGATATATTTATTTTTAGTTGTTTACATTCAATGATTAACAAATTTTAATTTTTATCCAGTAATAGAAACCCGCTATTTTTGAAAAGTTATATTTACCTCCCCTTAATTAATTTTATTTTCGCATTGCCTCAATCTGTCTCAGCGCCGCCTTATCCTGATTGCATATTTCCAGCGCCAGCAGCAGCTTCTCGTTGAGTATCACGCTGTCGCCCCAAGTCATGTTTTCCGGGATAACCGGCGGTGGGCAATCATCGAGCAGTGTGGCCGGTATCGGCGCGGGCGGGATGGGCAGGTATCTGGTCTGCGTGCGCACGCATCCGCTTAACAGCCCCGACAGGCACAGGCAGACGAGCACAGCGCTCAGGCGTAATGGCCTCACGTATCTGGATAATGCGGGGCTGGAAATTCTGCACCGCGTGCTGATGTGCATTCTGTGTCGCTCCAGCTATCTGGTTGAACAGCGCTACCGCCTGTTCATAGTGGATAAACTGTGCGCGGGCGGCGTCACGCTCGGCGACCAGCGATTGATTCAACTGCTGCAGCCGAGTGATTTCGACGTGCTGGACCCTCACCGCGATAGCGAGCGCAATCATCGTCGTGAACATCGCGGCGAGTGCAAAGAGTTTCCAGCGCATCATGCTGCCAGTCGGTGCTGTTCTTCAATCAACGGTTGGCGATGGTTTTTGTTAAATATTCCCATCAGCATGGCCTTGCGTTGCTCAAAGTCCCATCCCATGCCAATGAATACCGTGTTGGCGCGTTGCAGTTCGGTAATGCAGTGGATCTGCTCTGGCGTTAGATAGTCACGGATGGATTCTTTCTTGCCGATATCGTGATAGACGCGGAACCTGGCCGCCGTCATATCCAAAGCGATGCGGTTAATCAGGTCAGCTTCGTTGCTGAAGTGATGTGGGGCAATCGTCTTGCCATGTGCCTCGCGCTCGTGCTTGATAGCATCGGTCATTGGCTTGTATTCGAGACGAGCCATATCACGGTACGAAATACGTATCTGCTCTTTGGCAACGGCTGCATCAAACGTGCGTATAACATGAAGGTGGAATTTGGGGTGTAGTGGCACACTGATACTGGCCACCTGATCGGAGGTGATATGCTCACCTCATCAACACGACAGGTGACCTCATGGGTAAACATTTTACGGCGGAATTTAAGCTCGAAGCCGCAAAGCTGGTTGTCGACCACGGCTACACATACGTTAAGGCCGCAGAGGCGGTTAATGTCAGCCATTCTGCCATTAGTCGCTGGGTCAATAAGCTTCGCCTTGAACGACAGGGAAAAACGCCAACGGGACTTCCTCTTACCCCTGAACAGCTCGAGCTGCGTGAGATGAAGAAAAAAGTCCAATGCCTTGAAATGGAGAACGAAATCCTAAAAAAGGCTACGGCGCTCTTAATGTCGGACTCACTCAACGGTTCACGGTAGTCGACAGGCTGAGGGCGCGATACCCGGTCACGGCGTTGTGCCAAACTTTTGAGGTACATCGCAGCAGCTACAGGCACTGGCAGGCTTCCGCTAATGAACCCGACGGTGAGCGCGTGGTTAAGTGTAGTCGCGTCATGGAAGCCTGGAACGCCAGCGGCGGCTCTGCCGGCGCTCGAAGTATCGCGACCATCGTCACCGGCAGCTCTGGTGTCAAAATGGGGCGCTGGCTGGCTGGCAAGCTGATGAAGGAGCTGGGTATCGCTAGCTGCCAGCGACCGGCTCACAAATACAAACGCGGCGGCAATGAACACGTTGAAATACCGAACTATCTCAACCGCCAGTTCGCGGTTACCGCGCCGGATCAGGTCTGGTGCGGCGATGTGACCTACATCTGGACGGGCAAATGCTGGGCTTACCTTGCGGTGGTGCTAGACCTGTTCGCCCGCAAACCGGTGGGCTGGGCCATGTCGACGTCGCCGGACTCGGCGCTGACAGTTAAAGCGTTGCAGATGGCCTGGGAACTCCGGGGACAACCAACAGGAGTCATGTTCCACAGCGACCAGGGCAGCCACTATACCAGCCGTCAATACCGGCAAGCCCTGTGGCGCTGCCGGATAAAGCAGAGTATGAGTCGGCGGGGTAACTGCTGGGATAATGCGCCAATGGAGCGGTTCTTCCGCAGCCTGAAGACAGAATGGGTGCCGACAAAGGGTTACAACAGCTTCAGCGAAGCCCAGGACGCGATTATCCGCTACATCACGGGGTATTACAGCGCTATCCGGCCTCACTGGTATAACGGCGGCTTAACTCCAAACGAATCTGAGCGACTGTTCTACATACAGTCTAATGCGGTGGCCAATATTAGTTGACCACTACATTCGGTGCGCGGGGATATTGCGGACACAAAACGGCCCGGATTAATCGAGCCTCAACGTTTCTCTTTTTGTCATACTAAGCCGCCAGTCGGTGTTGTTCTTCAATCAGTGGTTGACGGTGATTGCGATCAAACATTCCTTTCAGCACTTCTTTTCTGTGCTCAAAGTCCCAAGCCATGCTGATGAACACCGTGTTTGCGCGCTGTAATTCGGTAATGCAGTGAATCTGCTCAGGGGTCAGGTAGTCGCGGATACTCTCCTGCTTACCTATTTCGTGATGAACACGGAATTTAGCCGCCGTCATATCAAGTGCTATCCGGTTAATCAGGTCGGCCTCGTTGCTGAAATGGTGTGGGGCAATCTGCTTTTCCTGAGACTCGCGCTCATGCTTGATAGCGTCAGTCATTGGCTTGTACTCAAGGCGTGCTGTATCTCGATACGACATGCGGATCTTTTCTTTAGCAGCCAAGGCATCAAAGGTGCGAATGAACTTAAGATTAAACTCTGGGCTAATCCACATTGCGTAGGAATAAACTAATTCCTTACATACGAATGTTCCTTGATTTTTACCACCCTTTATGGTCGTTACGGGAATCCCCGTATCGCTCAATAAATTGATGAGGTCCTTGGTTTGTTTAAGACGCATCCAATCATGCGGATCATTACGGCGTTCCGAGCCAGCAGCCTTATGTAAATCATTCAGGCAATAGCGACCATCCTTGTCTTGCTTAACGGCAACATCAGAAATTACTAATTGCATATCGATATTTCCTATAGAAAACGAGCCTGTCTCACAGAAAAGCCGCCCGAGAGAGGTTGCCACCACCTTGACTTCTTTCAACCATACGGATTTCAAATCCGAGTGGCCCGAACTCTTCCAGATCGGCTTTATTGTGGTCAACAAGCTTGATGATGGTGTCATGATCTTTCTTAACACCTTCAGCAATCGCCATAGTATTCGCTACAAGATCAAGTTTCTTTATTTCCACTAATTGCATCACTATTTCCTTTTGGTGATAGAGCCTGCCTCGCAGACATGAGTGGCCCAAGAGTGGTTAGCGATGAAACCGCCACTCTGTCTCAGGCTCATATCCCGAAAGACTCTTGGTTGATGCGCACGAGGATGCGCAGGCGAAAAAAGCCCTGGACGATGCCAAGGCTCATTGAGTTGGATTAATGGGTTACAAACGCTTTAATTCAGTTATTAATCACTGATTCAAACAGGGCTTTCTCTTCCTGGCGGCGCTTAATCAAGCCGGGCAGCGGTAATTTTTTACCCTTGACGGTGACATGGCACCATTTGGGAAACTCTGCCGCTGCACCAGAGTAATCACCTTCATTCAGCTTCTTAAGCAACGTCGAAGTGCCAAAAGCCCCGATGCCGATATTGAAAACCAGTGAACACAATGCATCAAACTGATTCTGGCTCACCGGCACGGTTATCAAGGCATTCAGCTCTTCAACCACGGCGTCGATATCGTCACGCAGAAAAGTGTCCGCCTGCGCTGGCGTAATAACACCCTCTGCCTTGGCGCCGGTGGTATGCCCGTAGCCGACAGTCCATTTTTCAGCGCTGCAGTGATAGGCATTGAGCTTAATGCCCTCAAACGCCTTTATCCGTGCTAATCCTTGCGAACTCATTTGCATCGTTACTTCAGATCCCTATGTCGTGTAAACGCCTTTATGCGCTCACGGATATAATCTGTTCCCACATAACCGATATAAACCGCCAAGACTTCTGGCGCAGCGGTAGGCAATGACCAGGTAAAGATATCTTCGACCAGGCTCAATAAGGGTTTGACAAAGAATGCCAGGGCACTGCATGACAACGCATCGAATAAGCGTCGACTCCATGAACTTTTGCCACACGCGTTGCGCAAAAAAGAAAACAAGGCCGCCAGCGTCGCATAGCCAAATTCCGTCTGATAACGTTGTATCCAGTTGATAAAGGCGTACCAGAATGCAGGCTCTTTTTCAGGCATATTGACGGCTTACTTAGGGCGGATTTTAAACAAAACAGTAACGAAAAAGGCCACCCTAAGGCAGCCTTCATCTCATCATGGGTTGTGGGTTACTGAGGCAGTTTCCAATACTGAGCCGGCGAGCCGTTACAGGACGCCACTTTCAATTGCTTGTTTAACCCTTGAGTGGTAAGACATTTTCCGGTCACCACATTTTTCAACTCAGTTCCTGCGTTAACCCCCCTTTTCCACTGCTGCTTGCCGTCACCAATACGGCATCTTTTTAACGCCACTGTGCTACCGCCCCTGTCCTCTAAACACATGCCATTTTGCAGCTCAATATAATAGACCGTGATAATTTCTTCTGGCTGAGACGGTTGCGATGGGCAAGGCGACAGAGGCTTTGTTGAATAAATCAGAACTTGTAACGACTGTGCCCCCAGGTCGATTGTTACGTGATGCGAATACTGTTCGGCATTCCTAATAGCGTGATCCGGTTAAGCGCTTTGACCATCGCCATGGCTTCACCCACCTGAGCATCGTAGTCACGCAGACTTAGATGACCACCCAGAAGCGTTTTGAACCGGAACATGGCCGTTTCAGCCACTGAGCGTCGGTGATAGCCCACTTTCTTTTTCCAGGTATCGTTGCTGCCGCTCAGGCGCTGATTTGCAACAGCGTGGTTACGCTCGTGGTAGTGGTCCGGCCAATATTGCGCCCCCCTTCGCGGCGGGATAAGCGGCCTTATTTTCTTCCTCAGCAGAGCATCATGGCAGTAACCTGTATCGTAAGCGCCGTCAGCCGATGCCTCTCTGATTTTCCGGTGGGTCTGGTTTATCAGTGCCGGTAGAGCCTGGGCATCAGTCGTACCACTGAGCGACAAATCCGCACAGATAATCTCATGCGTCGCACTGTCTACTGCCAGATGCAGCTTACGCCACACCCTGCGTCTGTCGGCACCATGCTGCCGGACTTTCCATTCGCCTTCGCCAAAGACCTTCAGGCCGGTTCCATCAATGACCAGATGTGAGATTTCACCACGGGTTGGCGTTTTTATGCTGATGTTCACTGTCTTTGCTCGCTTGCTGAGCAGCGAATAGTCTGGACAATGCAGCGACAATTTAATCAGTTTAAAAATCGAGTCAACAAAACCCTGTAAAGCCCTCAATGAAAGGCCAAACACGCGTTTCATCATCAGGACTGTGGTGATGGCCATATCTGAGTAGTGGAGCGGTCGTCCACGCCGTTCAGTAGTCGTTTTTTCCGTCCATGCAGCAATGGCTGATTCATCTAGCCATACGGTTAGAGAACCGCGCTGCTTGAGGGCCTTGTTATAGGAGGGCCAGTTAGTGATTTTAAAATTTTGTTTTGCCATGGAGACCTGATGTTGAAACAACTATGGTGATCTGATCCGATGATTACCCAAACTTTCTATTTATTCAACAAAGCCGGCGACAGAATGCTACTATGATTATCTGCACTTGCTACTGCGCAATTACGACCATTCGCTATTGAGATAAAACCCGATTTGACCGTTTGGGTCACGGTGTGAACCTGTGCTCCCGTCATTATATTTTCGGTGACATCAGATGCGACCAAGGCGCTAAAAGACACCGGCACCGAGAGGCAGAGACAGGTAGTCAGTATTGCCAGTTTCATATTTTTTCATTGCAATTTTCCTTATGTTAATGTGTTTAATGAAACTCCGTCAGTGTATAAAAAATCACCACGGAGGCACGCAGTAAGGCTTCAGCTTTAGGCGGAGCCGGTGGTGTATTTTTCCATAGATTTCATCGCTCCACCTCGTCTAGGGTGGCTGTCGGTCAGAAAAAAGGCCACGCCGGAGCGTAGCCTTGAAAAATGCGTCAAACACGAATTATGCTTAACTTGAGTTACCAGTACTTATCAGACTGCCTACCCATAACGACAAGGACATCGCCATGAACAATAAACCAACAGCCCGCCAACTTGCTTTTGAATATCTTCGCAGACTGTCCGAGGAGCTAAGCCCTACCGATTACCTGAAGAAATTTGAACAATTGGAATCAGAATTCAGCACATTACTTCACTCATCAGGCTCCAATGATAAAACAACAGGGCTTTGTGAGTTTCTGTCGCGCTTCTGTCCAAAATGCAAAACTAATAGTCAGCGCTGAAACCTTTAGATCGAGTAGGAGGCGGGATCACTCCCGCCGTCCTCTCACAACACCGTACGTGCGGTTCCGCATACGGCGTTTCATTTACAACACTGGAACTGTCTGTGCAACTCCAGCAGTGATAACAGGCCTGCGCGTTTCAGCATTTTGCCTTCAGCTTCCTTAAGATCTCACCTCGCGATGAGCACCCTTGCCGTTCGGCTAACACTTCCCCTTGCCGGGTGTGTAGAGGACTTTCACCTCCAAGTCGCCCTTTGACCACCACGGTCAAGGGACAGCGCCCGTCAAGGCGCTACGCGCCATGCCCGGCGCACAAAAGAAAAGCCCCGGCATTAACCGGGGCCTTATCGCACATCTGTGCAAAACTGATATGGACGGGACAACAAGTCAGATGTGCAACGTGATGATTTTATTGAGCAATCAGTCACTATCAATAGGCAAAAGCCCCAACCAAAGTCGAGGCTATAAGCTTGATACCTTGATGGCATCCTTACCATGATATTGCGTTTTTTACGTACGTAAACACCTTATTGGCGATAAAGTAAATCTTTTACGCCGGACTCGCATAACTTATCCAGCGCGAGCATGCCGTCGCGTTCATTGTCCTGAAATTCCAGCATTTGGCCTTTCATCTTTTCGATCATCGACTCCATGTTGCCACGCCGCCTGACTACCGAGCGGATAACCTCTTTCTCGAAGTCGTAGACTACCGAGTTAAATCTCGATGTCACTTTCAACAGCCTGCGACATTCTTCACCGAGAGCTGGCAAATCATTTACTGAGAAGGGTTCCGGTGATGGTCTACCGGTTACAGAGCGCAGGCAATGCCATACACCAGCATTCCACGCCCTCTCGAACTTCATGCCATTGGTCATTAGCCAGACAAGGCGAGTAAGGTTGCTCATATCGTTAGGTGACAATGGGTCTACTACTGCGTTTCTCTCGTAGCTGCCCGTCTTACGGATTGTTGGTAAAACCTCGTTGAATACCCAATCCTGAAATTGCTTGGCTTCTGGCTTATTGCTACGGAAAATGACTCGGTAGAGGTTGGGTTCGTTAACAAAGGTAAGTTGTTGCTTACCGCCTTTTGTAGGGGTGTATGTTTTACATATACCCTTTTCGTCAAGCTGAGCCGAAAGCTGGCTCACGTTCTTGATGTCCAGAACTTCGCATACATCTTTCAGGCAAAACCACGGATTATTGCCGATCATCTGAAGGCGTACATCATGAGTTTCATGGAATGAAAATGCGATAGGTTTTATAGCCAATGCTGACATGATAATTCTCCTAATGTTGAATTATCACCACCGTCAGTTGCAAATCTTAGGGTGGTGAGCTTTGCGAGGTTTGCAATACCGGGGAGAATCAACCGGCGCAGATTTCTCTGCCCCCGCACAGCCCACCATAATTTGGATACGACCGTGCTTTGCGCATAAAAAAACCGCTAACGCGGCTTATGCGCGATTCTCTCTATCCGGGTTGCAAATCCCGACAACCGATTTTGCGGCTGCACAGGGAATATAGCCCCGGATATCTGTTTGTGTCAATGTTTGTGGGGTGGGGGTTGGAAGAAGGAAAGGCGGGCGGGTGCATTGAGGCTGACGGCGACAACAAAGAGTTGGTGGGGACTTCTCCCCACCGGTTGCTCTTACTTAGGTTCGTAATCCATGAATACAGCAACCTCCGCGTGTCCGGTTCGGAGCCTTACCTCACAGAGGTCTTTTCTCGTCACCAGAATGACGGCAACTGCCGCCGCTATCACGATAGTGGCGATCAGAATCGCCGTTTGCTGCTTCATGGTTGCTTCTCTTGCCTTTCGGCGCGTAAGAGGCTACCTTTATGTTGTCGAGACATGAAAGGGCCTCAAGTTGATGTTAAAGTCACTTGGGGCTTTTCTCTTTCTGCCATCGGCTAATGCTTAAGGCAGAAAGCCTCAAGCACCCGACTGGATAGTATTACCATCACAGGCACTTATCAAGCTGGCACCTCACGCCCGACATATTTATCCATTTCAAGCCTGATATCCAGCGCCATCAGGTAGCCATCAATGACTCCCTCGGCGTTCTGCAACTTCTTTCCTATGTGTCCATCAGAGCAATGGTGATCACTAGCCAGTTGCATAAATGTTTTCCCAAATACGTAGTAATCAAACAGCAGGTTATGGGCCACTGGATGCTTAGTGTGTAACCCAGCCATTACGTTAGAAATAATCAACCCATCTTCATCGCAACACTGAATGCGACTCCGAACCCTTGACGGAATGAGACCGGAAAAGCCAGCGGCGATAGGAGGCCAGTAAACATCCTCCCGATTATCTGCCGCCCATGCCCCCCAGCGTTCCATAACCTGCTTTATGTCTCTCATTTGGCTTTCCTCCGCGTTGGAGCTGCATCCCAACTCTGATAGCTGGTTGGCTGTACTTGAGGGGTGATTGGGGTGAAGAGGTTGAGGATGTAGTTGATCAGCTTCATGCAATCATCCTCCACAACGTCACCGGCCACAGGCAGCCCCAGAAGATGGCGCAAAGGGCTAGGTATTCTTTTTTTCCACCCTCTTTAAGCTTTGTGTGAATCCATCCCGACATCATTCCTGCCATGAATAAGTAAATAACCACCGCGATGATAATCATGCGTCACCCCCTGTGTTTACCGTGCCGAACCTGTCCTGCCGTGTGGTATACGAGACCTCTCCTTTTGCTTTATCTTCACGCAGCACATGTAGCCGGTGACGGAACTGCGTATGTAGTGGCCAATATTAGTTGACCACTACAATGACCACCCAGAAGCGTTTTGAACCGGAACATGGCCGTTTCAGCCACTGAGCGTCGGTGATAGCCCACTTTATTTTTCCAGGTATCCTTGCTGCCGCTCAGGCGCTGATTTGCAACAGCGTGGTTACGCTCGTGGTAGTGGTCCGGCCAATATTGCGCCCCCCTTCGCGGCGGGATAAGCGGCCTTATTTTCTTCCTCAGCAGAGCATCATGGCAGTAACCTGTATCGTAAACGCCGTCAGCCGATGCCTCTCTGATTTTCCGGTGGGTCTGGTTTATCAGTGCCGGTAGAGCCTGGGCATCAGTCGTACCACTGAGCGACAAATCCGCACAGATAATCTCATGCGTCGCACTGTCTACTGCCAGATGCAGCTTACGCCACACCCTGCGTCTGTCGGCACCATGCTGCCGGACTTTCCATTCGCCTTCGCCAAAGACCTTCAGGCCGGTTCCATCAATGACCAGATGTGAGATTTCACCACGGGTTGGCGTTTTTATGCTGATGTTCACTGTCTTTGCTCGCTTGCTGAGCAGCGAATAGTCTGGACAATGCAGCGACAATTTAATCAGTTTAAAAATCGAGTCAACAAAACCCTGTAAAGCCCTCAATGAAAGGCCAAACACGCGTTTCATCATCAGGACTGTGGTGATGGCCATATCTGAGTAGTGGAGCGGTCGTCCACGCCGTTCAGTAGTCGTTTTTTCCGTCCATGCAGCAATGGCTGATTCATCTAGCCATACGGTTAGAGAACCGCGCTGCTTGAGGGCCTTGTTATAGGAGGGCCAGTTAGTGATTTTAAAATTTTGTTTTGCCATGGAGACCTGATGTTGAAACAACTATGGTGATCTGATCCGATGATTAACCAAACTTTCTATTTATTCAACAAAGCCGCTGCCCCTCCAGTGAAACTGCGGATCCTGGCAACTTAAAATCATGCAGTTAGGCCGTGTAAGAAAACGGCACACCTAGGGTGACAAGAATTTTCTGCCAAAACGAGTATGGCAAAACAGCATGATTCCCTATTATTCAACAAAGCCTATTCATCAGCGTATTTCCCGTACCACCACCCATCACCGCCGTCCGTTAGTGGGATTCTCCGCGGCCCCGTCTCATTAAAAACGCTAATTGAGCAAGAGAACGAACCTTGTTTTGAGTTTATTTTTATCCCATCATCCATTTTTCCGATGCGTATTATTTTTCTATCCTCATCGATTTGGATATCTACAGATTGACCTCGCAATCCAGTGTCGAGAGAAATATAACCTCCGGTTGCGCCAGAGGGTGTTTTCCTGATGGTCAGGGTCTGGCTCAATGGTTTTTTACCATTACCGTAGCCAGTTCTGTTTATTTGCGATACGAAAGCCATATCACTCCTCCTGTTTGTTTGCCTACCAACCACCGCCGCCTTTTTTGGCGTATGGTTTTTGGTTTTCTTCACGCTTTTCGCGCTTCTTGCGTTCCGCGGCTTGGTCGCAGTCGTAAATAGCACCGTTCCGTTGTTCAGTGAAAACAACGCCCGTCCTACCGTGACGATTTAACCGTAACAGTAATTCAGTTGCTGACTGGTTGGCGTTCTCGTCGTATGCACCTTCACGATAAATGCCTAGCCAGTAGTCACAATCCTGCTCTATCTGTCCGGTATCGCGTGAATCGCTCGGTAACGGCCGCTTGTTGATTCTTTTTCAAGGTCGCGGTTAAGTTGGGTAAGCAGCACGACAACGCAATTCAACTCTTTCGCCAACGCCTTCAGACCCTTCGTGATAATCCCGTAGGCCAAATCATTACGTTCGGCTTTTTCGGCTTTCATCAGGGTCAGGTAGTCAACCAGAATCATACCCACCACACCACGCTCACGCTTGATACGGCGACTTTCTGCAACGATGTGAGCCAGTGGTAAGCCCGGGGCGTCATCGATAAACAGGTTATTACTCTCGGCAACCTCTGCGCCCTTGACTAGAGCTAACGCAAATTGGCTATCGTCATACCCATCAAGATAAAAATTTGATGAACACACACCAGATGCCTGAGATACTGATTTTTCAACAATCTGTTCCTCTGGCATCTCAAGACTAAATGCGATTGTTGGCAGCTTTTCATTCATCGCGCAGTTAAGTGCAATTTGTGTGTACAGGGTCGTTTTTTTCCCATTTTTGGCCTTGCCCCAACAACAAAAAGAGAACCCTTCACTACCCGCTTCGGCTCCAGCATGTCATCCAGAGATTTAATCCCTGTCGTCAACCCAATCGCTGATGGATCCCTGGTTAATCGCTTTTCAACAACGTTAGCCCAGCGCTCAAACGCATCAGCGAACGGAACCGCACACCTTGTTACGCCTGATTTCGTCTTAGCATCCAACTGCATCGCCAGCGCCTGAAACTGTTCCAACTTTTCAGCGGTGGTCATTCCGTTGCGCGCGTAGAGGATTTCCAACGCTTTGTTGGCTTGCTCAATGGCGTAGCGCTCCATGGCTTTCTCACGTACCACATTGGCGTAGGTTACGATGTTTGCCGCACTTGGCGTTGAACGCTGCGTTTCTGCCAGATACGCAAACCCGCCGATGTGCTCAAGGTCACCAGAGCTTTCCAACTGTTCAGATAACGTCAGCAGGTCTAACGTCTTTCGCCCGGTGTTCATGCCCTGCATGGCACGGTAGATTACAGCATGCTGCCGGTTGTAAAACGCATCCGGCTTCAGGAAGGAAAAAACCTTCTGAGCACGGTCGCTTTGTGCGTCCAGCAGCAGCCCACCGATAACCGATTGCTCAGCTTCAATGCTGCTTGGCGGGACAAGGTAATCAGCGGTCATTGTCATCATGGCCCCCTTCCCTGACTTTCAGGTACGTGTTGTCGTTGAGGTAAAACTCGAAATCACGCTTGCGCCATGTGGTCCCGGTTTTCTGGTTAGGTCGGCTTTCCAGCATCCAGCGGCAGTTTAGCGAGATGTATCCGAGATACTCCCGCCACGCTTCGATAGTGAATGGCTTGTTGTCCAGCTTGCGAGTGATAACCCCGCCTTCTTCCAGAAGGTGCGGATCAGGTTTTTACGCTTCTCGCTTAGCAGCCGAATGCTTGGCGCTTCTGGAAGAATTTCGTGGTAGGCATCAACAACGT
>NZ_JBSPEY010000005.1:0-395570 GCF_053848865.1 Symbiopectobacterium sp. Eva_TO | reverse complement strand
CACGCTCACGCTTGATACGGCGACTTTCTGCAACGATGTGAGCACAGTGGTAAGCCCGGGGCGTCATCGATAAACAGGTTATTACTCTCGGCAACCTCTGCGCCCTTGACTAGAGCTAACGCAAATGGCTATCGTCATACCCATCAAGATAAAATTTGATGAACACACACAGATGCCTGAGATACTGATTTTTCAACAATCTGTTCCTCTGGCATCTCAAGACTAAATGCGATTGTTGGCAGCTTTTCATTCATCGCGCAGTTAAGTGCAATTTGTGTGTACAGGGTCGTTTTCCCATTTTTGGCCTTGCCCCAACAACAAAAAAGAAACCCTCACTACCCGCTTCGGCTCCAGCATGTCATCCAGAGATTAATCCCTGTCGTCAACCCAATCGCTGATGGATCCCTGGTTAATCGCTTTTCAACAACGTTAGCCCAGCGCTCCAAACGCATCAGCGAACGGAACCGCACACCTTGTTACGCCTGATTTCGTCTTAGCATCCAACTGCATCGCCAGCGCCTGAAACTGTTCCAACTTTTCAGCGGTGGTCATTCCGTTGCGCGCGTAGAGGATTTCCAACGCTTTGTTGGCTTGCTCAATGGCGTAGCGCTCCATGGCTTTCTCACGTACCACATTGGCGTAGGTTACGATGTTTGCCGCACTTGGCGTTGAACGCTGCGTTTCTGCCAGATACGCAAACCCGCCGATGTGCTCAAGGTCACCAGAGCTTTCCAACTGTTCAGATAACGTCAGCAGGTCTAACGTCTTTCGCCCGGTGTTCATGCCCTGCATGGCACGGTAGATTACAGCATGCTGCCGGTTGTAAAACGCATCCGGCTTCAGGAAGGAAAAAACCTTCTGAGCACGGTCGCTTTGTGCGTCCAGCAGCAGCCCACCGATAACCGATTGCTCAGCTTCAATGCTGCTTGGCGGGACAAGGTAATCAGCGGTCATTGTCATCATGGCCCCCTTCCCTGACTTTCAGGTACGTGTTGTCGTTGAGGTAAACTCGAAATCACGCTTGCGCCATGTGGTCCCGGTTTTCTGGTTAGGTCGGCTTTCCAGCATCCAGCGGCAGTTTAGCGAGATGTATCCGAGATACTCCCGCCACGCTTCGATAGTGAATGGCTTGTTGTCCAGCTTGCGAGTGATAACCCGGCCTTCTTCCAGAAGGTGCGGATCAGGTTTTTACGCTTCTCGCTTAGCAGCCGAATGCTTGGCGCTTCTGGAAGAATTTCGTGGTAGGCATCAACAACGTCTTGGCAGAATAACGAGGGCTTTTTTTCCTCCTGATTTTCTGCTGCTGATGCACACTCATTAGATTTATCTAATGAGTTATTATTTAATTCTTTCTCTGTGGTAATTTGTTGGTAATCTGTTGGTACAACCTCCGCCGTAGGCGTTGATACCACTGGTTTTGCGTTGGTAATTTGTTGGTAATCTGTTGGTACAGAAAATTGCTGATATTCATCGTATTTTATGACGGTAAAAACGGTGAATTTCTTATTGCTCTGAGTGCTGATCATCCCCAATTTTTGGTACTTTCTGAGAAGATACTGAACCCTGTTAGACCCAATGCCTGTTTCGAACGCCAGAGAGTTTCTTCCGCTAATGAACTGTCCTCGTTGGCACAACACATCACCATTCTCAGTTTGTACAACCGTTGGTTCGTAATTGGCTCTCAGTAGCAGGTGAATCCATAAATGCGACGCCTCTGGATCTTTGTAGAACGGCGTATCCATGATTTTACGGTGCAGCAAGGCAAACCCCTTACCGCCATTTCTTGGCGACTCCTGCGGCCTTCTGGCCTCTCTTGCTTCGGCTAAACTAACGACGCTCATCTTTTTTCACCCTCGATTTAGCCAGTCTGAACACATTGATGAGCCGCTCAGCGAACGGCTTGTTATTGACGGCAGCGACAACTAATCCATCAGGTGAATCGGGATGCACACGTTCCTCTTTCTGCTTGAAATTCCGGTTATTTCTTGCCATAATCTCTCGTGAATTCAATAGGTTTTTTGTTTTCTTACGCCGAAAAAGTGTTCGCGCACTGTTCGGCTTTTTCTTTTGTGCTTGCATCATGTTCCCCTCCTATGCAGCAAGGCATTCGTCGCCTGATACAGATTCAGCCGCTTCCAGTTGATACTTCGCAAATTCCATCGCTGAACGAAGCAGATAGCGGTATTCATCCAGCGGCATCTTCTTCTCGCCCTCGAAGACAAAATCCTGCACACCACTGGCGGCTAAGATATCCATCATCTCGGTGAGCTTCTCTGAGCGGCGCAGGACGGTTGAATCGGCGACACCGAGCATTTTTGCGATGTTGGTCTGGCGTACTCGGACAATGGCCTGATATGCTGCTGTAACGAGGTGACGGCTAATGAACTCAACCGCAGAATTTTTGCGTGTTTTTGCCTGTTCCATTTGTGATAATTTCCTTGTTGAAAAAAATAGGTTATCGGATGCGCGTGTAGATACACGGCACCTGTAATTTGGTAATCAACAGACGTGACGAAGCCGTGAGGCAGTCACAGTGAGTTTGTTACTGTGGGATGTTGAGTTCGCCACGTTGTCGGTGGCTTCCGTAGGACGAGTGTCCGTTGTAAAGAGCGGTGCTACTGGTTAGGCTGAAAAATCCATTTAATGACCGGTGGGGTTCATGCCTTTAGTGATTAAAAACATCTGGATACAGTTCTTCTATGTTCAATCCAGTAATAACCAATAGGTCTTTCATGCGTTTTTTGGGGAGGACACCACCTCTCTTTTTAATCTGAGATACAGCTTGGGCAGAAATATCTAAGCGTTCCGCAAGAGTTTTTTGCCTGCCTCCTACGGCAAGCACTGCTTTATCTAATGGAGTTAACAAAATATCTCCCTGTTGAGTCTAGTTCTTACGTAAACACCAAGTTTATATCACCAATACCTCTACGTCAACACCATGGTTATTGATAAAATCAACTAAAAGTTTACTCTGTACTTGCGGAGAACCTAGCTATGAATAATATTACTAAACGATTAAAGCATGTGATGATGCAGGAAGGCTTAAATCAGCGAGCCTTTGCTGAAAAATTAAACGTATCCCCACAAACTCTACATAACTGGTTGAAAAGAAATGCCATAAGCCGAGAGTCAGCTCAAAAATTAAGCACTCTATTTGGATACTCTCTAGATTGGTTACTCAACGGAAAAGGGTCTGCTAAAGCTGCAAGTAACAATAATCCTGAACTGCCACCAGAAGATGAATGGGGCAGCATCTGCTCATGGGATCGAAAAACACCTTTGAACAATGATGAGGTAGAGATTCCGTTCTATAAAGACATAGAACTAGCCGCTGGTGACGGTTGTTTTGAAAATGTTGATTACAACGGTTTTTTATTAAGATTTTCAAAATCAACATTAAGAAGAGTGGGAGCTAATTCTTCAGGGTATGGCGTTGTATGCTTCACAACCCATGGAAATAGCATGGAGCCATTCATCCCTGATGGGACTTGTGTTGCAATTGATTGCAATAATAAACATATTCATGACGGTGATGTGTATGCAATAAACATCGATGGATTAAAGCGAATCAAACAACTGTACATGCGCCCCAAGGGAAAAATTGTAGTACGTAGCTTTAATCGTTTAGAGTACCCTGATGAGGAGTTTAATGAACAAGAAGTAGATATTATTGGTCGGGTATTTTGGACTTCTCGCCTTTGGTAAGCAACTTGCACTTCCCTCACTAACTCCCATAGTTTTCTATCTAGTCACAATACAAGCCACATCAGAAGCAAATGTGGCTCCTACCTTCACGTATCTTCCTCTCAGCTAGAAAAACTCTTCTAGGTCAATCGAGTAAACAAAGACACACGAAATATATAAACATAATGTTGACAGTAGTGTATTCACGGTGTTTAATAACCTCCATCACCCCACCAGACAGCCTTCAGCCAGACGGTGGGACACCAACCCGCAACGGCAATACCCCGGCATGCAAGACCTCGAGTTACCCGCCGATTGCCTGAGCGTAAGTAGCCAGCCCGAGGCACAGGAACATGACGGCGGTTGGGGCATATTTCAAATACATGCTCTTTCAAAACGAGCCTCGCGCTCTACGGAAGGCACCGACAACGTGCCGAACCTTTGCCCAGATGTTTTTGGGGTGTGGTGGGCTGAATAAAAATTATAGCCAACACCAGGACTATAACCGTTCACCACACCACCAAAACCATCTGTTGGAGGGGAGCATGGCTACTATCATTTACCGTAAATCCGTTAATCCTGTTAACAAAACCAACGCCGCTATTCGCCGTCATGCGAGACGCAAGGCAGAAGCCATCCGGCGTGAACTGGTGTCATCCCGTATCGACAAGGCATTGGGGCAGAAGCCAGAAAAACGCAAGGCGCTTAACCGAATCGAATTGGCCTTCAAGCGCAAACGTGCACCACGGATTAATTTCGGCTTACTGGACAAGTTCAGAGAGCAAATTAACCGTTTCGCTGAAAAGTACGATATTACCAGACGTCTTAACCATCGCATCTGGTACAGCAAACCGAAAACGGAGTATGGCATTACCGCCAAGGCAAGACAGACATATACATCACGGCTCGTTCATTGAATTTTAGGCTGGGTCGTGCTGCTTGGAAAATATGGCGTTATTTCAAACACAGCTAACGGACAATACCCGGAAGTCATTAAACGATTGAGGAGCATTAAATAGCGTTATGGCAGATGATGTAGATATAGCTAGCCAGAGCGAAGAAACCTTTCGCCAACACCTGATCACCAATCATCGAGAGAAGGAATTACCGGTTAACGGGCGCTGCTATAATTGCGAAGAGCCAACCGAGGGTAATTTCTGCTGCAAAGAATGTCGGGAAGATTGGGAAAAGCGAAAATATTTTGATAGCCAATGGAGAATTGAATGATGCAACTTAATAAACCTCATATCACGACCTTCAATCACCCTGATTTCGGTGACATGGTCGCTGTCACCAACGGCAGCAATAATATTAATGATTCACATTATTTGATGAGCATTGACATCCTCCCTTGTGATGACAATGAGACAAGAGTATATAAGTCAACTATTTTCTATCTGACGGAAGAAAATAAGTGGCTTAAAAAGCAGGTGAAAAAATTAACGCTAGTGTATGACTGAAACACTTTCAGAATTCCCATCATCCGCTTATCGCCGCAATCAACATCACACTGATAATAGATAACACAGAACTGCCTCTTTATACCCGCGCCGATATTCGTCGGCAAAATTATACATCAATCCAAATCAAGGAAAGCCACGATGGAACTTGCTATCGCGGGCGCACCCATCGTGCGTCCTGAAATTAAATTTGACCCGATTCGGTCAATCGAACATCACCGCTCAAATATCGTCACGGGCCAGAGCTTCAAAAACAAAAGCTGGCTGCAACGGTTATTCGAGCAGCTTATTGCAACGGTTAATCAGAAGGGGAACCCCAATGCTTAATCCATCAAAGATACAGGCCATTCGGAAAATCATGGAAGAAATGCCGCCTGAAATAACAGAGGACTGTTACGCAGAGGCTGAGCAATTGGCGGAGAAGTCTATCGAAAGGTTTCGTGATCCGCTCAGAAAGCATTGGCCCGACGCTTACACAGAGCAAGCCTGTGAGTACATGGAAGACAGCGATGTTGATTATCAGGAAGCCGAGAGTCAGCGAGTATTCGACGCCATTTTCCATCGCGTGAAGGTGGAGCGGGCTTTTTGGATTTATGACAGGCAGAACAGCACGGAGGATGCAGCATGAACACAGCATTAGCAACAATGGCTGGAAAACTGGCTGAGCGTCTCGGTATGGAGCAGGATACGGATTTGATGGATACCCTTAAGAATACGGCGTTCAAGGGGGGGTAACGTCACGGACGAGCAATTTACCGCCCTACTTATCGTTGCCAACCAGTACGGGCTTAACCCGTGGACGAAAGAGATTTACGCATTCCCTGATAAGGGCTGCATTGTTCCGGTTGTTGGTGTCGATGGTTGGGCGCGGATCATTAACGAACATCCTCAGTTCGACGGAATGGAATTCGGCTACGACAAGGAAGAGGGGGCTTGCACCTGCAAGATTTACCGCAAAGATCGCAAACACCCCACTGTAGTAACCGAATACATGGGCGAGTGTAAGCGCAATACCCAGCCGTGGCAATCACACCCCACCCGTATGCTGCGCCACAAGTCACTTATTCAGTGTGCACGCATGGAATTTGGGTTTGCTGGCATTTACGACAGCGACGAAGCAGAACGGATCATCGAAAGCAGCCCGGCAAGCGTTGTTGTTGGACAACAAACAGACGAGCGCCGCCCTGCACTCATTGCCCGGTGCGAAGAAGCGGCACAGCTAAGCATGGAAGTTTTCGCGGAGACATGGAAGAGCCTCACTCAGGAAGAACGCCAGATTATCGGCAATGCAGAAAAAGAGCGTATCAAGGAAAGCATTCCCGTCGATGCAGAATATAGCGAGGTAAATCATGCAACAGCGGAGTGATGAATGGTTTGCCGCCCGGTGCGGCAACGTGACCGCCAGCCGCCAGAACTACATGGCAGAGCTTATATGCCAGCGCCTAACCGGAAAGGTGGAAGAAAGTTACTCAAACGCCGCCATGCAGCGCGGCACTGAACTTGAACCGGTAGCGCGGGAGATGTACCTGCTTAACCAGTTTGACGCAGAAGTGAACGAGGTCGGCTTTATCCTTCACCCTGACATTGCAGGATTTGGCGCATCGCCTGACGGACTGGTAGGGTGCGATGGTCTGATTGAAATCAAGTGCCCCAATACATGGACGCATTTAGAGACCATCAAGACAGGTAAACCAAAACAGCAATACATCCTACAGATGCATGCGCAAATGATGTGTACGGGCAGGAAATGGTGTGATTTTGTCAGCTATGACGACAGGCTACCGCCAGACCTTGCCTATTACCAGTTGAGAATTCATCAGGACGATAAACGGGTTGCTGAAATAGAGGAAGCGTTAACCCAGTTTCTGGCTGAGCTTGAAAGAGAACTTGAGGTTATTAGACATTTGGCCAGGGTAGCAGCATGAGTTCACGTACGTCGTCGGGAAGCTACACAATCAGGTTCCACCTGACCCAAGGGGTAGCATGGTGGGTTGTGCAGGATTCGAACCTGCGACAGATGGATTAAGAGTCCACTGCTCTACCAACTGAGCTAACAACCCTGAGACAAATTAATTGTATTAGTCGCGACTTGATCTGACACTGGACCTTGAAAGGTTGAGAGTTACCGGTTTTGATATGGGTGTCGAATCCTTATACAAAACACGAGGTAACTCTCATGCTTCATACTAACAATCCCATCATCAAACACAAAGTCGGCCTGCTCAATCTCGCCGAAGAACTCGGTAACGTATCAAAAGCCTGTAAAATCATGGGGGTGTCACGCGACACGTTTTATCGCTATCAGGAACTGGCGGCAGAAGGCGGCATTGACGCTCTGGTTAACCAAAACCGCCGGGTTCCCAACCTGAAAAACCGTGCTGATGAAGCCACTGAACGTGCGGTTGTTGATTACGCCATTGAGTTCCCGGCTCATGGCCAGCACCGGACCAGTAATCAGCTGCGTAAAAAAGGCGTCTTCATTTCTGGCAGCGGTGTGCGCTCCATTTGGCAACGACACGATCTGGAAAACTTTCGTAAGCGCCTGAAGGCACTTGAGGAAAAAGTTGCCAGAGAAGGCATCGTACTTACTGATGCTCAAATCGCTGCACTGGAGAAGAAGGCGCACGACGACGAAGCCTGTGGTGAAATAGAGACTGCTCACCCGGGTTATCTGGGGTCGCAGGACACCTTCTACGTGGGTAATCTGAAAGGTGTTGGCCGTATCTACCAGCAGACGTTCGTGGATACGTACTCGAAAGTGGCGCACTGCAAGCTTTACACGAGTAAAGCACCGATCTCTGCCGCCGACCTGCTCAATGATCGCGTGCTGCCGTTCTACGAAGCTCAGGGGCTGCCAATGCTAAGAATACTGACCGACAGGGGGACGGAGTACTGCGGTAAAGTGGAACAACATGACTATCAGCTGTACTTGGCTATCAACGATATAGACCATACGAAAACGAAAGCGATGTCTCCGCAGACAAACGGTATCTGCGAGCGCTTCCATAAAACTATTTTGCAGGATTTTTATCAGGTTGCGTTCCGTAAGACGTTATACGAGGACCTAGAAAGTCTACAAAAGGATCTGGACAACTGGTTGTGGCATTACAATAATGAGCGAACTCATCAGGGTAAAATGTGCTGCGGGCGTACGCCAATGGCCACGTTACTTGATGGTAAACGAGTCTGGGCAGAAAAAAAATTTGAACCAGATTTAATCTGACAGACACCTGTATAAATAACCGGTAACTGTCAGATCAGGTCTGAGCTAATACAAATTAATTAAAGGGCTGTAACGAGAAAAGCTTTCACAACCAGAGAGAGAATACCCAAAATTCCAGCACTCAGCATCCAGCGAATTAACTTCTGCTCTGAGCGGATACCCGCCATTTCAAGCTGTAAATCCTTGCGGACTAATTGCATATCCTTACGAACGTCAGATATCTGCGCCTCGCTCTTCTCGAAGCGATGAGCCATATCATTACGGACATCGGCTATCTCTGCGGACAGGTCCTTACGGACATCGGCTATTTCTGCGGATAAGTCCTTACGGACATCGGCGACATTACGATTTACCTCAGCGATATCAGCCTTGGTAGCCACATCTGCCACCTCATGAGACTTGCGCACAACGAGCGAAATCGCCCTAGCCTGTTCTCTAGAGATGCCAGCAGTTTCAAGCTCTTCTGATGCTTGTAATGTATCAAATGCGACTTGGCCCATGGGAAATCCTCCTGTGTTAAGCCAAGTGTAAGCGATCTGACCGCCAATCTGCAAAATTTTACCCGTTAGCCCTCTGATAACCACATCCGTTTCATTATGGAGGAATCGTTATGTCTAACTTAGTTGTCATTGAAAATACCGTCGTCCGTCAGGATGCTTTCGGACGTTACTGCCTGAGTGATTTACACCGTGCCGCCGTGGCGCAGGGAAAGGCAACCGAATCTCAGTGGCCGTCTGCTTTTACTAAAGTAATATCAGTGAGATAATATATTTACAGTTGTATATCAAATAATGCTTTGAGCATAAGTTAATATCCAGCGCAATCAATGCATTTCCAATCATGTAATACACGATTAATAAGACCTATTTTTCTCAAAATTACAGATTTTATCTTTTACCGTTTCATCACTTTACTGGCTTTGTTGAATAAATCAGAACTTGTAACGACTGTGCCCCATCGGGTCGATTGTTACGTGATGCGAATACTGTTCGGCATTCCTAATAGCGTGATCCGGTTAAGCGCTTTGACCATCGCCATGGCTTCACCCACCTGAGCATCGTAGTCACGCAGACTTAGATGACCACCCAGAAGCGTTTTGAACCGGAACATGGCCGTTTCAGCCACTGAGCGTCGGTGATAGCCCACTTTCTTTTTCCAGGTATCGTTGCTGCCGCTCAGGCGCTGATTTGCAACAGCGTGGTTACGCTCCTGGTAGTGGTCCGGCCAATATTGCGCCCCCCTTCGCGGCGGGATAAGCGGCCTTATTTTCTTCCTCAGCAGAGCATCATGGCAGTAACCTGTATCGTAAACGCCGTCAGCCGATGCCTCTCTGATTTTCCGGTGGGTCTGGTTTATCAGTGCCGGTAGAGCCTGGGCATCAGTCGTACCACTGAGCGACAAATCCGCACAGATAATCTCATGCGTCGCACTGTCTACTGCCAGATGCAGCTTATGCCACACCCTGCGTCTGTCGGCACCATGCTGCCGGACTTTCCATTCGCCTTCGCCAAAGACCTTCAGGCCGGTTCCATCAATGACCAGATGTGAGATTTCACCACGGGTTGGCGTTTTTATGCTGATGTTCACTGTCTTTGCTCGCTTGCTGAGCAGCGAATAGTCTGGACAATGCAGCGACAATTTAGTCAGTTTAAAAATCGAGTCAACAAAACCCTGTAAAGCCCTCAATGAAAGGCCAAACACGCGTTTCATCATCAGGACTGTGGTGATGGCCATATCTGAGTAGTGGAGCGGTCGTCCACGCCGTTCAGTAGTCGTTTTTTCCGTCCATGCAGCAATGGCTGATTCATCTAGCCATACGGTTAGAGAACCGCGCTGCTTGAGGGCATTGTTATAGGAGGGCCAGTTAGTGATTTTAAAATTTTGTTTTGCCATGGAGACCTGATGTTGAAACAACTATGGTGATCTGATCCGATGATTAACCAAACTTTCTATTTATTCAACAAAGCCCACTTTACTATATTGATACGAATTAAGATTATTCGTTATGTTTTAAATTTATACACTCGCCTTGAATGATATATTTTTGATAAAAAACAAAAAAAACAAAGATCAATAAATCCGATCGAAATGATCGAATTTATTTTATTTACCTTTTTGTTTGGGTTGAGTAAGTTCCTTTCAGCAAATGCAAGGTTCTATTAGAGCTGAACCATTTAGGCATTTTGCTTATTGTGAATGTTAACTTGGCATGCAAGGAGGTAATAACGAACTATTTACGCATACATAAACACATTATTAATGTGCAGCATTTGTTATCCGATAATGATGACATCCAGAACATCTGGATGAGTTTCTCTGGGCTAATGCTGTAATCAATACAGGTTTAATTACAAGGTGATAAAATGAGAGTTAATAGTTATAAAGAAACACTGACTACTGTTTCCTTGCTGAGTTTGACATTATCTTCTTTTAATGCATTGGCTGGAGATAATGCTAATTTAACCATCAAGGGAAAATATCTTCCAACCACTTGCCACGTATCTTTTGATAATCCAGTCATTGATTTAGGTAACGTTTTTACAGAAGCGCATGAGACAAAAATAAGTGGCTCGACTTTTCTTGGACGAAAATTGAATAAAGACGTAGCTGTATACCCTAACGAAAAAAAAGCCACATTAACTATCACTTGTAATAGCTTGGCTTCTGCCGGATTTAAAGTTACCGATAATTACAAAAGTTTTGCACCCTGGAATCTTATTGGTACAGATATAGCGGGACAGGACCTGTCCAATTCATTTGGCTTTAAACCATTATCAGGACTCAACTCAGGCGCTAAAATTGGAGGGTATTTTTTTGAGTTCAAAAATGCAACCAGTGCAGATGATAGTCGCACATATACAAGCGGCATCACACTTAGTGACGCCAAAACCAGCACACTTGACTGGATAAAAAGACGCCTTATAGGAAGCTCTGATTTATCTAAATATTGGACATATACTTCTAAAAGTGGGACTCCAGGACTCACAGATAAAGCAAAAACCTTTACTGTTGATGTCATACCAAAACCGTATTTTTATTATGATGAAACACAAAGAGACTTCACAGACGAAATTACCTTTGAAGGTTCAAGTACCTTCACTATTTTCTACATTTAATACAATCTGCTAATTATTAATATTAAGGCAGCAAGCTCTCGCTGCCTTATTTAAAAAGACGAAAATTTACGTTCATATCGTAGGGATCTCATAAATGAAAAATAAACATGGCATCATGCTGTCTTTCATAATAATAGCATTTACGCCACTTCTCGCAGTGGCAGGTCATCTTAAGCTTCATACCTCCTCAGTCATTATTGAAGCGGATGCAGGAGAAAATGCCTTCCCCGTCAAAAATGAGTCATCTTCGCCTCTAATATGGCTGACATTAACCGCCTCTGCGGCCTTAACGTATGTGTAGCCGTGGTCGACAACCAGCTTTGCGGCTTCGAGCTTAAATTCCGCCGTAAAATGTTTACCCATGAGGTCACCTGTCGTGTTGATGAGGTGAGCATATCACCTCCGCTCAGGTGGCCAGTATCAGTGTGCCACTACAATTGGAGGTCATCATGACCCTTCAGCAATCCCTTACTACACCCAAAGTAACTATCCATAACGGTAAAGCTGTTACCACATCTAAAGATGTTGCTGATTACTTTGATAAGCGCCACGAACGCGTTCTGGACAAGATTCGCAACTTAGATTGCTCCCCAGGATTCACTGAACACAATTTTGTGTCAAGTGAATATACCGACAGTACAGGCCGAAAACTCCCGATGTATACCATGACTAAAGACGGTTTCGTCTTCCTCGTCATGGGTTTCACAGGCAAAAAGGCAGCAGCGTTCAAGGAAGCTTACATAGCGGAGTTTAACCGCATGGAGGCCAGATTATCTTCCGCTGTTCAGCCAGCGCCAACCCGCCACAAAACTCCTGATTGCCGCTACCGGGTACAAGTCACCATCTGGGATGACCTGCTTGGCGGCAAGCTTGCATTCGTCGGAAAAGCCAACTCATTCCGTTCTATCGCAGCGGGGATCGCAACGGATCTGGGTTACAGGCCCACGAGCTTTGTCGAAATTCCCGACGCGCTAGAAAAACTCAGCGCCAGACGCATTCACTAATCACTAATCCCGCCCCGGTATCGTGCCGGGGTTCCATTAATCACATTGACTTGTGAGAGGTTTACTCATGCAAAATTTAACCATTGCACAAGCATTAACCATGTCCAGCCGCGAGATTGCGGAGCTGACAGAAAAGCGCCATCCAGATGTAAAACGCGACATTGAACGAATGATTTTTGACCTACAGGGAGATGTGAGCAAATTTGCGCACATCAATCTGGACTCCATGAATCGCCAGCAGACTGAGTATCTTCTCGACCGTGACCATACCGAATGCTTGCTTACCGGCTATAGCGCTGTTCACCGTATGCGCGTTATCAAACACTGGCATGACCTCGAAAAACTGGCAAGCCAACCAGCATTGCCGGAAAACTACATCTCAGCTTTGGAGGCCCTGCTGGAATCGAAAAAGAGTGAAGCTGCATTGGTACTGGTCAACAAAGAACAGGAGGCCGAAATCCACGACCTCAAGAGCTTGTTCAAGGAGGGCATGACCCCTACCCAGTTCTGCAAAATGCTCAACGGTGTTAACACCCAGAAAGTGAACCAGTGGTTAGCAGAGCGTCATTGGCTCTACAACGAAAGCAAATCTGGCATCCGTTGGCGCGCCACGTCGTACTCTCGCGACAAATACCTGACTGAGCACCAGCATCTGATTTGTAGTGGCACACTGATACTGGCCACCTGAGCGGAGGTGATATGCTCACCTCATCAACACGACAGGTGACCTCATGGGTAAACATTTTACGGCGGAATTTAAGCTCGAAGCCGCAAAGCTGGTTGTCGACCACGGCTACACATACGTTAAGGCCGCAGAGGCGGTTAATGTCAGCCATTCTGCCATTAGTCGCTGGGTCAATAAGCTTCGCCTTGAACGACAGGGAAAAACGCCAACGGGACTTCCTCTTACCCCTGAACAGCTCGAGCTGCGTGAGATGAAGAAAAAAGTCCAATGCCTTGAAATGGAGAACGAAATCCTAAAAAAGGCTACGGCGCTCTTAATGTCGGACTCACTCAACGGTTCACGGTAGTCGACAGGCTGAGGGCGCGATACCCGGTCACGGCGTTGTGCCAAACTTTTGAGGTACATCGCAGCAGCTACAGGCACTGGCAGGCTTCCGCTAATGAACCCGACGGTGAGCGCGTGGTTAAGTGTAGCCGCGTCATGGAAGCCTGGAACGCCAGCGGCGGCTCTGCCGGCGCTCGAAGTATCGCGACCATCGTCACCGGCAGCTCCGGTGTCAACATGGGGCGCTGGCTGGCTGGCAAGCTGATGAAGGAGCTGGGTATCGCCAGCTGCCAGCGACCGGCTCACAAATACAAACGCGGCGGCAATGAACACGTTGAAATACCGAACTATCTCAACCGCCAGTTCGCGGTTACCGCGCCGGATCAGGTCTGGTGCCGCGATGTGACCTACATCTGGACGGGCAAATGCTGGGCTTACCTTGCGGTGGTGCTAGATCTGTTCGCCCGCAAACCGGTGGGCTGGGCCATGTCGACGTCGCCGGACTCGGCGCTGACAGTTAAAGCGTTGCAGATGGCCTGGGAACTCCGGGGACAACCAACAGGAGTCATGTTCCACAGCGACCAGGGCAGCCACTATACCAGCCGTCAATACCGGCAAGCCCTGTGGCGCTGCCGGATAAAGCAGAGTATGAGTCGGCGGGGTAACTGCTGGGATAATGCGCCAATGGAGCGGTTCTTCCGCAGCCTGAAGACAGAATGGGTGCCGACAAAGGGTTACAACAGCTTCAGCGAAGCCCAGGACGCGATTATCCGCTACATCACGGGGTATTACAGCGCTATCCGGCCTCACTGGTATAACGGCGGCTTAACTCCAAACGAATCTGAGCGACTGTTCTACATACAGTCTAATGCGGTGGCCAATATTAGTTGACCACTACAGATTAGCGTTCATGGGTCCGATGACTTCATTAAGCACCAGCCGGTACTCCTTCGCAAAGGCGCTGAGCGCATCTATGACTTATACCGTCGTGGCAAAGTGCCCATGAAACTCAACTGGAACGGCGATTTTACCCACCAGAAGCACGTCAGCCTTGCATCGTAAGAGGAGCTACGAATGAAACCTAAAATACCTAACAGGATAAGAGAGCGTGAGAAGCGATTTAAGCGCTTATACCGTGAAGGACTTATCCATGCAAGACGCATCCAACGAAGCGGTTATTTATCAATACGACTCTCCCTCTACTGGCGCATGTTATCCAAAGATAACGGCCTGAGTTGGAAGACCATGAGCCATGCAAAATACGACACCCAAATAACAATCTAAAAACAGGAGCACCCATGAATTATGCATTCGCGGGTCATGCTGCCCTCATGGGGAGCTATCACCCGCAAGAAACCCACTTGGATAAATGGGTTCAATGGCTGAGAAGCGGATACAGAAGGCTTATCGGTATCCCCGGGCAGCAAGGCAAACCTCCACGACCTGTTCCAGCCCGTTAATCAAGGCGGTTGCACGGCAGCCTGAAATCACCTTCACCAGCACACCCTGTCGGCAACCTTCACTGTACCGTTTCTGAGATTCACAAATTCCCCCTGCCACCATGACAAATGGCGCAGCGGCTTAATTTTAGCAGAGGTAAATAATGGCATACATCACCTTATCCGAGTGGAATCGGCGGCAACCCCGTCCGCGTTGTATGGAAACCGTCAGGCGACTGGTCAGGAGCGGAATGATTTTCCCCGCACCGATACGAGATGGGCGCGAGTATCTGGTTGAGGAAAATGCCTGCAAGCTCACCCAGAACAAAAACCTTCGCTCATCAAGTTACCTTCATCCCGCCCTGTTATCGAGGATAAGACATGGCACGCCGGAGAAGCCATAAGAACCGCGATTTGCCGCCAAACCTGCAACCGCGCAATGGCGGCTATTTTTGCTACCGTGACCCACGCACAGGAAAAGAATATGGCCTGGGCCGCCATCGACAGGAGGCCATTACGCAAGCCATCGCTGCCAATATGGCAATTTATGGCTCATCAAAACAATCACCGCTCGTTGACCGCATCAACGGCACACAGGTGACTACAGTGAGTGAATGGACTGAACGCTATCTGACGATACTCGACGGCAGAAAACTCAAGCCGAAAACGATGAGCGAGCATAAGACATATTTGAAAGCTATCAATGAACATATGGGCGAGTTTTCTATTCAGCAAGTGCAAACAAAAGATGTTGCCACCTTTCTGAATAAGTGGGTCAAAGCTGGAAAAACAACGATGGCGAATAAATTAAGGAAGGAGGTTATTGACTTATTTCGTGAGGCCATTGCAGATGGGGTTATATCGCACAATCCTGCCGAAGCTACCCGAAACCAACGTGTAGAGATTCAGCGGGAGCGCATAACCCTTGATGAATGGAAAATTATCCGTAAGGCAGCGGAGAAATTACCTGCATGGGCTGGCCCCTCTCTTGACCTTGCTTTGGTCACAGGACAACGTTTAGGTGACATACAGGCGCTACGTTGGGAGGATTTCAAAGACGGACGACTTTACATCAAGCAAGAGAAAACGGGCGTGATGTTAGCTATCTCCGAAAAAACCAGGCTTGAATGCCTGAATATTTCTCTTTCTGATGTGCTGAGGCAGTTTAAAACATTAAATCATGGTGCTTCCCATATTGTAGCTGATGAAAAACATAGTATGTTTGCCAGGAAAACAATTTCCGAAGCGTTCATGAAGGCCCGCTGTGCTTCTGGATTAACCTGGAATGGCACTGCTCCTTCCTTTCACGAAATCAGAAGCTTGGCAGCACGCTTGTATACCGAGGAAAAAGGGAAAGATTATGCTCAAAAACTGTTAGGTCACAAGTCATCAGAGATGACAGATAAGTACCGAGATGTAAGAGGTGCGGAATGGACAGAAATATGATTATTTCGATCGAATTTCGACTAATTTCGATTGATTAACAATAACGTATTGAGTTTAAATATGAAAAATTTACCGCGTCTGCTGTTATGGCAGGCGCGCTACCGTTTCAGACAATCACTATCCATGAAAACAACATACAATCTGCGCGCCATCGCCGCGAACGTTATCGGCCAGGTGCTCGATAAAGGCCAGTCGCTAAGTTCACTACTGCCACAGTATCAGCGTGATATCTCAGAAAAGGATCGTGCCCTGTTGCAAGAGCTGTGCTTCGGCGTATTACGCGTGTTGCTACAGTTAGAGTGGATAATTCAGCAGTTGATGGCAAAAACGCTGACCGGGAAGCAGCGCACGTTGCACTACCTGATCATGGTGGGCATCTATCAACTCGCTCACACGCGCATCCCGGCCCATGCCGCGCTGTCTGAAACGGTTAACGGTGCTATTGCACTCAAGCGCCCACAGCTCAAAGGGTTGATTAACGGCGTACTGCGCCAATTCCAACGCCAGCAGGCCGAGCTGGATGAACGCGCGGCTAACCATGCGTCGCGTTTCGCTCACCCCGAGTGGCTGTTAGCGCGCCTCAAGAAAGCCTATCCGCAGCAGTGGCAGCAGATTGTTGAGGCCAACAACCAGCGTCCCCCGATGTGGCTGCGCGTCAACCGTTTGCACCACACACGGGAACACTATTTGGCACTGCTGACTGAAGCCGGTATCGCCGCTCAGCCACATCCTGAACAGGACGAAGCCATCATGCTGAACGAGCCTTGTGCCGTAAGCCTGCTGCCCGGCTTCGCGCAAGGCTGGGTTACCGTGCAGGATGTCTCTGCACAAGGTTGCGTGCGCTGGTTAGCGCCGCAGGACAATGAACATATTCTCGATCTGTGTGCTGCACCGGGTGGGAAAACCACCCATATTCTGGAAGCAGCGCCTCACGCTAAGGTATTGGCGGTCGATGTGGACCCACAGCGGCTCGCTCGGGTAAAAGAGAATCTGCAACGCCTTAATCTTCACGCAGACGTGAGGCAAGGCGATGGGCGCGAGCCTGCGGCCTGGTGTGGTGAGCAACAGTTTGATCGTATTCTGCTCGATGCCCCCTGCTCCGCTACCGGCGTGATTCGCCGTCATCCTGATATCAAGTGGCTGCGGCGCGACAGCGATATCGCCGAACTGGCACTGTTGCAGCAGGAGATTCTGGAGGATATCTGGCCACGGCTGAAAGCAGGCGGCACGTTAGTTTATGCCACCTGCTCGATCTTACCGGAAGAGAATCAGCAGCAAATGCGGGCCTTTCTGACACGCCATGCGGATGCCGAACTGGTGGAAACGGGCAATGCGCAACACCCTGGTTTGCAAAAGTTACCGGCGGCAGAGGATGGCGATGGGTTCTTTTATGCTAAGTTGGTTAAGAGCATTGGCTGATAGCAACGGCAACGGGCACAGATCATGAAAATCATTATTCTTGGTGCAGGTCAGGTGGGCGGTACGCTGGCAGAAACGCTCTCCGGAGAAAACAACGACATCACTGTCGTTGATACTGACACCGCCCGACTGCGGCAGTTGCAGGATAAATTCGATTTGCGCGTCGTTGCTGGCTACGCCTCCCACCCGCGCGTTCTGCGTGAAGCTGGCGCCGAAGATGCAGACATGCTGGTTGCCGTCACGAACTCGGATGAAACCAATATGGTGGCCTGCCAGGTCGCCTACTCGCTGTTTAATACGCCAAATCGCATCGCACGTATTCGCTCCGCAGAATACGTGCGCGCCGGTGAGCAACTGTTTCAGGCAGAAGCGGTGCCTATCGACCATTTGATCTCACCAGAACAGTTGGTCATCGACAATATCTACAAGCTGATCGAGTATCCCGGCGCGCTACAGGTAGTGAACTTCGCCGAAGGGAAAGTGAGTATCGCCGCAGTGAATGCTTACTACGGTGGTCCGCTGATCGGTAATGCGCTCTCCGCGCTGCGTGAGCATATGCCGCACATCGAAACCCGCGTAGCCGCGATCTTTCGCCACGACAAGCCGATCCGCCCGCAGGGTTCAACCATTATCGAAGCGGGCGATGAAGTGTTCTTTGTTGCCGCTTCCCAGCACATTCGCGCCGTAATGAGCGAACTCCAGCGCTTGGAAAAGCCCTACAAGCGCATCATGATTGTCGGCGGTGGTAACGTCGGCGCGGGGTTGGCGCATAAGCTGGAAAAAGACTACAGCGTTAAACTGATCGAAAAGAACGAAGAGCGTGCGATCGCCCTGGCTGAACTGCTGCAAGACACTATTGTGTTTCACGGCGACGCTTCCGATCAGGAGTTGCTGGCACAGGAGCATGTCGAACAAATCGATGTGTTTATTGCCATTACCAACGACGATGAAGCGAACATCATGTCCGCCATGCTGGCCAAACGCATGGGGGCAAAAAAAGCCATGGTACTGATCCAACGACGCGCCTATGTCGATCTGGTCCAAGGCAGCGTTATCGATGTTGCCATTTCACCACAGCAAGCAACGATTTCCGCACTGCTCGGCCATGTGCGTAAAGCGGATATTGTCAGCGTCTCATCATTACGACGCGGCGTGGCGGAAGCCATTGAGGCCATTGCTCACGGGGATGAAGGCACGTCAAAAGTGGTTGGCCGAATGATTGAAGATATCAAATTGCCGCCAGGCACTTTGATCGGTGCGATTGTGCGCGGTGATGATGTCATTATCGCCAATGACAATATGAAGATAGAACAAGGGGATCATGTGATCATGTTCCTGACGGACAAAAAGTTTGTCCCTGAAGTGGAACGCCTGTTCCAACCCAGCCCGTTCTTCTTGTAACAACGCTAAGCCTGCCGCCTTAGGCGGCACTTTCCTTTCAGTTTCACTGATTATCACTGCTGGCAATTATGTAACGCTGTGTTAAAATTTAGATGTTCATTTTATCAAGGAGTTGGATCATGAGTATGCTAAAAGAGTTTCGCGAATTCGCGATGCGCGGCAACGTGGTAGATTTGGCGGTGGGTGTCATTATCGGCGCAGCATTTGGCAAGATCGTCTCCTCGCTCGTGGCTGATATCATTATGCCGCCACTGGGGTTACTGCTGGGCGGCATCGATTTCAAACATTTCGAACTGGTGCTTCGCGACGCGCAGGGGGATATTCCTGCCGTGGTGCTGCGCTACGGCCTCTTCCTGCAAAATATTTTTGATTTTGTCATCGTCGCGTTCGCCATTTTTATGGCAATCAAAGTGATGAATAATCTGCGCCGTAAAGAAGAGAAAGCACCGGCAAAACCGAGCGCTGAAGCGACGCTGTTAACAGAGATTCGCGATTTGCTAAAAGATCAGCAGCCGAAAGCGTAGCGCCGTTCAACGAAATCCTGTACAGCCATAAAGTGAGAGGCCTTTACCCTGTTTGCCTTTGCGACAGTAGCTGCCTTTACCTTTCTTGTTCTTCTCAACGCGTTGTCGGAACAAGGGGTCATGCAACAATGCTTCCAGCGCATTGTCTTGGATCTTGCCTTTCTTGTGCTGATAAGTGCATATTCGCATCGTGATCGATCAGTGATTCGCATGACAATCGATCACGATTTCGCATCTAAGGTCGATCACTGATTCGCGTCGTATCGATCACTCCGGGACTTAACTCTTCTAACCTCCTCTCCGTTCGCAGTTTCTACTGAAATGGAGATAACGATGGCCAGAAAGAGAAAAAGCAGGAGTCCCATGGAGACTTGTCTTCAGATCTTCAAACTCAAATTTGAGTGCAACCAGTCTAATCGCACCATCGCCGCTGCTCTTAGGGTCAGCCCTTCCACAGTTTATGAGGTGCTCTCCCGTTTTACCGCCGCATCGCTGTCGTGGCCATTGCCTGATGCGCTCTTGCCAGAAAAACTGGAAAAGATGCTGTTCCCCACCCGCAGAATGCGCACCTCGGAGCTTATCGCGCCAGACTGGCTGTATATCGATACCGAGCTAAGACGGCCAGGGGTTACCAGGCAGCTGTTGTGGATAGAATACAGCACCGAAACCGGAGAAATGGCGCTGGGCTACTCTCAGTTCTGCCGTTGTTATCGCCAATGGAAGAAATGCCAGAAACGCTCGATGCGCCAGACCCACCGTGCCGGTGAGAAGCTGTTCATCGACTTCTGCGGGCCCACGGTGCCGGTATCCGACCCCGATACGGGAAATGTGCGCCGGGTCGCCATCTTCGTCGCTGTCATGGGAGCGTCAAATTATACCTATGCAGAAGCCTGCCCCGGTCAGGACATGATGAGCTGGCTGAATGCTAACAGCCACTGCCTGACCTTCCTCGGCGGCGTTCCAGCCCTGCTGGTACCCGATAATCTGCGTAGCGCGGTGAGCAAAGCAGATCGCTACGAGCCGGTCATCAACGACAGCTATCAGTCTTTGGCCTCGCATTACAGCACGGTAGTGATGCCAGCCAGACCCTACAAACCGAAAGACAAGGCCAAAGTGGAAAACGGCGTCCTGCTGGTCGAAAGGTGGCTCCTGGCGCGAATACGCAATGAAACCTTCCATACGATGCATGCGCTCAACGTCAGGCTCAGTGAGCTGATGACCGAGCTGAATAACCGGCCAATGAAAGGTTATGGGGGCCAGAGCCGAGCGCAGCGCTTTGCGCTGCTCGATGCGCCGTGCCTGCAGCCGTTGCCAGCCATGCCCTATGAATACACCGAATACCGTGCGGTGAAGGTCGCTCCTGACTATCACGTCGAATACGACCGCCACTGGTACTCCGTTCCCCATGAGCTGGTTGGTGAAAGGCTGTCGGTAAAAGCGGGTCAGACGTTGGTCCAGGTCTGGCATAAGGGCCGCTGCGTGGCTCAGCACCCTCGCAGCGATCGGCAGTACAGCCACAGCACGAATCCGGCACACATGCCGGTCAATCACCGCGGGCACAGCAGCTGGACACCTGAAAAGCTGCTGGATAATGCCGCGAGAACCGGCAAGGCGACCCGGCAGGTGGTGGAAGCGATGCTAAACGCGAAGAATCATCCTGAGCAGGCTTATCGGGCTGTTCTCGGCCTACTGTCGCTCCAGAAAAAATACGGTGCCGAACGGCTGGAAAAAGCCTGTGACAAGGCCTGCGGGCTGAACCATCCGGAAAGGCGTTTTATCGAGAATCTGCTGCGTCACAACAGGGAGGGCATCGGAGAAACAGTTAAAGGAAATAGAGAGTTACAGCTTCCACTGGAGCACGAGAATCTGCGTGGTCCAAAATATTACCACTGAAAAAGGGAGTCGTTATGACTGATGACCTGCTAACCAAACTTAGAACGCTGAAGCTGTCGGCAATGGCCGATGGCATGATACGCCAGCGTGAGGCACCTGGTACATACAATGAGCTGGGGTTCGCAGAACGCCTGGGGTTACTTGTCGAAGAAGAGCTACTGAATCGTGAAAACAGCCGTGTTGGGCGGTTGAGAAAGCAGGCACGGTTGCGCCACGGTGCAACCCCTGAGGGTATGTACTATCCGGTCTCCCGAGGGTTAAAGGCCGAACAGATGCGCGAGCTTCTGAACGGGCATTACATCACCCACAGCAAGAATATCCTGATAACAGGGCCAACTGGCAGCGGAAAAAGCTGGGTAGGTTGTGCCCTGGGCGAGCAGGCGTGCCGGCAAAAGAGAAGCGTTCAATACTGGCGCATGGGTCGGCTGCTGGATCAGCTTGAGCAGGGCCGACTGGACGGCAGCTGGCTTAAACAACTGAAACAGCTTCAAAAAATAGAGTTTCTTATCTTGGACGACCTTGGTCTTGAAGTTATCACAACGCGGCAATGCAATGACTTGCTGGAAATAACGGAAGAGCGATATGGGCAAACCAGCACGATCCTTATCAGCCAGTTGCCGGTGGAGCAATGGTACGGAGTGATGGAAAACCCGACGGCGGCAGATGCCTTCCTGGATCGGCTGATCCACAACTCTCACAGAGTGGAGCTTCAGGGAGAATCATTAAGGAAAAATAGCCTGGCAGTGGAAAGCGCAGAAGAAACACGCTAAAACGATAAAAAAGTTAGGTTCCCGGGTGATCGATTACGATGCGAAAACGTGATCGACCTTAGATGCGAATCGATGATCGATCGCATGCGAATACGCATTACGCCGATGACAGTGCGTTTCGGGCGCGTTATCGCGCCATCAAGCAGCAAAATAAAGAAAATCTGACAAACTGGGTAAGCCAGAATCTGGGGATAAAACTGGACCCTCACGCCCTGTTTGACGTGCAGATCAAACGCTTGCATGAGTACAAACGCCAGCACCTGAATTTGCTCCATAGAATTTCATTTATCGTTCACAACCCTTCAATCTCCTTCAGCTTTCTCACATAAATATCATGATTAATAAGATTTTTTAAGATTTAACCTTTCATTCTTATTTCCTTTTATTCACCTTCTTACAGTAAAATGTGTATAAACTTTCGCGTAAAACATTGAGGTGTGTAGTGGGCGGAGATCTGAACAAACTGTCTGACAAGCGGCTTAAAAATCTGATGGGGACGACTCGTGATAAGCCTGAGTTCTTTGCTGATGGAGCAGGCCTTAGCGTGAGAGTGTCACCAGTCGGCGGCATTAGCTGGACATTCACCTATCGCAACAATGGGGTACTTCAGCGCGTGACGTTGGGACGCTATCCCGATATGAGTCTGAAGAAGGCGAGGGAGAAGCGCGACGAGTGCCGGACATGGCTATCTGATGGCAAAGACCCCAAGCGCCAGCTTAAGCTCAAGAAACAGGAATCGCTAAAACCTGTAACAGTTAAGGATGCAATTGAGTATTGGGAAAAGCATTATGCTATGGGTAGAGTGAGTAGCATTGATGGCAAGATGCAACAATTAAAAAAGCATATTTATCCCTATATCGGTAACATGGCGTTATCCGACTGTGAAACTCGTTATTGGTTAGAGTGTTTTGACCGTATAAATCATATGCCTGTAACTGCCGGAGCAGTATTTCAGTTAAGCAAACAAGTGTTAAAATTTTGCCGTGTTCGTCGATATGCCATAAGTAATGCGCTAGATGACTTAACCATAGGGGATGTTGGAAAAACATCAGGAAAAAGAGACAGGGTGTTAACTGATACAGAAATCGGGCAATTATGGAAGTTCATAAACAATGATAACGACCTTCTCCCTTACTATTCTGAATGGATAAAGATATTAATTGTTTTTGGCTGTCGAAGCGGAGAGGCTAGATTATCCCGTTGGGATGAATGGGATTTAGATAACGGGTTATGGACTGTTCCTAAAGAGCATAGCAAAACTGAGACGCCTATAATTAGACCTATACCCGAAAAGATACGACCATGTATTGAGATATTGCGCGCCCATAATTTACGAACCGGGTATTTACTTGGCGAACTTAAGAAGAATTCTACAGTAGCCGAAATGGGTTCAAGAATATCCAAGAAACTTAAACATGATGAACACTGGACAGCGCACGACCTGCGCCGGACGCTGGCAACCAAACTCAATGATATGGGTGTGGCTCCGCATGTGGTAGAGCAGCTTCTAGGCCATGCTATGCCGGGAGTCATGGGTATTTATAACCGGAGTCAGTACCTGCCGGAGAAACTGGGCGCGCTAAATCGGTGGATGGACAGACTTGATGAACTGGCAGAAAAGAGTGTGCTACCGGATGGATTAATTAAACGGTAGCCAAACGTAATTTTATTTATTGAAAATATTTCCATGTCAAAAATAAATGGATGGAAATAGAGAGAAATAAATCTGAATGTCCTATTCCAGTGTGGAGAAGAATAACCGCTTCTCCGCCCTGTTTACTTTCTTATCTAACTCTGAAAACATACTTAAAAATACTGAAGCATGGAGATGATAGCGTGGCTCATAAATACGTTTACCCCACGGATGAAGAACGCCGAAAGTTGCTTAATTCCGTCAACGAACCCTACGAACGTTTTATTCGTGAAGATGAAAGGCATAAGCTTACCGCGATAGGAAAAATCAGTGCTTGGAAATGGGAACAGGAAGGACGATTTCCCAAACGTATTAAACTTGGCGCAACCTCGAATGCGTGGCGCTTGAGCGAAGTGTTGCACTGGATGCAAGATCCGCCTGTCAGGGATTTAAGCAAAAACAAGCAATCTACCGCTAATTAAAATAAGGTCTAACCATGTTAACGATAATTTCCGGTAATAACCGGAACGGGTATCCCTGCGCCTTAAATAAAGTGGGCGATATATTCCAGTGCGGCATTCCTCCGATTGAAACGGAGGGATTAGCAGACTTGGGATATGCCAGCCAGAAAGAAGCCTTCTCCTTGGCTGGCTCATTGAGCTTAATATTTAGTTTAGCCAAAGTGAGGAAGTGTAATTTTATCAAGTGGTTAAATGATGATTACGTCTTCCATTTGAGCTCGCCAAAATCGGCGAGTGCAAAATCTCGCCACCACCAGATCCCCATGCCGGAGGTCACAGTGACCTCTAGCAATACAATCAATGGCTTAGCATACACTCATATGGTGGGGGTATGTGCAGATAACCTACTGAATAACAAAGCATATTCAGGATTTGTGCAGACGACAGGCAAAGAAAAAGGGCCCCGTCAGGCCCTTCGAGTCATGCAGTTGATTACTTGTGAGGAATCGAAGGAATTATACCAAAATTCGCACTTGCAAGCTACTGGCAATCTGTCCTATAGTCGTAGCGTTGCCCCTAAATGGGCAGCCGGGTTTGACATCCTGAATACAGAAGCGGACATAAGCCGCTTCAAACAGCGGTTTTTTTGCGTCCGAAGCCTGCGTTGCGCCCCTATAATGGTGGGACGTAACGGGGGAGCCTTCGGGCTCGCTGGTTTCTTCTGTGCCGGTATGTCAACCCCGATACGTCTCGCCACCTCGTTTGACATCGAGGCGGTGAGGTTGCAAAACCTTACAGAAGAGGCCACCGCTATGGTTGCTACCACCCAAACTCGCCCCGAGTTTATTGATATCTACTGGATTATCCCCGAATACTCAACTGTGCCCTACGGCAAAGTGTCGTTTACCCGTCAAGATCGCCGCACCTTCATCGCCCTGTTCAAAGACAGCCGCCTGATATGGGCTGGTCGTCAACCTGTGCAAGGAAGGGTCAAAATCACCCCACCTTCAACCTCAACCATAACGGAAATCGTTACAGTTCAGGAGGTGGCACATGTCTAACTTCGTTGCCATCCAGAACACCGCTATGCCGGTAGTCGAGTACCAAGGTAAGCGCGTCGTCACCTTCGCCATGATTGATAAGGCTCATGGGCGCAAGAAGGGAGCCGCGAAACGGACATTCAACCGCAATAAATCCCGCTTTGTTGAGGGAAAAGACTTCTTCGAGCTCACTTGGGGTCTTAAAGACCCCGAGTCGCTGAAAGGTGTATTTCCGCCTCGCACACCGAAGGGGATCCTCATTACAGAACCCGGTTATTTATTACTGGTGAAACCTTTCGGTGATGACCTCTCTTGGGATGTACAGCGCCAGATGGTAGATGCCTACTTCCGCCGCAACACCTTAGGCGAACTCCGCCACGTAGAGATCCCCAGCCTCGAAGAGTTGCGCGAGATGCCACCGGAGAAAGCCCAGCACATCGTTGCCAAGGCCGAGAAAGAATCTTCCTTCGGTCACGGTAAGCCCGGAAGTGCTGCCATGACATTACGCCGCAAGGAATTAAAGCAGATACGTCCGGCAATCAGGACATTAATTGACCTGCATCAGATATCTATCTGTGATTTGGGCGACTTTGCCAAGGAGGTGGCACATGCGTAACGCTCCTATCCCTCTCGATACCGCCGCATACCGGGCAAGTGCGGCATGTTCACTGTATGAAGTCATTCTTGATAAGGCTAATGATGAGAAAGTATCTCCGGTTCTTATCGACTTACTCAGTATAGCTTGTGACCTCAACTGTGAAGTTAGCCGCACGTTGGCTGCTGTGATGGAGGATGCCGCATGAGCCGCTATCACGTCGAGAATACCCCGGACGGTATCAACATCTCGCAACACACCGCTGAGCGCCTGTACGAGCATGTAGACCTCATCCCCTACGCCGATGCCATGACGCGCCTTGACGCTGGTGAGTGGGATGACGACCTAGATTTTGCACTGACCATCGCCGTGAAGTGGGGAGAGTCGGGTTACGACTATACAAGTGAGGATGCGCTACTGATGTGGCGCTGGCTGATTGCCTACGCCTTCAACCGTGAGCAACGCGAAGCCAATGGCACCGTTACCGTTGAATGGCGTCCGGGCGAGTTCAAGGAATGTGCGGTTTATCAGGGCGAGTATGGCGCGATTAACCTGTATCTGGCGGCTGAGCGTTTCGCGATGGCTAACAACATCGAAGGGGCGCTGATTGAAAAATACGGCTCTGAACAGGGAATGATGAACGCCATCCGGTTCTATGCCTCCATGCGTGGTGAAAACGGTGGCCTCTCCGATATGGGGCGTGAGGTGCTATCCGAGTTGCATGATGGCTTCATTCAGCAAATCAACAAATCCGGGATGCCGGAAGCGCCAACCGCACACTGAGGGGGAAATATGGCACTGGTAACAAAAAACTTCCGCCTTAATGCGCTGGCTAACCAGTATGCGGCGGCGGTGTATGCCGCGATAAAAAAAGAGAACGGTGGCGACTGGTTTACCGTGAGCGCCGGCGGGCAGGACATCCTCGTTGACATTATCGGCGGTGTGTCCGGGGTGCGTGACCTGATAGACGCTTACGGATTGAGCGCCTTGAAACTTAATTATCACCGCTGGGAGCCTCTCGCTATTGACCTGCTTAAGCGCTGCATCAAGGGCAAGCGGCTGACCGCTTACGGGCGCGAACTCTGGGAGAGCATGAAAAAAGACATGGGCGCAAGCATCGCAGGGAGGGCGTTGGTATGACCACTTTTGTCGATGATATCCGCCTCAAGGCCAACGGGCATTGGGAAGCCATCTTGCAGCGCCTCGACATTTCCACCCATTCCAAGGAGGGCGAATGCCCTCACTGTGGTGGCAATACCCGTTATCGCTTTGACGACAAGGAAGGGAGAGGCACTTACTTTTGCTCACACTGTGGGGCGGGTACAGGGCTGGATTTAGTGATGAAGGTCAAGAAATGCACTGCACCCGAGGCTGCCACAATGGTGGCTGAGGTGATGGCAATACCACTGCCGGAGAAGAAGCCAGCCAAAGAGAAGCCTCTGCGCCCGATAGCTGAACGGGTGGCGGCTTTGATGAAAGCTACCCATATGGGCGAGTCCGTCTATCTCAACAATAAGGGGCTGCAAGGCCCCCATCCGCTACTCAAGGATGGTTCGCTGCTGCTGGTACTGCGCACGATGGCGGGTACGGTAACCGGCGCTCAGACCATACGGCCCACTGGAGAGAAACGCCTGCTCGCGGGCACAAAAAAGAAAGGGGCCTTTATTCCCGTCGGTGATATCCCCGACAACCCCGATTCCGTGGTGATTGCCGAGGGCTATGCCACTGCGTTGAGTCTCGATGTGGTGGGCGCTGAGGTCATACTGGCAGCCATTGATGCGGGGAATTTGCTATCCGTCGCTCAGGCGGTGCGAGAGCGCTTGCCCCAAACGCCGATCATTATCGCTGGAGATAACGATGTGACCCCGGAGGGTGAGAACGTGGGCAAGCTCGCCGCCGAGGAAGCCGCACGTGCCGCTTCTTGCCTGTTTGCCGTGCCGCCAACTGACCATAAGGCCGACTGGAACGATTACCGCCAGCAGAACGGCGTAGAGGCGCTACAGCGGGCTTTTGTGGCAAGTACCGTAGTTCCGGTAATCAAAATAATGAATCACGTTGAGGATAAAAAAATGAAAAATGAATATGGCAATGTGCAGACTCTCGGACAGGTACACGATAACGTTAAGGTTATTCATCCTGAACGTAAAACGAGGTTGCCAATGAGCGTAGGATCTGCCGGATTTGATACCCAGCTTGATTATGTGGTTAAGGGACTTATTCCCGCCCATTCATTATGCAGTATTTACGGGCCTAGCGGCTCTTATAAGAGCTTTCTTGCTGGTTCATGGGCCTGTCATGTCGCAACGGGTAAAGATTGGGGAGAACACCGTGTCGCGCATGGGGCTGTAATGTATGTAGTTGGTGAAGGTGGTATTGGTGTACCTCGTCGCATTAAAGCATGGGAAATCGTACATGGTCAGGAGGCTAATAATCTTTACCTCGTAAATACGCCGATATTCCCCGCCGCACCGATGGAAATCAAGGAAATGGCGATTGCAGCCAAACAGGTAGAGGCTGAAACCGGCAAACCTGTTCGCTTGATTATTCTCGACACCCTAGCACGTTGCTTTGGTGGCTCTGATGAGAACGATGCTAAAGATATGGGCGCTTTTGTTCGCGGTTGCGATGAGCTTAAAAAACAAACGGGTGCAACAATTCTGGTTATTCACCATTCCGGCAAGGATGAGTCGAAAGGTGCGCGGGGTTCAAGTGCTTTCCGCGCTGCGCTGGATGCTGAATTTAAAATCAGCCGTGAGGGGAAAGGAGACGCCTTAATCATTGACTGCACCAAGATGAAGGACGCAGAGGAGCCAGAGGCCAAGGCTTATGACCTGCGCGTAGTCGAGCTATTCACCGATAGCGACGGCGAGCTTGTGACCTCTCTAACCGTGATTGATAAGCCGCGTGAGCCGAAGGAGGAAGATCCATTATCAGGTACGGTTAGCAACAAGACAGATAACCATACGGCACTATGGCAATGCATACGCTCAAGAACGTCACTTAAAGATCCATGCACGGCAGCCTTAGTGCGCGACGACATGAAAGCAATGGGAATAGATATTAAGCATTTCCGTCGCTGGCTTACAAAACTCGAAAATGAGGGATTGGTACGTGTGGAAGGTGACGATTTACACCCTGTCATTAAAAAAGACCAGAGCTAAAAAAGTGGGTAAAAAAGTGGGTAGCTGTGGGTAGATTTAACATTTAATTAACAAATTTACCCACTTTTCTCGCCTATATGTGGAAAAAGTGGGTAATTTATAAGGTATTGATTTTAATTGTTTTTTATGGGCCAAAAAGTCAGTGGGTAAAAAAGTGGGTAATCGAAAAAGTGGGTAAAAAAGTGGGTAGTAGGTGGGTAGAGCAGCTCTATCGCTATAAGCAGTTTACAGATAAAAGGAGAGTAGAAAATGTTAATGCGTTACCCGGAACAGGCCCAATCAATGAGCCATAGAGAAAGAGAGGCTCTCAAGAGTTTTGTCCTACATTGCGAATGCAGAGGGGATATTGATAGCCTTTCCCGTACACTGGTGATGATTGCTCATTGGTTCCGGCAGGGGCATAAGATTGGATTCAATGAATATGCGTCACAATGGACAGAAGCACAAAAAAACAGGACAGATGGCAATGCTTCAACCGAGGCTATGAGGAAGCAATGGCCATTCAGCGGTAAACGTTGCATCGGGGAAGGAATGTCAGGCTATTATCCTCAAGGTATTGAGCGTGATACAAAGGATATTGAAATTGAAGTTAGACATGCGATAACTCAAATTAGGGCTAATTATTATCATGCTGGATACGATGGGTTATTGGCGCATGAATGCTGGCATGAACATGAGAACCCTTGCACACCATTCTTTATTAAGCAAGTTAGTTGCTGTATCGAATGGTTAAAAGATACGGGTTTATACCACGCCAAAGTGACGAGAATAGCCTGTAAAGAACATTCGTCGTACTGGTTTAAGCATGTAGTCGAGCAATACTATGAAGAAAAAAATGAAATATCTTGCTACATAACCAATATGGCCTTCATTGTTGCCATGATGATAGCTGGGTATGACTTCAAACCTGCCAATAAACGTAATGCTGTATTTAATATTGACTGGAAAGCCGTTTACGGTGTGGTAGATAAATCGAAAGTAAAAACTTAATGATGTTTGCACTTCAGCTAAGCCAATACGCCAGCCAAAGGAAAAGCCTCTTCTCTGGCTGGCCTACCCAGCTTACAGACGACGCCGGGATACATGATTGAGCACCTCACTAACAGGAGATACGGACAACGCTCATCAAGCGGCTACAGGCTGCTGAGGGTTTTGTTGAAGGCTGTCTTGCGATGGCTAATATCACCCTTGAAATGGATAAATCCGTACAAAAGGAAAATATTTACGAGCGCTGACGATAAAAATAATTGCCTCTAGATAAATAAATACTTTTCATATTCGTTCGTGGCCGTTTATTTTCGTTCACTTTAAAGAAGAGCATCAGTGATTATATTTATTTCTGCATTCTACAGGTGTAAAATATTTCCTGTTCAGACATAACTAAGTTCTTGCAATACTTTTTGTGGTAGCGGCGGTTATCCTTCACACAGTAACCGCTGCGCTTTTTTATGGTGTTGCAGGTTTATTCCCAAACAGACAGAGATGCCATGAAAAAATTAATTGAATTACGCCAGCAAAAAACGGCTATTGCTGAACAGATGCGAACCCTATTAACGCAATCTGAACAGGAAAAACGCAGCCTGAATGACGAAGAAGCGAAACAGTTTGATGAATTACGTTCACAGGCTGATTCCCTGAATACCGATATTGCCCGCTATGAAGCCATTGTCGAGGAAACACGCGCCAAGACTGATATCACTACCCCGGTGAGCCAGCCGCTTACCAACGCAGAATTACGCCACTACGTGATGACCGGCGATACTCGTTCATTATCAACCAGTACGCCAGCCGATGGTGGCTATACGGTTATTCCTGAACTCGACAAACAGATTATGCGCCGCCTGATGGATAACTCCGAGATGCGTCAGATTTGTACGGTCAAGCGGGTTCACAGCAACGAATATAAAAAACTCGTGTCCGTTGGAGGCGCAGCGGTAACTCACGGAGAAGAAGGTAAGAAACGTGACGAAACTGCGTCTCCGAAGCTGGAAGAGGTTAGCATCAAGCTCTTCCCAATCTATGCCTACCCCAAGACCACGCAGGAAATTCTTGATTTTAGCGATGTCGATATTCTCTCTTGGCTGACTGAGGAAATCGCCGACACCTTTACCGAGACCGAAGAAACAGATTTGGTTACGGGTGATGGCGACAAAAAAGCCAAGGGATTTCTGGCCTATACCCGTGAAGCCAAGAACGATAAAGAGCGGGCTTTCGGCAAGCTGGAAAAGCTGGTCACTGCCGGCGCTGCACCAACGGCTGACGAGTTAATCGACCTGATATTCAAGCTGAAGAAGCAATACCGCAAAAATGCCGTATGGGTAATGAATTCCAATACCGCCGCGACGCTGCAAAAGCTGAAAAACAGCAACGGCGATTACATTTGGCGCGACCGGATGCAGGCAGGCGACCCGGATATGTTGTTAGGTCATCCCGTGCATTACCTTGAGTACATGCCGGATGCGGCAGCGGGCAAGGCGGTATTGGCGGTAGGCGACTTCAAGCGCGGCTATACCATCGTTGACCACGAGACCGGCACCCGTACCCGTCCAGATGCGATCACCGAGCCGAACTTCTTCAAGCTGCATACCAGCAAGTACCTCGGCGGCGGGCTGGTTGACTCCAACGCTATCAAAGTGCTGGAAATCAAAGCGGCAGGAAGCGGCGGAACGGGTGGTTAAGGGTGACTCACTCAATGAATACCCATGATATCGAAATCCGCACAGCCACCCTTACCCGGAAAGACCAAGCGTTGACCGGGTATGCGGTGAAGTGGAATAGCTGTTCACATGTGCTGTTCGATGAATTTGTTGAACAGTTCGCCCCCTATGCCTTCCGTGACCATCTGGCGGCGGGTCAGGATGTCTTGGCGCTCTGGGAGCATGACCCCAAGAGCTTATTGGGCAGAACGGCTTCCGGCACGCTGGCATTGCATGAAGATGAAACCGGGCTGCACTTCGCCCTGAATCCCCCGGATACGCAGTTAGGCCGGGATGTGCTGACGATGGTAGAGCGTGGTGACATTACTGGGATGAGCTTTGGCTTTCGTGCGCTAAAAGACTATTGGAATATTGCCCGTAAACCCCACGTGAGAACCGTGCAACGCGCTGAGCTAAAGGAAATTACTATAACCAGCCTCCCCGCCTATCCTGAAAGCGCCGTTGAGATAGCCAGAAGGTCACTGCATCAATCAGCTAAAAATGTAGCCGATAACCGCCGCCGCTGGCTGCAATGGGTGGCGGTGTGAACATGTGGCCCTTCAAACGTAAGAGCGAAGCCCGCAGTCTGACGATAGATGAGTTTCTCTCTCTGGCCGGTGTTCCTAACTCTGCTTCCGGGGAATATGTATCGCCGACCACGGCGGAATCGCTACCCGCTGTGATGAATGCCGTGACGGTGATTAGCGAAGCCGTCGCAGCCATGCCCTGCTACCTGTACCGGGTCACGCACCATGACGGGCAGGAGGCGCGGGAATGGCTCAGTGACCACCCGGTTGATTACCTGCTGAACGAAGCCCCCAACGACTGCCAGACGGCCTACCAGTTCAAGCGGACGCTGATGCGCCACTGTCTGCTGAACGGTAACGCCTATGCCGTCATTGAGTGGGGAAAGGACGGACAGCCCAAAAGCTTACACCCTTACCCGCCGCAAGCCGTGACGGTGAACCAGATTGGCGACCATCGTTACGCCTATACCGTTACAGAGCCATATAGCGGTAAGTCGAGAACTTACTTACAACATGAAGTACTGCACCTCAGGTATGCCACTGATGACGGCTTTATGGGGCGCTCACCCATAACACAATGCAGGGAAACGCTGGGGCTTGGACTGGCCCAACAGCGCCACGGTGCCAGCATCATGAAAGATGGGATGATGGCGGCGGGGATTATCAAATCGGGTGACTGGCTCGACGGCGTTAAAGGCGTCAAGGCGCTTGAGGCGCTGGAGCGCTACAAGGGGGCGAGGAATGCGGGTAAAACGCCCATTCTCGAAGGCAACATGCAGTACGAAAAACTGGGCATGAGCAATCAGGATGCGGAATGGCTTGCCTCCCGTCGCATGACGATTGAGGACGTCGGGCGCATGTTCAATGTGAGTCCTATTTTTCTGCAAGAGTACAGCAACAGCACCTACAGCAACTTTAGCGAAGCCAGCCGTGCCTTTCTGACCATGACAATCCGCCCGTGGCTGACCAACTTTGAGCAGCAAATCAAGGCGGCGCTACTGGTGGAGTCCAGCATACCCCATGTGCGCTATCAAATTGAATTTGATTCTGCTGACCTGCTGCGCTCGAACCCGCAAGAACGATTTCAAAGTTACGAGACCGCGATTAAATCCGGGGTGATGAGTCCCAATGAAGCCCGTGAGCGTGAAGGGTTATCACCTCGTGAAGGTGGCGATGAGTTCAGTCAGGCATGGCAGCAGGAAGTGAAGGTGAAGCAGGAGACGACCCCATGAGAGCGGGCGGATTACGTCACCGGGTGACAATTCAACATTTTACCTCCTATCGGGATGCGGGCGGTCAGCCCATTAAAACGTGGCGTGATACAGCTACGGTATGGGCGCAGGTAACAGGTATTAACGGGCGTGAACGTGTAGCGGCAGGCGCGGTATCTGCCGAGGCGACAATACGTGTGTGGATGCGTCACCGCCGTGATGTATCTGCAGCGTCACGATTGCTGTGCCTAACCGGGCCGTTTGCCGGAAAAATGCTGGATATTATCGGTCCGCCGATCCCAGACGATAAAGGCACCCGTCTTGAGTTGCTGTGTAAGGGAGGCGTGAAACGTGGCTGAACTGATTACGCTGGCAGAAGTGAAACTGCACTGTCGCATTGATAAAGACGACGAAGACCCCCTGATACAAGGGTATATCGAGGCCGCGCTAGATGTCTGCCAGAAGCATATCGGCAAGCAGTTCAGCGATGGGATGAAATTTACTCCGGCGCTAAAGGTGGGATGCCTTCTACTGATAGGCTTCTGGTACGAGAACCGGGAAGCAGTGAGAGCAGGCGACAAAGCCAGCGAGTTACCGTTTACCACAAAGAGCCTATGGAATTATTACCGTGACGTAGGAATTTATTGAATGCCATACCAACCATTAAGAAGATGCACAGAGCCGGGCTGCTTTAAGCGTGTGAAGTCTGGCAAGTGTGAGCTGCATAAGCAGGCAGCCAGACGCCTACAGGATAAGCGCCGGGGAACGCATACCCAGCGTGGCTACTCCAGCCAATGGGCGAAGTACCGATTGATATATATCAAAGAGCATCCGCTTTGTGTGATGTGCGAGAGCAAAGGGATTTATACCCCCGCGAAGATAGTTGACCATATCATTCCGGTCGATGGTGGCAGTGATGTGCTGTTCTGGTGGAAAGATAACCATCAGGCGCTATGCATGAGTTGCCACTCCCGCAAGACAATGACGAAAGACCCGCAGACCAAAGCACAGCGCAAGGCGGGCATGTTCCGCGAACAGGAAGAGAAGGCCGCCCATCGTAATGACTGGATACACGAGTATAACCTTAATGGCATTAAAAATAATTAGATCAAATGCTTATAAATATAAAATAGATAGGTGGGGGGAGTTTTGAGGACAAGGCCCCTACCGTTCTGGGACCACCCGCCTCCTCAAATTTTTATGCGCGCCCATTTTTTAGAAAATAAAAATACCTTAAGAAACAAAACACTATGAAAAGATCACCTAAAGCACCTGACTACCTCGACGAGATAGCGGCAACAGAGTGGAAAGCCAAGGCCCGTTTTGTAGCTGAACGTGGCGATCTTAATCCAACCGATTGGAGTAGCCTTGAACTCTACTGCGTCAACTACTCAATCTACAGGAAAGCCGTTGCAGACCTTGCAGAGCGCGGGTTTAGCATTGCCAACAGTCAGGGCAGCGAAAGCCGGAACCCCGCATTAAGCGCCAAGGCTGAAGCAGAAAAAACCATGATAAAAATGGCCTCCCTGCTGGGCTTTGACCCCGTATCTCGTCGCCGTAATCCGGTAGAAATCGAGGAAGAAGATGACATTGAGAAATTATTGAATGCCAGAAAATGCATGGCATAAATACGCCGAGGGGGTCAGAAATGGCAATATTCCCGCTTGTAAACGCCTTAAAGAGGCTGTTGAAAGGTACTTTAAGGACCTGCGTAACCCCCTTTACGGCTTCGATACAGAGGCTGTAGGGCGCTTTATTGCGTTTTCCACCCTTTGCCCCCATGTCAAGGGGCCGCTTCGAGGCCAACCGATTCATCTTGCGCCGTGGCAGCAATTTGCCCTCGCCAATATCCTTGGCTTCAAGGATGCAGAGACAGGCAGACGTAAATACCGTAGCGCCTACATTCAAGTACCGCGCAAGAATGCTAAATCGACACTGGCAGCAATACTGGCTAACTACTTCCTCGTCATGGAGCCGGGGCAGCACGATATCTACACGGCGGCGGTGAGCCGAGACCAAGCCCGGATTGTGTTTGATGATGCTCGCCAGATGAGCCTAATTTCCCCGGCACTGAGAAAGCGGCTTACTATCCAGCAGCATAAACTGATTTACCCGAAATCAAATAGTCTGCTTAAGCCGCTGGCTGCCAAGGCCGCCACCATCGAGGGAACGAACCCAAGCCTCGCTATCGTGGATGAATACCACCTCCACCCGGATAACGCCGTTTATTCAGCCCTTGAGTTGGGCATGGGCGCACGTCCCGAGGGACTGCTGTTCGCTATCACCACTGCCGGAAGCAACGTCGTTTCCGCCTGTAAACAGCATTACGACTACTGTTGCCAGATATTGGCGGGTGAAGAAATGAATGAATCCCTGTTTGCGCTGATTTATGAACTCGACGACGAAAACGAAGTAGGCGATCCGGATCAATGGATAAAGGCCAATCCCAATCTGGGCGTGTCCGTCGATAAGGCGGCGCTGGTTGACACGATACAGAAAGCTAGAGGTATTCCCTCGCAGTGGGTGGAGATGCTGACCAAGCGTTTTAACCTCTGGTGCCAAGGGGCTACGCCGTGGATGGGTACGGGCGCATGGGAAGCCTGTAAAGCCGATCACAGCGAAGAGAGCCTTAAAGGGAGAGATTGCTATGCCGGACTGGATTTGTCCTCTACAGGCGATATAACCAGCGTGTGCTACGCCTTCCCCGGTGAAAATGAAATCTTGCTACTGACTCGCCATTACCTGCCGGAAGCGCAGCTTGAGAACGTCGCCAACAAGAACCGGGCTATCTATCGCCAGTGGGCCAAAGCGGGCTGGATACGCACCACGAAGGGGGACTGCATCGACTATGACCGCATACGCGATGACATCCTCAAGGACAGTGAACGATTTACTATCCGGCTGATTGGCTTTGACACATGGAACGCTACCCACCTGAGAACCCAGCTACAGGGCGCAGGGCTCGACGTGGAGCCATTCCCCCAAACCTATATGCGATTCAGTCCGGTGGCCAAGTCAGCAGAGGTATTCGTTAACCGCCAGATTATCCGGCACAACGGGGATCCGGTGCTGGCATGGGCGATGGGGAACGTGGTGATGGAGAGCGACGCCAACGCCAATATCAAGCCGAACAAGAAGAAATCCGCCAACAAGATAGACCCGGCGATCGCGTTCCTGATGGCATTCGGGACACTACAGGCCGAGCATGAGGAATTTGCCTACTCGTTAAGTGATGAGCAGAAGCAGCGACTTGAAGCGTTTAGTGGGGTGTGAGGGGCTTAAACTACGGGAAAATCCCGGGGTTTATACCGGTGCGACGATTATCGCATCGCTCAAAATCTGAGCTCCCCAAAATCGGGGAGTGTAAAGGTGGAGATGCTGCAAATTTGCAGGATAAGTCTGCGCACCGGGTGTGCATCGTCCAAAGGGTCACATTTCAAATGCTACCCCTGAGGCATACTCAAACTTTGTGCGTGACTTTTAGTCACTAGCTTAGAGGATAACTACAAAATTTTCGTAGTTCATAAAACAACCAACCTTCTGTAGAGCCTCCCAGAACCTACGAAATTTTTGTAGGTGTTATGCCGAGCAGGGAATGTATGTTGCCGGGATAGCCAGCCAAGAAGAAAGCTTTTTCTCTGGCTAGCATGAGGAGTTTGGGCTACGTGCTGCCGGAAAGTGGCACAGTTGCTGGGTACACATGGTACAGGCTGGTACAGATTGGCACAGCTCAAAAACGCTACCTGTACCACCGCAAAGCCTTGCCACATCTGGCTTTGGAGAAAGTGGTACAGGTGGTACAGCAAAACCCCCGAATTCGCAGGAGAACTGAAAATGGACGAAATGGACGATGTGGAGAGTCGCCTATCTGCTACCTCATTCACTTAAGGAAAAGCTTCTTCTCTGGCTGGCCTACCTGAGCTTCATTTTTTCCCCTGTTTTTATGTCGTCGCCGATGTGCCAGACATCTCCCTGTTTCGATTTTTGCCCTCTCCCAGGCTGATTTAGGCATTCAGATTCGTTCACTTTTCTGCATATTTGTTCAGGCTATTTTGGATAAAACTATGTATAACATATTTAGAATTTTTGGATTTTAAATTAAATAAATTACTATTTTTAATCTATTTTTTTATATTTATGATAACCCTCCATACGATCTCAGCCGGTGGCACGGTTCGCGGTGGGGTTAACCACGTGTGTTGATCAGGGATGTTGGTATCATTCGCCAACACGAGCAACGTGCTCGTATCATGCGCTATCGCATCCAAGTGCAGCGGCGAGGCGGTCTTTTGCGCGGTATCCGGCGTGCAGTGTTTATCACACAGCAGCGCTTTCACCATGACTGAGGCGTGGTGAGAGGCCTGCGTCATGTTCATGCCGTGGTGACTGACCACCTGCGTGGTCTGGACCACCGGTTGAACATCGCACAGATGAGCTGCCAACGCCAGTTGGGTATTAAGCATCAGCCAACAGACAACCACACCAAACGCCAATAGAAGGCGCTTGCGTTGCGGTAATTGTCTGAAAGGCAACCCAAACATGCGGAGTTTCCTACGGAGTAGTCGAATAGCCCTACATATAACAATAAATTTTGCGTAAGCGAAAGCGTGAATTGTTCGCTGCGCACGCTCTTGACATAAATTTACCGTGCAAAAGCTTGCCCAGTCTGTTTTGGTGGCGTTATGTAAAGAATTGATAACTTGTCAACGAGCAGTACTGCTTACCGGGTTTCAGCCAACAGTCTGGCTGTGGCCAGTCCGGGTGATTTGGGCTGTCTGGCAAAAATTCACTTTCCAGCGCCACTCCGGCGAAGTTGTCATACAGAGTGCCTTCTCGGGCGGGGGTCCCCGCGAGAAAGTTCCCACTGTAAAGCTGCAAGGCTGGAGCGCTGGTGAAGACGTTCATCATCACTTTCTCATCCGCAGACCACAGGTTTGCCGCCGGGCATTCGCTGGAGCCGCAGGTCCGATGCAGCAGATAAGCGTGGTCATAGCCGCTAACCGCTTTCTGATCGGCGTCGTGCAAAAAATCCTGCAATAGCTTTTTGGGCTGGCGGAAATCCAGACCCGTGTTGTTTACCAGAGCAAGGCCGTCAACGGGGATCCCCTCACTGTTCACCGGTAAATAATGATCGGCGAACAGTTGTAAACGGTGGTGACGCACATCGCTGGTATGTCCATCCAGATTGAAATAGGCGTGGTTAGTCAGGCATACCGGACAGGTTTTCTCTGTCAGCGCGGAATACTCAATTTCCAGCGCATTGTGTTCGGTTAACCGATAGCGTGCATGTGCGGTCATTTGCCCCGGGTAGCCCTGATCGCCATCTGGCGAGACCAGCAGATACGTTACTTGCGTAGCATCCTGCTGCACAATGCGCCAGCGACGCGCGTGAAACCCATCGGGTCCACCGTGCAACTGGTGTTTGCCCTGATTGGGTGTCAGTGTGTAGGTTGCGCCGTTTCGCTGTAAACGGGCGTGGTCGATGCGGTTGGCATAGCGCCCGATAGACGCGCCAAGATAGGCCTGTTGGCGCGGATAATCCGCAGGTGTCGTGCAGCCGAGCAGTACTTCACGCACTTCTCCCTCCGGCAGAGGGACCTGACAAGAAAGCCAGGTTGCGCCCCAATCCATCAACATAACGCGCATTCCTGCACGGTTCTGTAGCGTAGTCAGCATAAAAGGCTGGCCATCTGGGGCCATTTCAGCACTTTTTTCGTTCAGCATACACCTGCTCCTCAGGGGATCAGTCGGGATAGCCATTGGGATGTTTGGATTGCCAGCGCCAGGTATCCTCCGCCATTTGCGCTAACGTCCGGGTAACGCGCCAGTGGAGTTCATTGGCCGCTTTTTCCGGATCGGCCCAATAGGCGGGAAGATCGCCCTCGCGGCGCGGGGCGAAGTGATAGGGCAGCGGTTGACCGCATGCCTGACTAAATGCTTGCACGACGTTCAATACACTGTAGCCGACACCTGCCCCCAGATTGTAAATATGTACTCCCGGGCGTTGATGAAGTGCTTTCATTGCTGCCACGTGACCGTCGGCCAGATCGACGACATGAATGTAATCTCTGACGCAGGTGCCATCTTCCGTCGGGTAGTCATTACCGAAGACAGACAGCGATTCTCGGCGACCAACGGCGACTTGCGCGATAAAGGGCATCAAATTGTTAGGGATGCCTTGCGGATCTTCGCCCATATCTCCTGAAGGGTGTGCCCCAACCGGATTAAAATAGCGTAATAAGGCAATGCTCCACTCCGGATGCGCTTTCTGTAAATCTGTCAGGATCTGCTCCACGATCAACTTGCTGCGCCCGTAAGGGATGGCGGGCATACCGGTGGGAAAGCTTTCCTGATAAGGGATACGTGGCTGATCGCCATAGACCGTTGCAGAGGAACTAAAAATCAGGTTTTTAACGCCCGCTTTTTCCATTGCTTTAACCAGCGTCAGGGTGCCATAGATGTTATTGTCATAGTATTCAACAGGCTTGCTGACAGATTCTGCGACTGCTTTTAGCGCAGCAAAATGGATCACGGCATCGATGTTTTCAGTGGCGAAAATACGGTCTAATAAAACGCTATCGCGAATATCACCTTGATAAAAGGGCACTGCCTTTCCGGTGAGACGGGTAAGGGTTTCCACCACGCTGGCTTTACTGTTGCACAGGTTGTCCAGAATAATCGGTTGATGCCCGGCTTCTAAAAGCTGAACACAGGTATGGCTGCCGATGTAACCGCTACCACCTGTCACTAAAACATTCATAAGAACCTCGATGACCAATGTTGAATAAAACTAGCATAGCCTGTGGGGGGGAAAAGGTGATCTGCAACGAAGATATTCGCTGAAATCATGAGGTTTTTCATCAATCTTGCCGAGGAGAATAATCCGTTTCACACCTGAAAAATCCATCAAATATTGGCGTTATACCAGCGTGCTATCGCTATCCCTTTGATCCATCAATAAGAAACATTACCTTCTGCGCCGTGCAGGCAGGGGAAAAATACCATATCTGCTGGGGAAGGGGTACTTGATGATGAACGACAAAGCGTGATGAAAAATGAAGCGGCGCGCCGAAGCGCGCGTGAAAATGCAAAAGGGTCCCTGGTGTAAGTGAAGAGGATGGCTCCCAAAATCTTATCAGTTTGGTTTTCCTTCGATTACACAGATTCTACATAAAATACCTGTGTAACGAGGATACACATATTTTTTGATGAGTGAAGTATTGCTTACACTAGGCTGTGTCCCTTAATCCCATGAGTTATACTAACTGTTTGTTTCTACATCATTTTAACTATGGCTCGCTACGACCTTCCCGATGAAGCATGGGCTATCATCCAGCCCTTACTCCCTGCTTAACCAGCAACACCACAGGCCGGACGCCCATGGGCTGAGCATCGCATGATTATCAATGGCATGTTCTGGGGGCTGTGCTCTGGTGCCCCATGGCGTGATTTACCTGAGCGATACGGCCCATGGAAAACCGTTTATAACCGCTTTAACCGATGGTCAAAATCGGGAGTCATTAACCTTATTTTCAATAAGTTACTTTCATCACTTGATGCCCATGGCCTCCTGGACTGGTCAGCGACTGCGCTGGATGGTAGCAATATCAGGGCGCTGAAATGTGCTGCCGGTGCTCAAAAAAACATCCCGATATCACCGGAGATAATGGGCAGGGTCGCTCTCGAGGTGGTTTTGGCACCAAAATCCATATGGCTACAGACGGAAGTGGTCTTCCGTTAAACATCGTGTTGAGCCCCGGTCAGGCTCATGAAAGTCAGTTTGCACTACGTCTTTTGGACGGTATTGGTGTTCAACGCCAGAACGGCAGTATGAAACGCCGTGGTCATGCGGTACTCGCTGACAAGGCGTACTCCGGGCATGTATTACGTAACGAGCTGAAAAACAGAGGTATAAAAACTGTCATCCCCCGAAAATCCACTGAAAAAATGGCGGTGGATGGTCGTTCAAAGCTCGATCGTGACGCCTACCGCAATCGGAACGTTGTTGAGCGGTGCTTTGGCCGTCTGAAAGAATACCGTCGCATTGCGACACGTTACGACAAAACGGCGAGGAATTATCTGGCAATGTTGAAACTGGGCTGCATCCGCCTGTTTTACCAGAGGTTATGTAATTAAGGGACACAGCCTAGTATGTTAAAACATTTTTTTGAGTTTTGAATCGTATAAAATCGCATTTGGTAAGGGGGTATGCTACTGCTCTGGTAGGGTAAATATTACTATAATAATTCACTTGTTGTTACCTCTCTCAACAAAGAGCGGAATTTTGTTGATTTCTTTGGTAATGATGTAGCCCCCTGTAACACCAGACAGTAGCTGTATCTCCAGATAAGAGATAGGCTTAGATATATGTCTAACAATCATGCTAATTTTGAAATGAATCACCCCGGATAAATTAGAGGCTATACTTTAAAAGTGGAGGTCTCTATGACAACGACCAAACGTTACTCTCCGAAAGTCCGTAAACGGGCAGTTAATCTGGTGCTGGAAACTCAGCATGAGCATGCTTCGCAATGGAAAGCGATCCAGTCCATTGCACCAAAAATTGGCTGCATACCCGAGACGCTGCGTCTGTGGATCAAACAACATGAACAGCGGCTGGCGGTGAAAAACAGCCTCAGCGCGGATGAACGTCAGCGGCTTAAGGAGCTGGAGCGCGAGAACCGTGAGCTTCGCCGCAGCAACGATATTCTACGACAGGCGTCAGCATATTTTGCCCAGGCGGAGCTCGACCGCCACTGCAAGAAATAGCGTCGTTAACGGTGCCGCTGATGGAACAGCATGGGGTCGAGCCGGTATGTCAGGAACTGCATATTGCCCCAGCAACGTATTATTACTGGCAGCGAAAGCGACAGCAGAACCCGGAATTACGTAGCGTCCGCCAGCGCCGTGATGAAGAGCTTGGCCGGGAGATTGAACGCGTCTACGACGAAAATAAACGGCTTTATGGTGTGAAGAAAGTCTGGCTCCAGCTTCGGCGCGAAGGCGTCAAAGTCGCGCGATGCACGGTAGAGCGCCTGATGCGGGCGATGGGACTGGTCGGTATCCGCCGCGGTAAAGGCGTTAAAACCACGTGCAACGATAAAGATGCGGCTACGCCGGATGACCTGGTGAACCGGCGCTTCATGGCGGAGCGGCCCAATCAGCTTTGGGTGGCGGACTTCACCTATGTCAGCACGGCGCAGGGCTTCGTTTATGTGGCCTTTATCGTCGATGTGTTCGCCGGCGTTATTGTCGGCTGGCGGGTCTCAACGTCGATGGAGACATCTCTGGTGCTGGATGCGCTGGAGCAGGCGCTTTGGGCTCGTCGCCCCGGGAAAGGGGTGATCCATCACTCAGACCGAGGCTCACAATATGTTTCATTAGCGTATTCAAAGCGCCTGAAGGATGCTGAAATCCTGGCGTCAGTCGGCACTACCGGCGACTCCTACGATAATGCGATGGCAGAGAGTATCAACGGGGTGTACAAAACGGAGGTGATCCACCGCGGGAGCTGGAAAAACCGGACGGAAGTGGAGTTGGCCACGCTGGACTGGGTGGACTGGTACAACAACAGAAGGCTGCTCGGGCGGCTGGGTTACATCCCTCCTACTGAAGCCGAAATGAACTATTACGCTTCGCAATTAGCATCAGAGGAAGCGGCGTAGTATTGCCAAAATTACTCTCTAATAAACTCGGGGTTATTCAATACAGTAATGCAAGCTGTTTTCTGCTATGACCATTCGCCAATAATTTTTGAGCTTCCTGTTGCTGTGCAAAAGATAGCGACTGAGGTCTGCCGCCAATACGTCCCCTAATTCTTGCTGCTGCTAAACCTGCCTTAGTACGCTCAACAATCAGTTCTCGCTCCATCTGTGCCAACGCGCTCATCACATGAAAGAAAAAACGGCCAGCGGACGTAGAGGTATCAATGGCATCCGTCAAACTATGAAAATGAATGCCTTCATCTTCCAGTTTGGATATTAAATTAATCAAATGTTTAATGCTGCGACCCAGTCTATCCAACTTCCAGACGACTAAGGTGTCACCCGATTTCAGTGCATTTAACGCGCGTTTTAATCCGGGTCTCTGGTCTGTTTTTCCGCTGATTTTATCCTCAAAAATCTGCTCACAATTTGTACAAATGAGTGATTTTCGCTGTAAATCGGTGTTTTGGTCATTTTTTGACACCCTCATATAGCCTATTTTTGCCATTTTAGCCCCTTACCCTCCCTCTGAAAGCTTTGTTATCACTGGTTTTGGTCAAAATCTTAGCTAAATTGTCGAGTTAAAAAAACCTTGGTTTGTTGGAAACTATGGATTGTGCAAAAAACGCACTGGATAAACGGACTGGCGGAACGGTCAATGGCGACATTATTTGTATTAGCTCAGACCTGATCTGACAGTTACCGGTTATTTATACAGGTGTCTGTCAGATTAAATCTGGTTCAGATTTTTTTCTGCCCAGACTCGTTTACCATCAAGTAACGTGGCCATTGGCGTACGCCCGCAGCACATTTTACCCTGATGAGTTCGCTCATTATTGTAATGCCACAACCAGTTGTCCAGATCCTTTTGTAGACTTTCTAGGTCCTCGTATAACGTCTTACGGAACGCAACCTGATAAAAATCCTGCAAAATAGTTTTATGGAAGCGCTCGCAGATACCGTTTGTCTGCGGAGACATCGCTTTCGTTTTCGTATGGTCTATATCGTTGATAGCCAAGTACAGCTGATAGTCATGTTGTTCCACTTTACCGCAGTATTCCGTCCCCCTGTCCGTCAGTATTCTTAGCATTGGCAGCCCCTGAGCTTCGTAGAACGGCAGCACGCGATCATTGAGCAGGTCGGCGGCAGAGATCGGTGCTTTACTCGTGTAAAGCTTGCAGTGCGCCACTTTCGAGTACGTATCCACGAACGTCTGCTGGTAGATACGGCCAACACCTTTCAGATTACCCACGTAGAAGGTGTCCTGCGACCCCAGATAACCCGGGTGAGCAGTCTCTATTTCACCACAGGCTTCGTCGTCGTGCGCCTTCTTCTCCAGTGCAGCGATTTGAGCATCAGTAAGTACGATGCCTTCTCTGGCAACTTTTTCCTCAAGTGCCTTCAGGCGCTTACGAAAGTTTTCCAGATCGTGTCGTTGCCAGATGGAGCGCACACCGCTGCCAGAAATGAAGACGCCTTTTTTACGCAGCTCATTACTGGTCCGGTGCTGGCCATGAGCCGGGAACTCAATGGCGTAATCAACAACCGCACGTTCAGTGGCTTCATCAGCACGGTTTTTCAGGTTGGGAACCCGGCGGTTTTGGTTAACCAGAGCGTCAATGCCGCCTTCTGCCGCCAGTTCCTGATAGCGATAAAACGTGTCGCGTGACACCCCCATGATTTTACAGGCTTTTGATACGTTACCGAGTTCTTCGGCGAGATTGAGCAGGCCGGCTTTGTGTTTGATGATGGGATTGTTAGTATGAAGCATGAGAGTTACCTCGTGTTTTGTATAAGTATTCGACACCCATATCAAAACCGGTAACTCTCAACCTTTCAAGGTCCAGTGTCAGATCAAGTCGCGACTAATACACATTATTGCATATTCGCATCGTGATCGATCAGTGATTCGCATGACAATCGATCACGATTTCGCATCTAAGGTCGATCACTGATTCGCGTCGTATCGATCACTCCGGGACTTAACTCTTCTAACCTCCTCTCCGTTCGCAGTTTCTACTGAAATGGAGATAACGATGGCCAGAAAGAGAAAAAGCAGGAGTCCCATGGAGACTTGTCTTCAGATCTTCAAACTCAAATTTGAGTGCAACCAGTCTAATCGCACCATCGCCGCTGCTCTTAGGGTCAGCCCTTCCACAGTTTATGAGGTGCTCTCCCGTTTTACCGCCGCATCGCTGTCGTGGCCATTGCCTGATGCGCTCTTGCCAGAAAAACTGGAAAAGATGCTGTTTGTAGTGGCACACTGTAGTGGTCAACTAATATTGGCCACCGCATTAGACTGTATGTAGAACAGTCGCTCAGATTCGTTTGGAGTTAAGCCGCCGTTATACCAGTGAGGCCGGATAGCGCTGTAATACCCCGTGATGTAGCGGATAATCGCGTCCTGGGCTTCGCTGAAGCTGTTGTAACCCTTTGTCGGCACCCATTCTGTCTTCAGGCTGCGGAAGAACCGCTCCATTGGCGCATTATCCCAGCAGTTACCCCGCCGACTCATACTCTGCTTTATCCGGCAGCGCCACAAGGCTTGCCGGTATTGACGGCTGGTATAGTGGCTGCCCTGGTCGCTGTGGAACATGACTCCTGTTGGTTGTCCCCGGAGTTCCCAGGCCATCTGCAACGCTTTAACTGTCAGCGCCGAGTCCGGCGACGTCGACATGGCCCAGCCCACCGGTTTGCGGGCGAACAGCTCTAGCACCACCGCAAGGTAAGCCCAGCATTTGCCCGTCCAGATGTAGGTCACATCGCCGCACCAGACCTGATCCGGCGCGGTAACCGCGAACTGGCGGTTGAGATAGTTCGGTATTTCAACGTGTTCATTGCCGCCGCGTTTGTATTTGTGAGCCGGTCGCTGGCAGCTGGCGATACCCAGCTCCTTCATCAGCTTGCCAGCCAGCCAGTGCCCCATTTTGACACCGGAGCTGCCGGTGACGATGGTCGCGATACTTCGAGCGCCGGCAGAGCCGCCGCTGGCGTTCCAGGCTTCCATGACGCGGCTACACTTAACCACGCGCTCACCGTCGGGTTCATTAGCGGAAGCCTGCCAGTGCCTGTAGCTGCTGCGATGTACCTCAAAAGTTTGGCACAACGCCGTGACCGGGTATCGCGCCCTCAGCCTGTCGACTACCGTGAACCGTTGAGTGAGTCCGACATTAAGAGCGCCGTAGCCTTTTTTAGGATTTCGTTCTCCATTTCAAGGCATTGGACTTTTTTCTTCATCTCACGCAGCTCGAGCTGTTCAGGGGTAAGAGGAAGTCCCGTTGGCGTTTTTCCCTGTCGTTCAAGGCGAAGCTTATTGACCCAGCGACTAATGGCAGAATGGCTGACATTAACCGCCTCTGCGGCCTTAACGTATGTGTAGCCGTGGTCGACAACCAGCTTTGCGGCTTCGAGCTTAAATTCCGCCGTAAAATGTTTACCCATGAGGTCACCTGTCGTGTTGATGAGGTGAGCATATCACCTCCGCTCAGGTGGCCAGTATCAGTGTGCCACTACAGATCCCGGTCATTTCAAAATTAGCATGATTGTTAGACATATATCTAAGCCTATCTCTTATCTGGAGATACAGCTACTGTCTGGTGTTACAGGGGGCTACATCAGAAATTTCGATTCAGTGAGGAAGTTATGATAAAAAGGGAGCCGGACAAAGAGAAGGTGGTGCGTGGAACATGGGCAAAGTAACGCGAGAAGCGCAATGCCAAATCAAGAACGCGGAGACAAAAGAGACCGCACAAGGAGCAGGTTGCCCTTATTTGTTGCTGACTAAGGTCAATTCATTTCATTTTATTATCTTACGCTCTGCCAAGTAGGAACTGTTATCATGCCTGCGAGTCTGCTTCGCTACCTTACCTTGTTCGCCCTGTTGCTACTGCTGACAACCGGCACGCTGAGCTACAATATCGTGAACAATTGGTTGGCAGAGAAGAAATCTACGCTCAACACCCTCGCGCTTTGGATGCAAAAGCGTATCGATATCTACCGCTTTTTCACTTACCAAATCTATAGCAATCTGAACAACGACGCGGCCGCTGGCGGGGAAGATAGCGCCAATGCCATCAGTCTGCTGCCGGATGTGTTCTATGTGGAAAAAAACGGCCAGAAAACCGATGCGCTCATCTTTGGTCAGCACGATAAATCAACGCTGAGCGCGGTGCGCAAGATTTCACGTTATCTCGATATCATGTGGGGTGCCGAGAGCGATATCTACTCCATGTACTACCTCAACGGTGTAGATAACAGCCTGAGCATGATTTCCACGCAGATACTGAAAGACATTTCCGCACAGTTTCGCGGCAGCTATATCACCGCGATTGCCGAAGCCCGACGCACGGAGATGCTGCAACAGTCAAACGCGCTTGATGAACGCGAGAGCTTCTCTCCCATCCGCAAGCTGCGCTTTTATAATGACTACTATTTTACACTGCGCACCACCTTCAACCAGCCGGGCCATCTGGCGACCATCATTGCCTTTGATTTGCCCATCAACGATCTGATTCCACATACGCTGTCGCGCGACAATTTCATCCTGCGCGCGGACACCGTGGGAACCAGCAGTGAAGCATTTACCAATAACGAGGATACGACCCGCGTTCAGCTAAACGGTTCGCTGTTAGAGGTGGCCGCACCGCTGGTTAACGCGCCGGTGAATATCGTTTATCAGTTACCTCTGCGGCAATTCGCTGCCGATATGGAGCGTAATAATATCTGGTTGCTGCTGCTAAATCTGGCGCTGCTGGCGCTAACCCTGACTGGGTTCTACCTGTGGCGTCAGCCCAACCGCGATGCGCGCGACGATCCGTCACCGCGCTTGCGGAAACAGCAGGCGCTTTATCAGGAGATCGTTAAACGCGTTCCGATTGGCATTCTGGTTTATGATTTTTCTGCCAACCGCGTGGTGGTACAAAACGCCATTGCCGAGCATCTGTTGCCCCACCTGAGTTTGGAGAAAATCGCCGCGATGGCGCGCGAGCATCAGGGCGTGGTGCAGGCAACCATCAACAACGAGATGTACGAGATTTTGCAGTTCAGCCACCCGCAGATGCCAGAGCACAATCTGTTTCTGATTCGCGAGCAGGATAAAGAAATCCTGGTGCATAAAAAGATGCAATTGGCGCAGCGCGAATATGACAAAAACGTGCTGGCGCGCCAACGGCTGTTAACCAATCTTCGTCAGGAGCTGCATACGCCAATGCAGGCTTTACAGCAACATTTGCTGTCCCTGGCACAAACAGCGGATGACGATATTCGCACCAGATTGTTACGTAAACCCTCAGATGAAGCGGCACAAACGATCGCGCTACTGGATAATATTGCACTCCATGACCGGCTCGGGAGCGACACATGGCAACCGGACGTGGTGCCCTTTTCTCCCCTTGCGATGATGGATAGCTTGCTGCTTGCGAGCCTGCCGCGCCTTTCCCAAAAAGGGCTGCACCTGTTTCATCACTACCGCTTAGAACCACAACGTTTGTATGTGGGCGACATGGCCATGCTGCGAAAAGCGCTGCTGCTGCTGCTCGATTACGCCATCACCAATACGGATTACGGCAAGATAACGCTCACGCTGGAAGCTGATGCCGAGCAGGCGGACAAACTCGCTATCCGGCTCAGCGATACTGGCACCCGCATGTCAGCGGCAGAACTGGATAATCTGCGCCACCCCTGGCTAACGGTGCCATCGGCGGATCGCTCCCAACAAAATTCGGGATTTGCACTGTTCCTGTGCCATCAACTCGCGCGTAAGCTTGGCGGCGAGTTGAGTATCTCCTGTAAACAAGATCTCGGCACGCACTATCAGTTGACGGTCACGTTGCCCGCCAGCACCAACAGTGCAGATGAAGACGAAAAACTGCTGGAAGACATGACTGTGCTGTTAGACATCACCGCCAATGAGGTACGTCTGATCGTGCAGCACCTGCTCAGTAGTTGGGGGGCCGAATGTGTCAACGCCGATGAGCGCCAGATGCCCCAGGAGTTCGATCTGCGTATTGTCGATGATGAAGCAAAAATGGCGGATAAAACGCTGCTGGTGAACGGTGAGGATACCCAAGTGACCTTACTGGCGCCGCGTCGATTACGCACCAATTTTAATATCAGTCAGCTGCTGCAAGATGCCGTATTGACCTTGATTGAGCAACAATTTGAGGTCGCTACGCAGGATGCTGCGCCAACGGATATTCACGAATACGCCCGGCAACTAAAAGCCAGCGACTATTTTTCGCTGTTCGTTGAAACGGTACCCGACGACATTGTCAAACTGTATACTGATGCAGAAACAAGCGACTTTTCAACGCTGGCACAAACGGCGCATCGACTTAAGGGGGTGTTTGCTATGCTAAACTTGCACCCTGGCAAACAATTGTGTGAACAACTTGAGCGGCATATTACCGAACAGGCGAGTGAAGAAATCAAACACGATATTGATGAGATCGACGAACTTGTCCGTGTATTATTGCAGCCTAATGGCCAACAAGACGAGTAAATAAAACGATGAGTAATTTAAACGTAATTATCGCTGACGACCATCCGATTGTCCTTTTTGGCATTAAAAAATCGCTTGAACAAATTGAGTGGGTTAACGTGGTGGGCGAGTTTGAAGACTCAACATCGCTGATCAATCACCTGCCGAAATTGGATGCCAACGTTTTAATTACCGATTTATCCATGCCAGGCGATAAATACGGTGATGGCATCACGCTGATCAAATACATCAAACGCCATTTCCCCCATCTGGCGATCATTGTGCTGACAATGAACAACAACCCCGCCATTTTAAGCGCGGTGTTGGATCTTGATATCGAAGGTATTGTATTGAAGCAAGGGGCACCGACCGATTTGCCCAAAGCGCTGGCTGCCTTGCAAAAGGGCAAGAAATTCACCCCGGATAGCGTTGCCAAGGTGCTGGAAAAAATCAGCGCCAGCGGTTACGGCGACAAGCGCCTGTCACCGAAAGAGAGCGAAGTGCTGCGCCTGTTTGCAGAAGGCTTTCTGGTGACGGAAATTGCTAAAAAGCTGAACCGCAGCATCAAAACCATCAGTAGCCAGAAAAAATCTGCCATGACCAAGCTGGGTGTTGATAACGATATTGCCTTGCTGAAATACCTCTCTTCCATCAACGGAGCCGAACCGGGAGAAAGTGCGTAAGCGCTGAGCTCTCACTTTCACGCGCTCACCCCGTCGTTCCTGCTGACCCAGGAACGACGAATGTTACCACTAACTCTCCTACGTTGCGCTACTCCGCTGTTCACGCACTTGAAGACAGTACTGCGCCAAACACTGTTGCAATACATCCAACGTAACCGGTTTCGATAAACAGTTGTCCATCCCCGCCGACAAACAACGTTGTCGTTCTTCCGCGAGTGCGTTGGCGGTGACGCCAATCACGGGCGCTTCCCAGCGTTGCGCGCGCAGGGTGCGCGTCAGCGTATAGCCATCCATATTCAGCATGTTGACATCGGTCAGCACAATATCAGCCGTTTGCTTTGCCAGCGTGCTTAACGCATCCACGCCGTCATTAGCGGTAATGACCTGATAACCCAACGATCCAAGCTGATCGGCGAGCAAACGACGGTTGATCGGATGATCGTCCACCACCAGAATCAATATATCGCTATTGTCCACCAGGTTATAGTGCGTTTGGGCACGTGTACTCGGCACGGCCAGCGCCCCCTCTTCTCCGTCTTTGTTACGGCACAGGCGTTCCAGCAGCGCTGGCAAATCCGGCAATCCGGCGGTACTGATGACCCAGCGCCCTGCCTCACTCTCCTGCGCACTGCCGATGTGCACGTGACTAAACAGCACGCTCCAGCGCGAAAGCGGCGGCGTAGCCTGCTGGTAATCGCTGATGACGATGTCGTCCTCATGAACAGTCTGGTCAGAATAACGGGCCACAGAGAGACCATATTGTTGCAGTAAACTGAGCGCGTTGTGCTCAAGGCTGGCATTACGCATCCTCAGCCAGCAGGTTTTCTGTCTGAGTGCATCGCTGACCGTCGGGACGTCGTAATGTGCCTGATAGAGCGGAATACGAATGCCAAACTGACTGCCCAGCCCGGGTTCCGATATCAGTGACATGTCGCCATCCATCAGGTTCACCAGCTTTTCACAGATGGCTAACCCCAACCCGGTCCCTTGAAAATGGCGCTGAACGCCGCTACCCGCCTGGAAAAAGGGATCAAACAGCTTGAGCGCCTCGCGAGGATTAATCCCCACGCCAGTATCCCGTACCCAAAATTCGAGATAGCCGTCAGTGCAACACACCTGAAAAATAATGCAGCCGGTATCGGTAAATTTAATCGCATTGCTCACCAGATTAGAGAGCACCTGCTGCAAACGTACTGGATCACCCGACAACGTTGCCGGCACCGACGGATCGATAAAGCAGTAGAGCGTCAGATTTTTTCGCACCACCAGCGGCAGATAGTTGCTGGTAATGTGGCTGACCACTTCCTGTGGGGTAAAAATAGCGGGTTCAATTTTAAGCTGTTCCGACTCTATCTTGGAAAAGTCGAGAATATCGCTGATGATTTTGAGCAGCAGTGCTGAGGAGTTCTGCATCGCTGCCGCTAATCGATTCGCATCTTTCGACAGGCTTTTGGTACGGAGCAAATCCAGATTACCGATAATCCCGTACAGCGGCGTGCGCAGTTCATGGCTGACTGTGGCCAAAAACATCGATTTAGACTGGCTCGCCTGTTCAGCCGCATTGGCCATTTCTTGCAGAGACTCTTCCATCTTCACCCGTGCGCTCACATCGGAGAGCACGCAAATCGCGACATTTTCATTACGATAGCGAGAATGAACGAAACTGATTTGCAGGTGATGGTTCCTGCTGGTAACCACATAGACATATTTTGATTGCTGTTCACAGATAATGCGCGTGATCTTGAGCCGGTCTTCATGGGTTAACAAATTCAGGTAGTTATGCGCCAGTTCGTTGCTAAGCAGGTTAGTGCCGTCGCTGATGCGCAAAATACAGATGCCTACCGGCGCAGAGGCCACTATTTTACGGTTAAACTGCTCGTTCTCTTCCAACTGAAAAGCGTTAATTTGCGCAGGCAGAAACATCTTGCGTTCGAATGTCCAGGCGAGAATAAACAGCACCAGCGCAGAGAGCAGGTTTAACAACACGATGTTGATAATCAGCGCGTTTAACTGCGAGAGCAGCACGCTGAACGGCATAAAATAGACGATATTAAAGGTGGTTGGCGGTAAGGCTTTCTTCAGGATAATTTCGTCGTAACCGTCCACATAACCAAAATAGGTGCGATCGTTCGGGTAGCTGGACGTCATAGAGCCATTGCGCTCTTTATCGGTAAATTGCAGCAACGGCTGATTGAACTGATCGAGCAGCTTGGCACCGACCGTAAATTTGCCTGCGGCAACAAAATCATCCAGACGGATGGTTTGCTCGATGCCCATCAGGGTTTCCAGACGATCCCCTTTATAAATCGGTGTAATGGCATACAGATAGCTGATATCGGGATCGGAGGCCGGGGTTATCCAATACACCGTTTCATCGCGCCATTCGCCTTGCGTCGCATGCTTTTTATCGGCAAAACGTTCTTGCAGGTTCTGCAACAAATTATCGCGATCCAGTGCCTGATTGCGGATACCGAAATCCATCATGCACTGCCAGGCACCATCGACAAAAAACACCCGGTTCAGATCGTATACCGTGGAGAAGTTATCCTGCCAATCGGTAAAAAAAGCGCTGACGGCATCCAACTGCCCTTTTTGGGGCTGATAGATAGCCTGACAGTCTGCACCTGCGGTTAAGGGATAGAGCGAAAGCAGCGGTGTACGCAGGGTATTGGCGGAAGACGGCGTAGCGTGCGCGTGCGCGGTGTTGACATGGCTGACAGCCACATAGCGTAATTCCCGCACGATGTCCGTGGTGCGACGAATATACTCCTGCGACTGATCGTAGCTCTGGTTATATTCCAGGCGCAACTCAGCTTCTTTATCGTTGAGCACCTTGCTGAAATAGAAGATGGAAATTAGCGCCCCCAGCATCCATAACATCATCGCCAGCACCCTGAACAGGTAGCGGGAAATTTTCAGCGTCGTGTGAAATGAAGCGAGGTATTTCAAATTTATTCCATCAAGTAGGTAAATGGTTGCAGGGGAAAGGCGTGTCGATACAGTACCGAGAGCGCATAAAAAAAGCCAGCATCTGAGGTGCTGGCTTTTGTTTCATTGGTGTAGCACGCGATTATTTGTATTAGTCGCGACTTGATCTGACACTGGACCTTGAAAGGTTGAGAGTTACCGGTTTTGATATGGGTGTCGAATCCTTATACAAAACACGAGGTAACTCTCATGCTTCATACTAACAATCCCATCATCAAACACAAAGCCGGCCTGCTCAATCTCGCCGAAGAACTCGGTAACGTATCAAAAGCCTGTAAAATCATGGGGGTGTCACGCGACACGTTTTATCGCTATCAGGAACTGGCGGCAGAAGGCGGCATTGACGCACTGGTTAACCAAAACCGCCGGGTTCCCAACCTGAAAAACCGTGCTGATGAAGCCACTGAACGTGCGGTTGTTGATTACGCCATTGAGTTCCCGGCTCATGGCCAGCACCGGACCAGTAATGAGCTGCGTAAAAAAGGCGTCTTCATTTCTGGCAGCGGTGTGCGCTCCATCTGGCAACGACACGATCTGGAAAACTTTCGTAAGCGCCTGAAGGCACTTGAGGAAAAAGTTGCCAGAGAAGGCATCGTACTTACTGATGCTCAAATCGCTGCACTGGAGAAGAAGGCGCACGACGACGAAGCCTGTGGTGAAATAGAGACTGCTCACCCGGGTTATCTGGGGTCGCAGGACACCTTCTACGTGGGTAATCTGAAAGGTGTTGGCCGTATCTACCAGCAGACGTTCGTGGATACGTACTCGAAAGTGGCGCACTGCAAGCTTTACACGAGTAAAGCACCGATCTCTGCCGCCGACCTGCTCAATGATCGCGTGCTGCCGTTCTACGAAGCTCAGGGGCTGCCAATGCTAAGAATACTGACGGACAGGGGGACGGAGTACTGCGGTAAAGTGGAACAACATGACTATCAGCTGTACTTGGCTATCAACGATATAGACCATACGAAAACGAAAGCGATGTCTCCGCAGACAAACGGTATCTGCGAGCGCTTCCATAAAACTATTTTGCAGGATTTTTATCAGGTTGCGTTCCGTAAGACGTTATACGAGGACCTAGAAAGTCTACAAAAGGATCTGGACAACTGGTTGTGGCATTACAATAATGAGCGAACTCATCAGGGTAAAATGTGCTGCGGGCGTACGCCAATGGCCACGTTACTTGATGGTAAACGAGTCTGGGCAGAAAAAAATCTGAACCAGATTTAATCTGACAGACACCTGTATAAATAACCGGTAACTGTCAGATCAGGTCTGAGCTAATACAGATTATTCGTCGTCAGCCACATCGTCGTCGGTTTCAGCATCATCAATGCCGTCTTCTTCGGCGACTTCACCCGGCGCGCTTACCACGCTGTCGAGCTCTTCATCTTCGACCGGCTCAGCAACACGTTGCAGCCCTACCACGTTTTCGTCTTCCGCAGTGCGGATAAGCGTCACGCCCTGGGTGTTACGGCCTACGATGCTGACTTCAGAGACACGGGTGCGCACCAACGTACCGGCATCCGTGATCATCATGATCTGATCCAGTTCATCGACCTGCACCGCACCAACAACCTTACCGTTACGCTCGCTCACTTTAATAGAGATAACGCCTTTGGTCGCACGAGACTTGGTCGGATATTCACTCACAGCAGTACGCTTACCGAAGCCGTTTTGCGTGACAGTAAGGATATCACCTTCACCGCGCGGCACGATCAGAGACACCACGCGATCGTCACCCTGAAGGTTGATACCGCGTACACCGGTAGCGGTACGTCCCATAGCACGCACAGCCGCTTCGGAGAAGCGCACCACCTTACCTTCCGCAGAGAACAGCATCACTTCGTTCTCACCGTCCGTCAAATCAACGCCGATCAGTTCGTCGCTCTCATTGAGGTTAACGGCAATAATCCCTTTCGAACGTGGATTGCTAAACTCGGTCAGCGCCGTTTTCTTCACCGTACCGCTGGCGGTCGCCATAAACACGTTTTGGCCTTCTTCGTATTCACGCACCGGCAGAATGGCAGTAATACGCTCTTCCGGCTCCAACGGCAACAGGTTGACGATAGGACGCCCACGCGCACCACGGCTTGCTTCCGGCAATTGGTACACCTTCAGCCAGTAGAGACGGCCACGGCTGGAGAAGCAGAGGATCGTGTCATGGGTGTTAGCCACCAGCAGACGGTCGATAAAATCTTCTTCCTTGATGCGTGCAGCTGACTTGCCTTTGCCCCCACGACGCTGCGCTTCATAGTCGCTCAGCGGCTGGTATTTGACATAACCCTGATGGGAAAGCGTAACCACCACATCTTCCTGATTGATCAGGTCTTCGATATTGATGTCAGCGCTGTTGGCCGTGATTTCCGTGCGACGCGCATCGCTGTACTGTGTCTTGATCGCTTCCAGCTCTTCACGAATGACTTCCATCAAACGCTCGGGGCTGGTCAGAATGCGCAGCAGTTCGGCGATCTGCAACAACAACTCTTTGTATTCATCCAGCAGCTTTTCGTGTTCCAGACCGGTCAGTTTTTGCAACCGCAGATCCAGAATCGCCTGAGCCTGCTGCTCAGTCAGGTGGTATTTACCGTCACGAATCCCAAATTCCGGCTCCAGCCAGTCAGGACGCGCAGCATCATTACCAGCACGCTCCAGCATCGCCGCAACGTTGCCCAGATCCCAGGCTTGAGCAATCAATGCCGCCTTGGCTTCTGCCGGCGTTGGTGCATTGCGGATCGCTTCAATGATCGGATCGATATTTGCCAGCGCAACCGCCAGGCCTTCTAAAATATGGGCACGCTCGCGCGCTTTGCGCAGTTCAAAAATGGTTCTGCGCGTCACCACTTCACGACGGTGACGAACAAAGGCAACCAGAATGTCCTTGAGCGGCATGATCTTCGGCTGGCCCTGATGCAGTGCCACCATGTTGATGCCGAACGAGACCTGAAGCTGAGTCAGCGAGTAGAGGTTATTCAGTACCACTTCACCCACAGCATCGCGTTTGATCTCAATCACGATACGCATGCCGTCTTTATCGGACTCATCGCGCAATGCGCTGATGCCTTCGACGCGTTTCTCTTTCACCAACTCGGCGATTTTTTCAATCAGTCGCGCTTTGTTAACCTGATAGGGAATCTCGTGCACGATAATGGTCTCACGACCATTTTTGTCATCCACTTCCACTTCGGCGCGTGCGCGGATGTAAATTTTGCCGCGCCCGGTACGGTACGCCTCTTCAATGCCGCGTCTGCCGTTGATGATCGCCGCAGTCGGGAAATCCGGCCCTTTGATATGCGCCATCAACCCTTCCAGGCTGATGTTTTCGTCGTCGATATACGCCAGGCAGCCGTCGATCACTTCCGTCAGGTTGTGGGGCGGGATGTTGGTCGCCATCCCCACGGCAATACCGGAAGAACCGTTCACCAACAGGTTAGGAATACGCGTCGGCATTACATCGGGGATCTGTTCTGTGCCATCGTAGTTGGGCACAAAATCGACCGTCTCTTTTTCCAGATCCGACAGAAGCTCGTGGGCGATTTTCGACATGCGAATTTCGGTATAACGCATGGCCGCCGCCGAGTCGCCATCTATCGACCCGAAGTTGCCCTGACCATCCACCAGCATGTAGCGCAGGGAGAAAGGTTGCGCCATGCGCACGATGGTTTCATACACGGCGGAATCACCGTGCGGGTGGTATTTACCGATAACATCGCCGACCACACGGGCCGATTTTTTATAGGGTTTGTTCCAGTCATTTCCCAGCACGCTCATCGCGTACAGCACGCGTCGGTGCACGGGTTTCAAGCCGTCACGAACATCAGGCAAGGCACGCCCGACAATAACTGACATGGCATAGTCCAGATAGGAGTTTTTCAACTCATCTTCGATATTGACCGGTGTTATTTCTCTGGCAAGGTCGCTCATGGAGCCGCTATCCCTCTATTAATGCATCAACCCGAGTTCAAAAGGTGAAAAATGATAGCACAAAACCCACCTTACAGGGAAAATACGCGCACGAGTCGCGCACGAGTAATGACGCTTTTCTTTCATTCACTGTAGTGGCACACTGATACTGGCCACCTGAGCGGAGGTGATATGCTCACCTCATCAACACGACAGGTGACCTCATGGGTAAACATTTTACGGCGGAATTTAAGCTCGAAGCCGCAAAGCTGGTTGTCGACCACGGCTACACATACGTTAAGGCCGCAGAGGCGGTTAATGTCAGCCATTCTGCCATTAGTCGCTGGGTCAATAAGCTTCGCCTTGAACGACAGGGAAAAACGCCAACGGGACTTCCTCTTACCCCTGAACAGCTCGAGCTGCGTGAGATGAAGAAAAAAGTCCAATGCCTTGAAATGGAGAACGAAATCCTAAAAAAGGCTACGGCGCTCTTAATGTCGGACTCACTCAACGGTTCACGGTAGTCGACAGGCTGAGGGCGCGATACCCGGTCACGGCGTTGTGCCAAACTTTTGAGGTACATCGCAGCAGCTACAGGCACTGGCAGGCTTCCGCTAATGAACCCGACGGTGAGCGCGTGGTTAAGTGTAGTCGCGTCATGGAAGCCTGGAACGCCAGCGGCGGCTCTGCCGGCGCTCGAAGTATCGCGACCATCGTCACCGGCAGCTCTGGTGTCAAAATGGGGCGCTGGCTGGCTGGCAAGCTGATGAAGGAGCTGGGTATCGCCAGCTGCCAGCGACCGGCTCACAAATACAAACGCGGCGGCAATGAACACGTTGAAATACCGAACTATCTCAACCGCCAGTTCGCGGTTACCGCGCCGGATCAGGTCTGGTGCGGCGATGTGACCTACATCTGGACGGGCAAATGCTGGGCTTACCTTGCGGTGGTGCTAGACCTGTTCGCCCGCAAACCGGTGGGCTGGGCCATGTCGACGTCGCCGGACTCGGCGCTGACAGTTAAAGCGTTGCAGATGGCCTGGGAACTCCGGGGACAACCAACAGGAGTCATGTTCCACAGCGACCAGGGCAGCCACTATACCAGCCGTCAATACCGGCAAGCCCTGTGGCGCTGCCGGATAAAGCAGAGTATGAGTCGGCGGGGTAACTGCTGGGATAATGCGCCAATGGAGCGGTTCTTCCGCAGCCTGAAGACAGAATGGGTGCCGACAAAGGGTTACAACAGCTTCAGCGAAGCCCAGGACGCGATTATCCGCTACATCACGGGGTATTACAGCGCTATCCGGCCTCACTGGTATAACGGCGGCTTAACTCCAAACGAATCTGAGCGACTGTTCTACATACAGTCTAATGCGGTGGCCAATATTAGTTGACCACTACACACCGCCTTTTGCATCGCCGAGGCAAAAAGGAGAATCGCTACTACATCCTGCCTACACCCGATATACTCACCGCAGATGAGAATAACAAAAGGTTGTATACCGCATGAACGCAGAAACACAGACGCAGAATGTCGATCATGATGAAATAGCCAAGTTTGAAGCCGTTGCCTCACGCTGGTGGGCTCTGGAAGGTGAATTCAAACCGCTGCACCGCATCAACCCGCTGCGACTTGACTACATCGCACGCCGCGCCGATGGGCTGTTTGGCAAGCAGGTGCTGGATGTCGGCTGTGGTGGCGGCATTCTGGCGGAGAGCATGGCGCGCGAAGGTGCAGAGGTTACCGGATTAGACATGGGTGCCGAACCGTTGCAGGTTGCCCGGCTGCATGCGCTGGAGAGCGGCGTCAGCGTGCAGTATGTGCAGGAAACCGTGGAGTCTCACGCAGCGGCGCACGCCGGGCGCTATGACGTGGTGACTTGTATGGAGATGCTGGAACATGTGCCAGACCCGCAATCGGTGGTGCGCGCCTGTGCAGCCTTGGTCAAACCAGGCGGACACGCGTTCTTCTCGACTATCAACCGTAATGCCAAAGCCTGGCTATTGATGATTTTCGGTGCCGAATACGTGCTGAAAATGTTGCCGAAGGGCACTCATGACGCGAAGAAATTTATTCGCCCGGCGGAGTTGCTGAATTGGGTGGACGGCACCTCGCTGGCGGAACAGCACATCATCGGTCTGCACTATAACCCGCTGCGCGATCGTTTTACGCTCGGTCCTAATGTGGACGTGAACTATATGCTGCATACGCAGCGCGATGCTGAATAAGTCCGCGTTGGCTGGCTGACGTTGCTGACAGCCAGCGACTCTCACCGTCATTCTCGCCCACCGCGGCCATTCCCATGAAGGCGGGAATCTCATGCAGAGGAAACGCGTTTATTCTCGCAAAGATCCCCAGCTTTCGCCGAGGATGACAAGGGGTAAAGCGAGATTGTCGGCAGTTTCAATCAGCGTTTCAAACGCAGAGTGGTGATATCGTCGCCAATCTGCCATTCCTTCTACCGTCATAACCTTAGACGTTGATCAAATTAAGAATTTTCAGTACGCAGAAAAAAGCGGCAATCAATCATTTTTTTATCCCCATCCATTGACAAAAGTTAAGGCCGCAACACTACAGGCGTTTAGCCAGTGTGTAACAATTCCTCCCCATGTTATCCACAATTTCAGTGTGTTTTGTTCACTTGCAATAGCCGAAAATTCTCACTATCTTGTTATCATTCAAAACCAAAACCCCTATATGTAGTGTTTACCCTACACACCGCAGCACTAGACTGTCATGTGCGTTTTCGATCGGGGAAAACGCTATAGCATTGGGAAAAACGGATAGGTACTACACCACATGAACCAGAGCCTGCTAGTAACCAAACGCGATGGCAGCAAAGAACGCATCAATCTGGACAAGATTCACCGGGTGATTACCTGGGCAGCGGAAGGCCTGCACAATGTGTCAGTGTCTCAAGTCGAACTGCGCTCCCACATTCAGTTTTATGACGGCATCAAGACCGCCGATATCCATGAAACCATTATTAAAGCTGCCGCCGATCTGATTTCACGCGACAGCCCGGACTACCAATATCTGGCCGCACGTTTGGCCATTTTCCACTTGCGTAAAAAAGCCTACGGCCAGTTTGAACCACCAGCGTTGTTCGATCACGTCACCAAAATGGTAGAACTGGGCAAATACGATACCCACTTATTACAGGACTACACGCCAGAAGAGTTCGCTCAGATGGACGCTTTCATCGATCACTGGCGCGACATGACCTTCTCTTACGCTGCGGTCAAGCAGTTGGAAGGGAAATATCTGGTGCAAAACCGCGTCACCGGTGACATCTACGAAAGCGCCCAGTTTCTGTATGTACTGGTGGCTGCCTGCCTGTTCTCCGGTTACCCGCGCGAAACGCGCCTGGATTACGTCAAACGCTTCTATGATGCGATTTCTACCTTCAATATTTCGTTGCCAACGCCGATCATGTCCGGCGTGCGTACCCCGACGCGTCAGTTCAGCTCCTGCGTGTTGATTGAGTGCGGCGACAGCCTGGATTCCATTAACGCCACCTCCAGTGCTATCGTGAAATACGTTTCACAGCGTGCCGGTATCGGCATTAACGCCGGTCGTATCCGTGCGCTGGGTAGCCCGATTCGCGGTGGTGAAGCGTTCCATACTGGCTGTATTCCTTTCTATAAACATTTCCAGACCGCAGTGAAATCCTGCTCACAGGGCGGTGTGCGCGGCGGAGCGGCAACGTTGTTTTACCCGCTGTGGCATCTGGAAGTGGAAAGCCTGCTGGTGCTAAAGAACAACCGTGGCGTGGAAGGCAACCGCGTGCGTCACCTCGATTACGGCGTGCAGTTGAACAAGCTGATGTATCAGCGTCTGGTTAAAGGACAAGAAATCACCCTGTTCAGCCCTTCTGACGTACCCGGCCTGTATGACGCGTTTTTCTCCGATCAGGATGAGTTCGAACGCTTATATCAGCAGTATGAAAAAGACGACAGCATCCGCAAGAAATCCATGAAAGCGGTCGATCTGTTCTCGCTAATGATGCAAGAACGCGCCTCTACAGGCCGTATCTACATTCAGCATGTCGATCATTGCAACACCCACAGCCCGTTTGAACCGACCATCGCATCGGTGCGTCAGTCCAACCTGTGCCTGGAAATTGCGCTGCCAACCCACCCTCTGGAAGACGTCAACGATGAAAAAGGGGAGATCGCGCTCTGCACCCTCTCCGCGTTCAACCTTGGCGCATTGAATAGCCTGGATGATTTGGAAAATTTGGCGCGTCTGGCTGTACGCGCGCTGGACGCCCTGCTGGACTATCAAGATTACCCTATTCTGGCCGCCAAACGTGGTGCTATGGGCCGCCGCACGCTCGGCATCGGCGTTATCAACTTTGCCTACTATCTGGCGAAAAACGGCGTGCGCTACTCTGATGGCAGTGCCAACAATCTGACGCACAAGACCTTCGAAGCCATTCAGTACTACCTGCTGCAAGCCTCAAACGAGCTGGCGCGCGAACAAGGTGCCTGTCCGTGGTTTGACCAAACTACCTATGCCCGTGGCGTGCTGCCTATTGACACCTACAAGCGCGATCTGGACGGCATTTGCAGCGAACCGTTGCATTACGATTGGGAAGCACTGCGCGACAGTATCAAAACACACGGTCTGCGTAACTCCACGCTCTCTGCGTTGATGCCGTCGGAAACCTCGTCACAAATTTCCAACGCCACCAACGGTATTGAACCACCACGCGGTCACATCAGTATCAAGGCGTCAAAAGACGGCATTTTGCGCCAGGTGGTGCCGGATTACGAAACCCTGAAGGATGCCTACGAATTACTGTGGGAAATGCCGAACAATGACGGCTACCTGCAACTGGTTGGGCTGATGCAAAAGTTTGTCGATCAGGCTATTTCTGCCAACACCAACTACGATCCGGCGCGCTTCCCGTCAGGAAAAGTGCCGATGAAACAGTTGCTGACTGACTTGCTTACCGCCTATAAGTTCGGGTTGAAAACGCTGTATTATCAAAACACCCGTGACGGTGCAGAAGACGCACAGGAAGATATCCTGGCCGATGCGCAGGATGACGGTTGCGAAGGCGGTGCCTGTAAGATTTAAACCGCTTCCCGCATAGGGTATTGTTTATGTTAGTTTTTTCAGGGGACAGTTAACTGCCTCCTGTCCCTTTTTGGAGATACAGCCCTATGGCTTATACCACCTTCTCACAGAATAAAAACGATCAGCTTCTGGAACCGATGTTTTTTGGTCAGTCCGTTAACGTAGCGCGTTACGATCAGCAAAAATATGAAATATTCGAGAAGCTGATCGAGAAACAGCTCTCCTTTTTCTGGCGTCCAGAAGAGGTGGATGTGTCTCGCGATCGCATTGACTATCAGGCGCTACCGGAACATGAAAAACACATCTTCATCAGCAATCTGAAATACCAAACGCTGCTGGACTCCATTCAAGGACGCAGCCCGAACGTCGCATTGTTACCGCTGATATCCATCCCAGAGTTGGAAACCTGGATAGAAACCTGGGCATTTTCAGAAACCATCCATTCCCGTTCCTATACCCATATCATCCGCAATATTGTCAACGATCCGGCACTGGTGTTCGATGATATCGTCACCAATGAAGAGATTCTGAAACGTGCAAAAGATATCTCTTCTTTCTATGACGATCTGATCGAACTGACCAGCTATCATCACCTGCTAGGTGAAGGCACGCATCAGGTGAACGGTAAAACGGTCACCGTTAATCTGCATGCCTTGAAGAAACAGCTTTATCTGTGCCTGATGAGCGTCAACGCGCTCGAAGCCATCCGTTTTTATGTCAGTTTCGCCTGCTCATTCGCCTTTGCCGAACGCGAACTGATGGAAGGCAACGCCAAAATCATCAAACTGATCGCCCGCGATGAAGCGCTGCACCTGACCGGTACTCAGCATATGCTGAATCTGATGCGTTCCGGCCAGGACGATCCGGAAATGGCACAAATCGCCGAAGAGTGCCAACAGGAATGCTACGACCTGTTTGTGCTGGCGGCACAGCAGGAGAAAGAGTGGGCGGAATACCTGTTCCGCGACGGCTCGATGATTGGCCTGAACAAAGACATTCTCTGCCAGTACGTTGAATACATCACCAATATCCGCATGCAGGCGGTGGGGTTACCATTGCCGTTCCAAACGCGTACTAATCCGATCCCGTGGATTAATGCCTGGCTGGTCTCTGACAACGTGCAGGTTGCTCCGCAAGAAGTGGAAGTGAGTTCTTATCTGGTCGGCCAAATTGATTCTGAAATCAACGCCGACGACCTGAGTGATTTCCAGCTCTAAGTTGATGAGCAACTCAACCATAACACTGCGCGTCTCTGGCGCGCAGCTTGCCAACAACGACAGCGCCACCTCGTTACTCGACGTGCTTGAACAACACTGCGTACCCGTGGAATATCAGTGCCGCTCGGGTTATTGCGGTGCCTGCCGCTTACGGTTGGTGAAAGGGCGCGTCGCCTATCGCCAAACACCCCTTGCCTGTGTACAGCAAGACGAAATCTTGCCGTGCTGCTGCATGCCAGTGAATGATATTGAGTTAGAGCTGTGAGCGTTCGGTATACCCGGTGCAATGCTAAAATATGGGTTCTATGACGATCATGAGCCCGCGGCATTACCTCTTCAATATAACTGCGCATTCTGCGCAAGGTTTGCAAATGATTCACGAGGTCTGCGCAACTTTTTGCTCAGAATTGACATTCGCGCCTCAGTAATAAATTAATTATAAATAAAAACTATGGATTAAAAAACGGCATATTTTTTGCATGTCTCTCGAAGGAGACTGTCGAAACCAATAACGGCGCTAACCCGGCCCAATGCCGGCTTTTTTGTACCATTTTCCGTTGACGCGAATTATCCCGATGGCGATCGGCACCAGCATTTCGCCCTATTTTAGGCTTTGTTGAATAAATCAGAACTTGTAACGACTGTGCTCCAGGTCGATTGTTACGTGATGCGAATACTGTTCGGCATTCCTAATAGCGTGATCCGGTTAAGCGCTTTGACCATCGCCATGGCTTCACCCACCTGAGCATCGTAGTCACGCAGACTTAGATGACCACCCAGAAGCGTTTTGAACCGGAACATGGCCGTTTCAGCCACTGAGCGTCGGTGATAGCCCACTTTCTTTTTCCAGGTATCGTTGCTGCCGCTCAGGCGCTGATTTGCAACAGCGTGGTTACGCTCGTGGTAGTGGTCCGGCCAATATTGCGCCCCCCTTCGCGGCGGGATAAGCGGCCTTATTTTCTTCCTCAGCAGAGCATCATGGCAGTAACCTGTATCGTAAGCGCCGTCAGCCGATGCCTCTCTGATTTTCCGGTGGGTCTGGTTTATCAGTGCCGGTAGAGCCTGGGCATCAGTCGTACCACTGAGCGACAAATCCGCACAGATAATCTCATGCGTCGCACTGTCTACTGCCAGATGCAGCTTACGCCACACCCTGCGTCTGTCGGCACCATGCTGCCGGACTTTCCATTCGCCTTCGCCAAAGACCTTCAGGCCGGTTCCATCAATGACCAGATGTGAGATTTCACCACGGGTTGGCGTTTTTATGCTGATGTTCACTGCCTTTGCTCGCTTGCTGAGCAGCGAATAGTCTGGACAATGCAGCGACAATTTAATCAGTTTAAAAATCGAGTCAACAAAACCCTGTAAAGCCCTCAATGAATCTATGGTCACCCCCATTTTTGCAACACTGATCTTTGATTAATGGAGGGCTTGCTTAAATCTATCCGGCGTCTTTATGGCCAAGGATGCCCGCGCCACGATGAGTTTCGCACCTGATATTCCTAAAAAGACCATCGGCTTCATTGAGCCATTTTCATTTTTTGGTTTTATATCAGGCCGTCAGGCCGTTCATGTCATCAATAATCAGTCTTCGCAAAACCAGATGGGTAACTTCGTTAAATTGCTGACTGTTAGACCAGCATTACTGTTCAAACACGGTATTTCGTGTCGTTATTGCCCAAGCTATTCGAGCTAATTTATTTGCTAATGCACAGCACACAACGCAAGAATGTTTCCTGCCCAACTGTAGTGGTCAACTAGGCTGTGTCCCTTAATTGCCTGAGTTATAGTAACCGTATGTTTCCACAGTATATTGAACTATGGCTCGCTACGACCTTCCCGATGAAGCATGGATGATCATCCACTCTTTACTGCCTGCTGAACCAGCAATACCACGTGCCGGACGTCCATGGGCAGAACATCGTAAAATCATCAATGGTATGTTCTGGATTCTGTGCTCAGGTGCTCCATGGCGTGATTTACCTGAGCGATATGGTCCGTGGAAAACCGTATATAACCGCTTTAATCGGTGGTCAAAATCGGGTGTGATTAACATTATTTTCAACAGGTTACTTTCTGCTCTTGATGCGCATGGTCTCGTTGACTGGTCTGCCACGGCGCTGGATGGCAGTAATATCCGGGCGCTGAAATGTGCTGCCGGTGCTCAAAAAAACATCCCGATATCGCCGGAGATAACGGTCTGGGTCGCTCTCGCGGTGGTTTTGGCACCAAAATCCATCTGGCAACAGACGGAAGTGGTCTCCCGTTAAACATCCTGCTGAGCCCCGGACAGGCTCACGAAAGCCAGTTCGCATTACGTCTTCTGGACGGTATTGGTGTTCAGCGCCAGAATGGCAGCATGAAGCGTCGTGGTTATGCGGTGCTGGCTGACAAAGCTTATTCAGGGCATGCACTACGCAACGAGCTGAAACGAAAGGGGATAAAGGCAGTCATCCCCCGAAAAACGAATGAAAAAATGGCTTCGGACGGGCGCTCACGGTTCGCCAGTGGCGCTTACCGTCATCGCAATGTAGTGGAAAGATGTTTTGGCCGATTAAAAGAATACCGCCGTATTGCCACACGTTATGACAAAACGGCGAGGAATTATCTGTCGATGGTTAAACTCATATCGTTATACACATCGTTCTAACGCACTGTTTAATCAATGAGTTACGGGTTTATCTCAGAGTGGCATTTTGAACCTCAAAAAGCCAATGGGATGGCTTGAATGCCTTAATTCACGGGGTTCTGAGCATCCTGTTCAAAAAATGGCCAAAAGATGTGTATAACGATATGGGTTAAACTGGGCTGCATCCGCCTCTTTTACAAGAAGTTATGCAATTAAGGGACACAGCCTAATATTGGCCACCGCATTAGACTGTATGTAGAACAGTCGCTCAGATTCGTTTGGAGTTAAGCCGCCGTTATACCAGTGAGGCCGGATAGCGCTGTAATACCCCGTGATGTAGCGGATAATCGCGTCCTGGGCTTCGCTGAAGCTGTTGTAACCCTTTGTCGGCACCCATTCTGTCTTCAGGCTGCGGAAGAACCGCTCCATTGGCGCATTATCCCAGCAGTTACCCCGCCGACTCATACTCTGCTTTATCCGGCAGCGCCACAGGGCTTGCCGGTATTGACGGCTGGTATAGTGGCTGCCCTGGTCGCTGTGGAACATGACTCCTGTTGGTTGTCCCCGGAGTTCCCAGGCCATCTGCAACGCTTTAACTGTCAGCGCCGAGTCCGGCGATGTCGACATGGCCCAGCCCACCGGTTTGCGGGCGAACAGGTCTAGCACCACCGCAAGGTAAGCCCAGCATTTGCCCGTCCAGATGTAGGTCACATCGCCGCACCAGACCTGATCCGGCGCGGTAACCGCGAACTGGCGGTTGAGATAGTTCGGTATTTCAACGTGTTCATTGCCGCCGCGTTTGTATTTGTGAGCCGGTCGCTGGCAGCTGGCGATACCCAGCTCCTTCATCAGCTTGCCAGCCAGCGCCCCATTTTGACACCAGAGCTGCCGGTGACGATGGTCGCGATACTTCGAGCGCCGGCAGAGCCGCCGCTGGCGTTCCAGGCTTCCATGACGCGACTACACTTAACCACGCGCTCACCGTCGGGTTCATTAGCGGAAGCCTGCCAGTGCCTGTAGCTGCTGCGATGTACCTCAAAAGTTTGGCACAACGCCGTGACCGGGTATCGCGCCCTCAGCCTGTCGACTACCGTGAACCGTTGAGTGAGTCCGACATTAAGAGCGCCGTAGCCTTTTTTAGGATTTCGTTCTCCATTTCAAGGCATTGGACTTTTTTCTTCATCTCACGCAGCTCGAGCTGTTCAGGGGTAAGAGGAAGTCCCGTTGGCGTTTTTCCCTGTCGTTCAAGGCGAAGCTTATTGACCCAGCGACTAATGGCAGAATGGCTGACATTAACCGCCTCTGCGGCCTTAACGTATGTGTAGCCGTGGTCGACAACCAGCTTTGCGGCTTCGAGCTTAAATTCCGCCGTAAAATGTTTACCCATGAGGTCACCTGTCGTGTTGATGAGGTGAGCATATCACCTCCGATCAGGTGGCCAGTATCAGTGTGCCACTACAAACTGAGACCACCTCGTTATACACATCTCTGTTCGTGCCTGAGCGCGCGTAGCGTTTCGGCGGCCGTCATGACTTTCTGCAAGCCTTTCCAGATAGTTTTTGCGCCTGGTTCACCGTCGCCTTTTCGAGCAAGAAAGCCTCCCAGTTGCGCAACTAAGCGCAATACTTCGTTTAGCTTAGGGCGGCCCTTGGGCATACGCTTGTTCATCAGTAGGTAAGCGCCATGAGTCTCGTCGGAATCAAAGAACAACATTGCGTCCAGCTCTGGACAGGTTCGTCCCATACGCATTAAATAGGCGATGCGCCATGCCACGATCATGAACAGCGCCAATGCCCGCTCAATGCGATCCACGGTCGATAACTGTAACGCTTCGACACAGCAGCCGTTCTTCAGCACATTGAAGAACATCTCGATTTCCCATCTAGCCCGATACCAGTCGATCAGCTCCACGATATCTTCTCGTCCTTCAGGTACGCGATTGCTCAGCAACCGCCACTCGACCGGCTTCACGCCTGCTGGCGGCTCAATTTCCTTGGCTATCACACAAGTCACTGCCAACCCGCAACGCAGCGACACTCGCTTCACGCGCAGCGCCTGTTTCACCGTACGCGCCTTCTGCCCCGCGCGAGCCGCCATAACGAATTGGATTTATCCCACCGGCACGGTCTTTCCAACCTTCTGCCAAAGCTTCTCATTACAGTCCAGACTGCGATTATGAGTCGAGCGGATCAACCAGTCAGCCGGAGTGCCAAGGTCATCAGCGAGCTGCATCAACGCCTTGATATCCGCTTCGCGATCGGCTAAGTACACCAGACGTGTGTTTGGCAACTCCGAGGCGAGTTCAGCAACTCGCTCGTATCCCTCGAGCCAGCGCGTACTCTCCTTGAGCCCATCGCGTTTTCCGTCTGCATCCTTCGGCTCTCTTGCCCACATCCACGCATCCAGTACGCCCAACCCCACGCGATCCGGACTGACCGCGTAGGTCGGATGCAGGTACAGACCACGCCTGGCTTCGTAGTTCAAGGGACCCAAGCCTTGGATTTGCTGCCCGTTGAAGTCAAGCTCGGTAGTGTCTTGGATACACAGCACAACCTCGTGTTCTCGGATCCTTTCCTGCGTACGCTGCCAGTGAGGTTGCAGAATGTCTCGCCATTCGAATGCTTGGTTCTCCATGAAGCGGTAAGCACCCAGCGTCTCAGACCATCCGAGGCACGCATGCGGAATGCTGGCTTGCGGATTCTCAGCCAGCCGTATCAAAAGCCCTTTGGCACGCTTATTGAGCCTCGTGTCACCAAGATTTACCCCTTCCAGTTCTTGGTGTGCCCAGCCATCTGAATCCCGTGTCATTTTTCAGCGCCGTAAATGGCGATAGTACACGTCGGTTTCACTTCATTTACAACCCCACCGGCTGCCTATTTCAGCCCGCTAACCCTTGGCATATAAGGCGTTGCGGACTTGTGTATAACGAGGTGAACTGAGACCTTACCCAATCAGCTAATCTCCCTGATTGATGGTCAATTCTTAGGATAAATACCCGCGCACATTGAACAAGCAATCGGCGAAGGTTTTTATCTCCACGCTTGCTAATACCCAGCAGAGTATTCTTCCCTCCAGTACTGTATTGGCGGGGTACAAGACCGGTGGAAGCGGCAAAATTACGACTGTTTTCATATTGCTTGCCATCGCCTAACTGTGATGACAAAACGCTGGCTGTTATCGGTCCAACACCAGGGATGGTCATTAAATGCTGGCCAGTTTCATCTAGAGAGAGTGCCTGCCCAAGTTCTCTTTCGAGCTCTGCTATCTGCCCAACCAAATATTGGTAATGATCGTGTAATCGAAGCAGCAACTGTGCCAGATAAGGTGGCAAGTCATTATCAGCCAGAACAGCTGAAAGCCTTTTGATTACCGCAATACCTTTCGGCATGCTGAGACCAAACTCCAGTAAAAAAGCATGCATTTGGTTAGTCGTTTTAACGTTGTCTCTGACCAACGACTCTCTGACGCGATGCAAGGCTCGCATAGCCTGCTGAGCCTCAGTTCTTGGCTGCACAAACCGCATGGAAGGGCGTGATCCGGCTTCGCATATTGCTTCGGCATCAACGAAATCGTTCTTGTTGCTCTTGACAAAAGGGCGGACAAACTGCGGAGAGATCAACTTTACTTCATGCCCCAGCTCACTGATCCGACGAGCCATAAAATGGGCACCGGCGCAGGCTTCCATTACAACGGTAGTAGGTGTACACGTAGCCAGAAACTCGATGAGTTTGGTGCGGGTAAACTTTTTCCGCAGTAATGCCTTGCCTGATTTATCCTGACAATGAATGTGAAAAGAATGTTTGCCGAGATCGATACCAATAAGCGTGACGTTTTGCATGATGGCCTTCTCCATAAAGAAACACCCTGTCAGCGTACCGCTCACAGGGTGGGGGTGACCATCTCATTAGGCCAAACACGCGTTTCATCATCAGGACTGTGGTGATGGCCATATCTGAGTAGTGGAGCGGTCGTCCACGCCGTTCAGTAGTCGTTTTTTCCGTCCATGCAGCAATGGCTGATTCATCTAGCCATACGGTTAGAGAACCGCGCTGCTTGAGGACCTTGTTATAGGAGGGCCAGTTAGTGATTTTAAAATTTTGTTTTGCCATGGAGACCTGATGTTGAAACAACTATGGTGATCTGATCCGATGATTACCCAAACTTTCTATTTATTCAACAAAGCCGTACTCTGCTTTTATCGCGTAGTGTACCTCGGAAAGGGCATCCTGGGTGTGTAGTGGCACACTGATACTGGCCACCTGATCGGAGGTGATATGCTCACCTCATCAACACGACAGGTGACCTCATGGGTAAACATTTTACGGCGGAATTTAAGCTCGAAGCCGCAAAGCTGGTTGTCGACCACGGCTACACATACGTTAAGGCCGCAGAGGCGGTTAATGTCAGCCATTCTGCCATTAGTCGCTGGGTCAATAAGCTTCGCCTTGAACGACAGGGAAAAACGCCAACGGGACTTCCTCTTACCCCTGAACAGCTCGAGCTGCGTGAGATGAAGAAAAAAGTCCAATGCCTTGAAATGGAGAACGAAATCCTAAAAAAGGCTACGGCGCTCTTAATGTCGGACTCACTCAACGGTTCACGGTAGTCGACAGGCTGAGGGCGCGATACCCGGTCACGGCGTTGTGCCAAACTTTTGAGGTACATCGCAGCAGCTACAGGCACTGGCAGGCTTCCGCTAATGAACCCGACGGTGAGCGCGTGGTTAAGTGTAGTCGCGTCATGGAAGCCTGGAACGCCAGCGGCGGCTCTGCCGGCGCTCGAAGTATCGCGACCATCGTCACCGGCAGCTCTGGTGTCAAAATGGGGCGCTGGCTGGCTGGCAAGCTGATGAAGGAGCTGGGTATCGCCAGCTGCCAGCGACCGGCTCACAAATACAAACGCGGCGGCAATGAACACGTTGAAATACCGAACTATCTCAACCGCCAGTTCGCGGTTACCGCGCCGGATCAGGTCTGGTGCGGCGATGTGACCTACATCTGGACGGGCAAATGCTGGGCTTACCTTGCGGTGGTGCTAGATCTGTTCGCCCGCAAACCGGTGGGCTGGGCCATGTCGACGTCGCCGGACTCGGCGCTGACAGTTAAAGCGTTGCAGATGGCCTGGGAACTCCGGGGACAACCAACAGGAGTCATGTTCCACAGCGACCAGGGCAGCCACTATACCAGCCGTCAATACCGGCAAGCCCTGTGGCGCTGCCGGATAAAGCAGAGTATGAGTCGGCGGGGTAACTGCTGGGATAATGCGCCAATGGAGCGGTTCTTCCGCAGCCTGAAGACAGAATGGGTGCCGACAAAGGGTTACAACAGCTTCAGCGAAGCCCAGGACGCGATTATCCGCTACATCACGGGGTATTACAGCGCTATCCGGCCTCACTGGTATAACGGCGGCTTAACTCCAAACGAATCTGAGCGACTGTTCTACATACAGTCTAATGCGGTGGCCAATATTAGTTGACCACTACAAATCGCCGTTATTAATTTTTTAGCGTTTTCATCTGTCGCATTGTTGACGTATTGCCCATCTTTCTCTTTGTAAAAACCGGAGATCGTGAGCAATGACGGGGCAGGGTAAGGATCATAAAAGAGTGCAAAACAGCCAATGATAAACATCATGCATATTGACGTAATAGACCACTTTCCTGGTTTTCACTTTTTGACGCGGTAATAGGCGGTGGTGATCGCCACATAAAGTAACAATGAGACAGCTACCGCTGCTTTGTTATCATTCAAATAATAAAATATTGATGGATCTTTGAATAACGATAAAACAGACAGTATTGCCAGAAAAAATTCAATTACAGTTTTCACTGACTCAATTATTGTCATTGTTCTTTATGCATCCTTGGCTGAACATGAAACCCTGTTTTTTAATACCTTATTTGCAGCTTAACAAACTCTACATGGCACTTCTACCTGAAAGAGAACCCGGCCGATACGCCTGTGCTCACCCATGGCGCTATCTATCCTTTCGATGGCAAGTATCGGTAATAACATCGTTTTCCCTATCCCGTCCGGGCAACATTTTCGCTACACTCAGCGCTGGTAACGATAACCGCTGCTAGGTGTACGACATGTATACGACAGGCAGCCTTTTATGAGGGCAGACGATGAGTCAACAAAAATTGGGCGTACTGATAGTGAATCTGGGGACGCCCGAAGCCCCGACGCCGCAGGCGTTGAAACGCTATCTGGCACAGTTTCTTAGTGATAAACGCGTCGTAGATACGCCGCGCTGGCTCTGGTGGCCGCTGTTGAATGGCGTGATCCTGCCTTTTCGTTCTCCCCGTGTCGCCAAACTCTATCAGTCTATCTGGACGGTTGACGGTTCTCCGCTGTTGGCATTCAGTCGACGTCAGGAATGCGCGCTCTCCGCCCGTTTAGGCGACGATATTCCGGTGGCGCTTGGCATGAGCTATGGTTCGCCGAGCTTGCTGTCGGCGCTGGATAGCCTGTTGTCGCAAGGTGTCACTCAACTGGTGGTGCTGCCGCTCTATCCGCAATACTCCTGCTCTACCACCGGTGCGGTATGGGATGGGCTGGCCGATGCACTGCGCACGCGCCGCCAGGTGCCCGGTATCCGTTTCATCCGCGACTATGCGACGCACCCGGTCTATATCGATGCGCTAAAGCAGCGTGTGGAAGCGTCATTTGCACTGCACGGCGTGCCAGACCGCTTAGTGATATCGTTCCATGGCATTCCGGTGCGTTATGTTACGGAGGGGGATGACTATCCTCTGCGCTGTCAGGCGACGGCACAGGCGCTGATCGCTGCATTGGGGCTGGCACCGGAACAGGCGCAAATGACATTCCAATCACGTTTTGGCCGTGAACCTTGGCTCACCCCTTATACGGATGAAACATTAAAGGGATTACCTGCGCAGGGGATCAAACGCATTCAGGTTATTTGCCCTGGGTTTGCAGCCGATTGTCTGGAAACGTTGGAAGAAATTCAGGAACAGAACCGGGAGATTTTCCTGCATGCTGGCGGTAAACAGTTTGCTTATATTCCGGCGTTAAATGATGATGCGCGGCACATTGATTTGTTCGAAGCGCTGGTGCGTGACGAGTAGTTAAAACAGTACTGCTAAAAGAGCGCAGCGGGGTTACCGCTGCGCATTGGTATCAAATCGGGCACTCTTTTAGTTCTTCAGCTTTTACCTGCTCAAGCTGTAGCAGGGTAATCATGCTGTTGGCGATTTCGCGTTCACCCATCACCACTTGATTGGCACCGTGTTCGGTGATATAGCTGACTTCATCGTCATAATGTGCGCGCGCAATGATCTCCAGATCCGGGCGTTTTTCACGCGCTGCCGCAACAATTTCTCCTGCCTCATAGCCGTTAGGAATGGTCAGCAGCAGCCAGCGGGCGCAATCCAATCGAGCCAACTCCATGATTTCCACTTTAGTCGCGTTCCCCAGTACGGCCTTGATGCCTTGCTCGCGCAGAGCATCTACCCGCGCACGCGAATTCTCGATGACCACAATAGGAATGCCTTCCTGATGCAGCTTGGCACCGATCAGGCTGCCAACACGGCCATAACCGACCAATAGGGCGTGATTACACATATCAACCGGAATTTGCTTCTCTTCTTCGATGGCTTCTTCCACGATCTGCTCATCAATGGTCTCTGTTTTCTCCAAATAGCGTTCCAGCAGAGTAAAAAGCAACGGGTTGATCATAATCGACAGAATCGCCCCTGCCAGCACCAGATTGCGCCCTTGCTCAGACAAGAGACCGAGCACAACGCCAAGGCCCGCCAAGATAAAGGCGAACTCGCCAATTTGCGCCAGGCTGGTCGAGATAGTCAGTGCGGTACGTTTGGAGTGGCCGAACAGCCGTACCAGTACAAAAGCGGCCGCTGATTTACCGAACACGATAATGGCCAACGTAATGATGACGGCCATCGGTTCGTTCACCAGAATCATCGGATCGAACAGCATGCCCACCGAAACAAAAAACAGTACGGCGAAGGCGTCACGCAGTGGCAGTGTATCGTGGGCGGCGCGTTGACTGAGTTCTGATTCGTTCAGCACCACACCCGCAAAGAAGGCTCCCAGCGCGAATGAAACATCAAACAGCTTCACGGCACCGAAAGCGATGCCGAGAGCCATCGCCAATACGGCGAGGGTGAACAGTTCCCGTGAGCCGGTAGCGGCGCTTTTTGCCAACACCCAAGGCACTAGGCGACGGCCCACCACAATCATCAGCGTGATAAAAGCAACCACTTTGCCGATGGTCCAAGCCAGGTCGCGAATCAGCTTACCGGTATCAGCATGCTCAGCGCCTATCATGTCACGGAACGCGGGCAGCAATACCAGCGTCAACACCATCGCCAAATCTTCTACGATCAACCAGCCAATGGCGATTTTTCCGCGCTGGCTGTCAATCAGTTGCCGTTCTTCTAATGCGCGCAGCAGCACTACGGTACTGGCAGTGGATAAGCACAGCCCAAACACCAATCCGCTTGCCAGACTCCAGCCGAGCAGGGTGGAAAGGCCCATCCCTAGCATCGTGGCAACGGCGATTTGTGCAATGGCACCGGGAATAGCGATGGATTTCACCGTCATGAGATCTTTAAGCGAGAAATGCAGGCCGACACCAAACATCAGCAGAATAACCCCAAGTTCAGCCAATTCAGGTGCTAACGCGGTATCCGCGACAAAACCTGGGGTAAACGGCCCCACCAGAACCCCTGCGACCAGATAGCCGACTAAAGGGGATATGCGTAGTCGATTGGCCAGAATCCCCAGCAAGAACGCGAGGACCAGCCCTACGGCAATGGTGGATATTAGTGGTGTGGTTGCATGCATCCCGACTCCTTTTACCATTGTTGAAAAACGTTCATGAGCAGACTTCTTGAACAAATTCTATTTCATTTGAAGAAATCCTGCTTGGGAAAATGAGGGTATTCTAGTAAAAATCTTCGTTTACTCATTGAATCTAAGTCTAACATAGATTTCATGATGCTTTCGTCAGATAAGCATTGATAAACCAACGTTATTGCTCTCATGAAGATACTTTCTCATGTCTGTTATGCCGCATTTTCATCAGCTTTCTCTTGTGATTCATGCGCGCAATGCCGGTTTTTCTTGTGATACAGGTCACAGGATGCAAATGAAATCGAGCGTTGAGTAAAAGTGCGCTATTCTGGAGGGAGATCTCAATCTGCGCGTACCTGACTAAGACCAGGATAGGCAGAGGGCTGCTATCGCATTATTTTAACAAGAGTTGTTTATTTAACGGAGAATTTCCATGCGTTTTGCAACGAAAGCGTTAGGACGTGCTATTGCGATGTCGCTGGTTTTTACCTCGGCAGGGGCGTTGGCGTGGGAAAAAGATAAAACCTATGACATCACCATCCTCCACACCAACGATCACCACGGCCATTTCTGGCATAACGAATACGGCGAATATGGGTTGGCAGCGCAAAAAACGCTGGTGGATCAGATTCGTCAGGAAGTGGCCGCTAAAGGCGGCAGCGTGCTGCTGCTGTCCGGCGGGGATATCAACACCGGGGTGCCTGAATCTGACTTGCAGGATGCAGAGCCCGATTTTCGCGGCATGAATATGGTGGGCTATGATGCCATGGCGCTTGGCAACCATGAGTTTGATAATCCGCTCTCGGTACTGCGCCAGCAGGAGAAGTGGGCAACATTCCCGTTGCTGTCCGCCAACATCTATCAAAAGAGTACACAACAGCGTCTGTTCAAACCCTATGCGCTGTTTGATAAGCAAGGTATTAAGATTGCGGTTATCGGTTTGACCACTGATGACACAGCAAAATTAGGTGATGTAGCCCCCTGTAACACCAGACAGTAGCTGTATCTCCAGATAAGAGATAGGCTTAGATATATGTCTAACAATCATGCTAATTTTGAAATGACCGGGATCCTGTTAGGGCAAGAAGTCCGTAAGCGTAAAACTCCGCAAGAGAAAATCGCCATCATTCAGCAGACAATGGAGCCGGGGATGAACGTCTCCCATGTAGCCCGCCTGCATGGCATCCAGCCCAGCCTTTTGTTTAAGTGGAAGAAGCAATACCAGGAAGGAAGCCTCACCGCCGTTGCGGCCGCAGAAGAAGTGGTTCCAGCTTCGGCGCTGGCGACTGCCCTCAAGCAGGTCCGGGAGCTACAGCGCCTTCTGGGTAAGAAGACGATGGAAGTTGAGATCCTCAAAGAAGCAGTGGAGTACCGCCAGTCGCGAAAATGGATAGCGCACGCGCCCTTGTTGCCAAAGGACGGGGAATAGCTCTGGTCAGCCGCGCCATGAGCGTGTCGCGTGCGCAGCTGTCACTGCGGGTTAACCGTTCTGCCGACTGGCTGGACAGGCGCAGCAACCGGCGTAATGACGAAGCTGATGCTGAGATATTATCGGACATCCTCCGTATCATCAGCGACATGCCCAGTTACGGTTACCGCCGAGTGTGGGGTATCCTGCGTAAGCAACGTCGTGCAGAGGGACTTCCACCGGTGAACGCCAAACGGCTTTACAGGATAATGAGCGAGCATAACCTGCTGTTGTTGCATGATAAAACTGAACGTCCGAAGCGGGAGCATAAAGGCAAAATCGCGGTAGCAGAGAGCGATATGCGCTGGTGCTCAGATGGCTTCGAGTTCGGTTGTGACAACGGCGAGAAGCTGCGGGTGACGTTCGCACTGGACTGCTGCGACCGGGAGGCCATAGACTGGGCAGCGAGCACCAGGGGTTATGACAGTTCAACCGTGCAGGATGTGATGCTGAGGTCGGTGGAAAAACGCTTCGGTAGCGCGCTGCCGGATAAACCAGTGCAATGGCTGACGGATAATGGTTCAGCGTACACAGCGCATGAAACGCGGAAGTTCGCCAGAGAACTGAATCTGGAGCCCTGAACAACAGCAGTGAGCAGTCCACAGAGTAACGGCATGGCAGAACGGTTCGTGAAGACGATGAAGGAAGATTACATCGCCTTCATGCCAAAACCCGATGTGCGAACAGCGCTGAAGAACCTTGCAGCGGCGTTCAATCATTACAATGAAAACCATCCGCACAGTGCGCTGGGATACAACTCCCCAAGAGAATATCGGCGCCAGCGGGCATCGTTAACTTAAGAGACAAAAGCTGTCCGGAGATGGTGGGTCAAGATCACACAGCAAAATTAGGTAATCCGGAATTTTTCACCGATATCGAGTTTCGCAGGCCGTCGACGGAAGTGAAATCGGTGGTCGATCAACTGCGTCGCACCGAAAAGCCCGACGTGATTATCGCTGCAACCCATATGGGACACTATGACGATGGTCAGCACGGCTCCAATGCGCCAGGGGATGTCTAAATGGCGCGTAGCCTGCCGGCAGGCTATCTGGACATGATTGTGGGTGGTCACTCACAGGACCCGGTCTGTATCGCGAGTGAAAACAAGAAGCAGGTAGATTATGTACCGGGTACACCCTGTGCGCCGGATCGGCAAAATGGTACCTGGATCGTGCAGGCTCACTAATGGGGTAAATATGTTGGGCGCGCTGATTTCACGTTCAAAAATGGCGCGCTGACGCTGGCCCATTACCAACTTATTCCGGTCAACCTGAAGAAAAAGGTGGAGAAGACCGGTGGCGGCACCGAACGCGTCTATTATACCCAGGAGATCAAACAGGATGATGGCGTGGTGAAAATGCTGACGCCGTTCCAGGAAAAAGGTCAGGCACAGCTGGATGTGAAGGTGGGAAGCGTCAATGGCACGCTGGATGGCGATCGCAAACAGGTGCGCTTCTATCAAACCAATCTGGGACATCTGCTGTTATCCGCCCAGCGCGAACGTGCCAATGCCGATTTTGCCGTGATGAGCGGTGGTGGGATACGCGATTCCATTCAGCCCGGTGATATCACCTATAAAACGGTGCTGAAAGTACAACCGTTCGCCAATACCTTGGTTTATGTCGATATGAAAGGCAGCGAGGTTGAGAAATACCTGGCTGCGGTGGCGAACAAGAAAGTGGATTCCGGTGCCTACGCCCAGTTCCTGAACGTCAGCCTGGTGGCCGATGGACAATGTGTTCAGGATGTGAAAATCAAGGGTGAACCGTTGCAGGCGGATAAAACCTACCGTATGGCCACGCTGAACTTCAATGCGATGGGCGGTGATGGTTATCCGCGTCTGGATGGATTGCCGACCTACGTCAACACCGGTTTTGTTGATGCCGAGGTACTGAAGCAGTATATCGAGCAGCATTCACCGCTTGATGCAGCGGCCTATGCGCCAAAAGGCGAAATCCAATACCGTTGATGAAATGGTCGCGCTAACATTAAAGAGGGCTTACAGATAGGTAAGCCCTCTTTTTTTATTTCCATCGCTCATCAATTGAGGATTGCTCTTTTGTGATGGACGTAACAGTTAAATGTTAGCGATAACATTTTTAGCGCGCTCAGCATCACAAACGTGATCTGTTGTTGTCTTTTTGAAAAGACTTTGATATTTTATTAAAACATATTTTCAATATAGGGTTTTGGAATGAAGAAGGGGTTTGTTTTGTCATTGCTTGGCGCATGTATTGCGGTCAGTTCTCAGGCGGGTGCCGCAGCCCTACCTGCCGTTGTCACTTTTACAGATAATGGCAAAGTGTGCGATGTCACGCAATATGGCGCGGAAGGTCATCGCTTGCAAATTGCACTGAATACGGATTCATTCCAACGCGCTATCGATGATTGTGCGGCCGCAGGCGGCGGTACGGTGCTGGTGCCGGAAGGTAACTATCTGGTCAACCCACTGTTCCTGAAAAGCAATGTGCGTCTGAACCTGGCGAAGAACGCCACCATTGTGGCTTCGACTGAAGAAGCAGCCTATCGTGCTACGGAGCAGACCAAATACGCTGAGGCGGAAAATGGCTGGTTGCCGTTTATCAGCGTTGCTGATGCCAAGAACGTCGCTATCACCGGTGAAGGTACCATTGATGGTCAAGGTGCCGTGTGGTGGGAGCGCTGGCGTGCCAATATTCGTGCCACGGGTAAGAAGGGGGGCACCGATCGTCCGAGTTTGATCTACATTACTTGTTCCAGCAACGTGCTGGTGGATGGCGTTACCCTGACGCACTCACCGAGTTTCCACGTGGTGATGCGCTACGCGCATGACGTTAACGTCAACAACACAAAAATTCTGTCGCCTTGGCACGCACCGAACACCGATGCCATCGATCCTATCGACAGCCAGAACATTCGTATCACCAATAACTTTATCGACTGTAACGACGACCATATTGCCATCAAAGCCGAGAAGCCCAATGAGCGTTTCCCTGAAGGCGTCGTCGACAATATCTACATTGCGAACAACGTATTGCGTCAAGGGCGCGGTATTTCTATCGGCAGCGAAACCTCCGGCGGCGTGAACAATGTGCTGGTGGAAAATAACCAGTTCGAAGGTTCGATGTACGGTATTCGTATCAAGACGCTGCGCGGTAAAGGCGGTGAGGTGAAAAACATCACTTATCGCAACACCAAAATGGTTGATGTCGATATTCCTCTGGTGTTTGCTGGCTACTACAAGGCGGCTCCCATTGTGCAAGCCGAAGTGGACAAACTGCTGGCAGAAGGCGGTTTCACCATGGGTGAACAAATTTACCCGCCAGATACCGATGCCAAACAGCCGTTTGATAAATATAAGACGCCGCATTTTAGCAATGTGACGATCGAAAACCTGGAATCAGCCGGCAAAAGCAAAGCTGCTGCGTACATCATTGGTGTACCCGAAGCACCCTTGAGCGGTTTCCATTTTGACAACGTGCGTATCGATGCCGATCAAGGGATCCGCGTGCGTAACGCTGAAGTGCAAACCAAAGGCTTAACCCTCAACGTGAAGCAAGGGCCGACGTTGTTGGTTGAAAAAGGGGCTAAGATCGATTAATTACCCGTTCTGAAGCGGTGGCAGGGGACACACTGGCCGTGGAGTCCTCTGCCATCAGCTTCTTTTACGCTTCATACTTCACGCTGTGGAGGCGTTGGCCACACTTGATTACGATGACACATCTCCCATAAATTCGAGCCAAGCTTTTCGTGGAAAACTCGTCTCATCCATGAGACTCGCCCTGGTGGGGCCGCTGCTAGCAGCGTTCAAAAATGCTCTCGGCATTTTTGTCAGACGCGGCGCTGACTTGCGCGGGATCCTGCCGCTCAACCGGTGGTCTCGTGTACCTCAGCGTTATTTTTCACGCCATACAACATCAAAAAATTAATCCCGTTTGGCAATATCACTAAATGACGCTTTCAGCAGTTTCGCCAAATCGGTGGGCGCAAGCCCGATATCCAGTCCGCGCTTGCCACCGGAAACGTAAATCACCGGGAAGAGCTGCGCCGGTTCATCGATGGCGGTTGGCAGCAATTTTTTCTGTCCTAACGGGCTGATACCGCCTACCAGATAGCCCGTAACCCGCTGAGCCAGCATAGGGTCGGCCATATCCGCTTTTTTGGCACTAAAGGCTCGCGCCACCTTCTTTAAATCCAACTGCCCGGAGACTGGGGTGATGGCAACGGCTAAGTGTTTGGCATCGCCGTTCAGCGATACCAGCAGGGTTTTGTACACCTGCTCTTTATTCAACCCCAGCTTACGCGCGGCTTCTTCGCCAAAATTGGTTTCGTTTGGATCATGGTCGTAGCTGTGAAGTTGGAAAGCGATCTTATTTTTTTCCAGAAGTTTTACTGCGGGTGTCATGGTGCTCGTTCCTTAATCAATCCCGTCGTTATTGCTTTGCATTAACATGTTGTAGCAGGGAAGGCAGGCTATTGTCGCCGTACAGATGCAACGCACCGACAGCCACGACATAATGTCCGCTCGGCAGTGCTTGTAACTGATCGCGCCAGCGGGTATTACGTTGACGCATCAATACCTCGGACAAGGCGTGGCTGAACGTCGCCGGCATAGCGGCAGCGGATTTTGCTGGCGGTCCTTCCAGCCACCAGCCGGTCATCACCTGAAGCAGACGCGCATTAACGTGCCAGTGATCCAGCGTATCTTCCAGTAATGCTACACCCCCCTGCGGCAATTGTCGCAGCATGGCGAGCTGTTCTTGCTGACCTTCAAGTTCAATCACCGGAATGTTTGCCGCTTTGGCGGCCTGAATCAATTGATAATCGATGCCATAGTGAGGACGTAGGCCGAGCGATTGCGCTTGCATCGCCTGGAGCGTCAGCGCCGCGTGCCAGGCGGGCAAATGCTCAAAGCGGTTCAGGTTAAGTGCCAGTGCCTCACTGTGCTGCTGGAAAAGCTGATAGCGTTCTGGATCCAGGCGCTCCGCCAGTGGAATTGGCTCGTACTCTTCCTGCAACGGCGAACCCATATCGGAGATATCGGCTTCTACCACCAGTGCAGTAGACTGCTGCAATTGTTGCAGCAACACCTCCGGCAACGGAGACATGGCTTCGCTGCCCATATGGATACTGCCCACCAAATGCAGGCGTCCGCCGTTTGTCAGCGAAACATCCAGTGCGGGGTAGGCATAGGCGACCGGGGAAATTAATCCCAACCACGTGGCCAGTTGGCGCAGTAACGTCATGATTTATCTCCATCAACCACAAACGCTCATGCTAACCGCTTGTGCCGCGCGAGGATACTTCCATAAGGATGAAAAATCCCCAACCGTGTTACTGTTGGGGATAGTCGGGAAGGGCGGTTAAACCTTGAGGGCACGGACGTGTAGCGTAATGCCGTCAACGGCAATCACTTCTACGGTAGTGCCGACGGGCAGAGCTTCATCGGTTTTGATCCGCCAGGTGCTGTCACCGATTCTGGCACGGCCGATGCCATCCTCAACGGCTTTGTTGAATAAATAGAAAGTTTGGGTAATCATCGGATCAGATCACCATAGTTGTTTCAACATCAGGTCTCCATGGCAAAACAAAATTTTAAAATCACTAACTGGCCCTCCTATAACAATGCCCTCAAGCAGCGCGGTTCTCTAACCGTATGGCTAGATGAATCAGCCATTGCTGCATGGACGGAAAAAACGACTACTGAACGGCGTGGACGACCGCTCCACTACTCAGATATGGCCATCACCACAGTCCTGATGATGAAACGCGTGTTTGGCCTAATGAGATGGTCACTGTAGTGGCACACTGATACTGGCCACCTGATCGGAGGTGATATGCTCACCTCATCAACACGACAGGTGACCTCATGGGTAAACATTTTACGGCGGAATTTAAGCTCGAAGCCGCAAAGCTGGTTGTCGACCACGGCTACACATACGTTAAGGCCGCAGAGGCGGTTAATGTCAGCCATTCTGCCATTAGTCGCTGGGTCAATAAGCTTCGCCTTGAACGACAGGGAAAAACGCCAACGGGACTTCCTCTTACCCCTGAACAGCTCGAGCTGCGTGAGATGAAGAAAAAAGTCCAATGCCTTGAAATGGAGAACGAAATCCTAAAAAAGGCTACGGCGCTCTTAATGTCGGACTCACTCAACGGTTCACGGTAGTCGACAGGCTGAGGGCGCGATACCCGGTCACGGCGTTGTGCCAAACTTTTGAGGTACATCGCAGCAGCTACAGGCACTGGCAGGCTTCCGCTAATGAACCCGACGGTGAGCGCGTGGTTAAGTGTAGCCGCGTCATGGAAGCCTGGAACGCCAGCGGCGGCTCTGCCGGCGCTCGAAGTATCGCGACCATCGTCACCGGCAGCTCCGGTGTCAAAATGGGGCACTGGCTGGCTGGCAAGCTGATGAAGGAGCTGGGTATCGCCAGCTGCCAGCGACCGGCTCACAAATACAAACGCGGCGGCAATGAACACGTTGAAATACCGAACTATCTCAACCGCCAGTTCGCGGTTACCGCGCCGGATCAGGTCTGGTGCGGCGATGTGACCTACATCTGGACGGGCAAATGCTGGGCTTACCTTGCGGTGGTGCTAGATCTGTTCGCCCGCAAACCGGTGGGCTGGGCCATGTCGACGTCGCCGGACTCGGCGCTGACAGTTAAAGCGTTGCAGATGGCCTGGGAACTCCGGGGACAACCAACAGGAGTCATGTTCCACAGCGACCAGGGCAGCCACTATACCAGCCGTCAATACCGGCAAGCCCTGTGGCGCTGCCGGATAAAGCAGAGTATGAGTCGGCGGGGTAACTGCTGGGATAATGCGCCAATGGAGCGGTTCTTCCGCAGCCTGAAGACAGAATGGGTGCCGACAAAGGGTTACAACAGCTTCAGCGAAGCCCAGGACGCGATTATCCGCTACATCACGGGGTATTACAGCGCTATCCGGCCTCACTGGTATAACGGCGGCTTAACTCCAAACGAATCTGAGCGACTGTTCTACATACAGTCTAATGCGGTGGCCAATATTAGTTGACCACTACACACCCCCACCCTGTGAGCGGTACGCTGACAGGGTGTTTCTTTATGGAGAAGGCCATCATGCAAAACGTCACGCTTATTGGTATCGATCTCGGCAAACATTCTTTTCACATTCATTGTCAGGATAAATCAGGCAAGGCATTACTGCGGAAAAAGTTTACCCGCACCAAACTCATCGAGTTTCTGGCTACGTGTACACCTACTACCGTTGTAATGGAAGCCTGCGCCGGTGCCCATTTTATGGCTCGTCGGATCAGTGAGCTGGGGCATGAAGTAAAGTTGATCTCTCCGCAGTTTGTCCGCCCTTTTGTCAAGAGCAACAAGAACGATTTCGTTGATGCCGAAGCAATATGCGAAGCCGGATCACGCCCTTCCATGCGGTTTGTGCAGCCAAGAACTGAGGCTCAGCAGGCTATGCGAGCCTTGCATCGCGTCAGGGAGTGATGTAGCCCCCTGTAACACCAGACAGTAGCTGTATCTCCAGATAAGAGATAGGCTTAGATATATGTCTAACAATCATGCTAATTTTGAAATGACCGGGATCCTGTTAGGGCAAGAAGTCCGTAAGCGTAAAACTCCGCAAGAGAAAATCGCCATCATTCAGCAGACAATGGAGCCGGGGATGAACGTCTCCCATGTAGCCCGCCTGCATGGCATCCAGCCCAGCCTTTTGTTTAAGTGGAAGAAGCAATACCAGGAAGGAAGCCTCACCGCCGTTGCGGCCGGAGAAGAAGTGGTTCCAGCTTCGGCGCTGGCGACTGCCCTCAAGCAGGTCCGGGAGCTACAGCGCCTTCTGGGTAAGAAGACGATGGAAGTTGAGATCCTCAAAGAAGCAGTGGAGTACCGCCAGTCGCGAAAATGGATAGCGCACGCGCCCTTGTTGCCAAAGGACGGGGAATAGCTCTGGTCAGCCGCGCCATGAGCGTGTCGCGTGCGCAGCTGTCACTGCGGGTTAACCGTTCTGCCGACTGGCTGGACAGGCGCAGCAACCGGCGTAATGACGAAGCTGATGCTGAGATATTATCGGACATCCTCCGTATCATCAGCGACATGCCCAGTTACGGTTACCGCCGAGTGTGGGGTATCCTGCGTAAGCAACGTCGTGCAGAGGGATTTCCACCGGTGAACGCCAAACGGCTTTACAGGATAATGAGCGAGCATAACCTGCTGTTGTTGCATGATAAAACTGAACGTCCGAAGCGGGAGCATAAAGGCAAAATCGCGGTAGCAGAGAGCGATATGCGCTGGTGCTCAGATGGCTTCGAGTTCGGTTGTGACAACGGCGAGAAGCTGCGGGTGACGTTCGCACTGGACTGCTGCGACCGGGAGGCCATAGACTGGGCAGCGAGCACCAGGGGTTATGACAGTTCAACCGTGCAGGATGTGATGCTGAGGTCGGTGGAAAAACGCTTCGGTAGCGCGCTGCCGGATAAACCAGTGCAATGGCTGACGGATAATGGTTCAGCGTACACAGCGCATGAAACGCGGAAGTTCGCCAGAGAACTGAATCTGGAGCCCTGCACAACAGCAGTGAGCCGTCCACATAGTAACGGCATGGCAGAACGGTTCGTGAAGACGATGAAGGAAGATTACATCGCCTTCATGCCAAAACCCGATGTGCGAACAGCGCTGAAGAATCTTGCAGCGGCGTTCAATCATTACAATGAAAACCATCCGCACAGTGCGCTGGGATACAACTCCCCAAGAGAATATCGGCGCCAGCGGGCATCGTTAACTTAAGATACAAAAGCTGTCCGGAGATGGTGGGTCAAGATCACATCGCGTCAGGGAGTCGTTGGTCAGAGACAACGTTAAAACGACTAACCAAATGCATGCTTTTTTACTGGAGTTTGGTCTCAGCATGCCGAAAGGTATTGCGGTAATCAAAAGGCTTTCAGCTGTTCTGGCTGATAATGACTTGCCACCTTATCTGGCACAGTTGCTGCTTCGATTACACGATCATTACCAATATTTGGTTGGGCAGATAGCAGAGCTCGAAAGAGAACTTGGGCAGGCACTCTCTCTAGATGAAACTGGCCAGCATTTAATGACCATCCCTGGTGTTGGACCGATAACAGCCAGCGTTTTGTCATCACAGTTAGGCGATGGCAAGCAATATGAAAACAGTCGTAATTTTGCCGCTTCCACCGGTCTTGTACCCCGCCAATACAGTACTGGAGGGAAGAATACTCTGCTGGGTATTAGCAAGCGTGGAGATAAAAACCTTCGCCGATTGCTTGTTCAATGTGCGCGGGTATTTATCCTAAGAATTGACCATCAATCAGGGAGATTAGCTGATTGGGTAAGGTCTCAGTTGGGCAGGAAACATTCTTGCGTTGTGTGCTGTGCATTAGCAAATAAATTAGCTCGAATAGCTTGGGCAATAACGACACGAAATACCGTGTTTGAACAGTAATGCTGGTCTAACAGTCAGCAATTTAACGAAGTTACCCATCTGGTTTTGCGAAGACTGATTATTGATGACATGAACGGCCTGACGGCCTGATATAAAACCAAAAAATGAAAATGGCTCAATGAAGCCGATGGCCTTTTTAGGAATATCAGGTGCGAAACTCATCGTGGCGCGGGCATCCTTGGCCATAAAGACGCCGGATAGATTTAAGCAAGCCCACCATTAATCAAAGATCAGTGTTGCAAAAATGGGGGTGACCATAGATTCATTGAGGGCTTTACAGGGTTTTGTTGACTCGATTTTTAAACTGATTAAATTGTCGCTGCATTGTCCAGACTATTCGCTGCTCAGCAAGCGAGCAAAGACAGTGAACATCAGCATAAAAACGCCAACCCGTGGTGAAATCTCACATCTGGTCATTGATGGAACCGGCCTGAAGGTCTTTGGCGAAGGCGAATGGAAAGTCCGGCAGCATGGTGCCGACAGACGCAGGGTGTGGCGTAAGCTGCATCTGGCAGTAGACAGTGCGACGCATGAGATTATCTGTGCGGATTTGTCGCTCAGTGGTACGACTGATGCCCAGGCTCTACCGGCACTGATAAACCAGACCCACCGGAAAATCAGAGAGGCATCGGCTGACGGCGCTTACGATACAGGTTACTGCCATGATGCTCTGCTGAGGAAGAAAATAAGGCCGCTTATCCCGCCGCGAAGGGGGGCGCAATATTGGCCGGACCACTACCACGAGCGTAACCACGCTGTTGCAAATCAGCGCCTGAGCGGCAGCAACGATACCTGGAAAAAGAAAGTGGGCTATCACCGACGCTCAGTGGCTGAAACGGCCATGTTCCGGTTCAAAACGCTTCTGGGTGGTCATCTAAGTCTGCGTGACTACGATGCTCAGGTGGGTGAAGCCATGGCGATGGTCAAAGCGCTTAACCGGATCACGCTATTAGAAATGCCGAACAGTATTCGCATCACGTAACAATCGACCTGGGGCACAGTCATATCGTTATACACATCTTTTGGCCATTTTTTGAACAGGATGCTCAGAACCCCGTGAATTAAGGCATTCAAGCCATCCCATTGGCTTTTTGAGGTTCAAAATGCCACTCTGAGATAAACCCGTAACTCATTGATTAAACAGTGCGTTAGAAAGATGTGTATAACGATATGGGGCACAGTCGTTACAAGTTCTGATTTATTCAACAAAGCCATCCTCAACCGCTTCGGTGATAGTGGCACGCACTCCTATCCGTTGCCGACTGCGTTGGTTCAGCAGTGTGGCATCTGCTATCCGGCGTGAACGGCTACGCAGCCAGTACCACCATAGCAGCGCGATGATGATGGTCAGCACGGCAAATAACGTTCCCTGCCACGCCCAAGGCAGCGGTAATACCCAGGTTAACAAACCAATGATAACGGCAGACACGCAGCTCCACAGTAAATAACCGCTGGCCCCAAGCATCTCAGCCGCCAGTAGTAGACCACCGAGCGAGAGCCACACCCAGTGGGCATTCTCAGCCAGCAGTTCAACGTCCATTCTGGCTCCGGGCGTTTCCGCTATCTTTAATCAACTCGGCGATACCGCCAATAGAGCCCATCAGATTGCTGGCATCCAGGGGCATCATGATAACTTTGCTGTTGTCGGCAGAACCAATCTCTTTCAATACATCGGTATATTTTTGTGCCACAAAGTAGTTGATGGCCTGAATATTACCGGAGTCAATAGCATCAGAGACCATCTGGGTGGCGCGTGCTTCTGCTTCTGCGGCTCTTTCACGAGCTTCTGCTTCCAGGAACGCGGATTGACGCTCCCCTTCAGCTTTTAAAATTTGCGACTGCTTTTCACCTTCCGCTTTAAGAATGGCAGCCTGACGCACCCCTTCCGCTTCAAGAATGTCGGCACGTTTGGTTCGTTCGGCTTTCATCTGGGCGTTCATCGAGGCGATCAGTTCGGCGGGTGGGCGCACATCGCGGATCTCAATACGGGTGATTTTTATGCCCCACGGGCCAGTGGCTTCATCGACAATATGCAGCAGGCGGGTGTTGATGCTGTCACGCTGCGACAGCATTTCATCCAGTTCCATAGAACCCAGTACGGTACGGATGTTGGTCATGGTCAGGTTTTTGATCGCCAATTCGAGTGAACTGACCTCATAAGCCGCACGTGCCGCTTCCACTACCTGAATAAAGCAGATGGCATCAATCGTCACGTTGGCGTTGTCTTTGGAAATCACTTCCTGGGAGGGAATCTCAAGTACCTGCTCCATCATATTGATTTTGCGACCAATGCGATCCATGAACGGTACCACCAGGTTTAACCCCGGCATCAGTGTCTTGGTGTAGCGGCCAAAACGTTCTACTGTCCACTGATAGCCTTGCGGCACGATCTTGATCCCTGACCATACAATAACCAGTGCAACAAATATCAATACGGGAATGACACTCAGCATGGTTTTCACCTCCAAAGGTAGTTTTAAAAATAATTTATTGAAATAAAACTATATTTTTCTTCATCCTGAAAAGGCTATTCTAGCGCCGTCGGTGCATAAAGCCATATCGTTATACACATCTTTTGGCCATTTTTTGAACAGGATGCTCAGAACCCCGTGAATTAAGGCATTCAAGCCATCCCATTGGCTTTTTGAGGTTCAAAATGCCACTCTGAGATAAACCCGTAACTCATTGATTAAACAGTGCGTTAGAAAGATGTGTATAACGATATGGCATAAAGCCCATCTTTTCGCAGGCGTAATCGCGCGTTGTCATTGGCGTATTATCTGAAAATAGCAAAAACGAGAGGTGAGGTAAGCAGGGGCGCTAGTACGCCCCGGCAAGAGCTTGAATTAAAAGGTGGTCCAGTTATCATTTGACGATGTTGTGGTGGAATCTGTACTTGCAGCAGCCAGTAACGGTGTTTTAGCGGTTGTTGTAGGGGACGTCACTGTCATTGAACTGGTCGGTGTAATGACAAACACGGCGACGGCATCCGTCAGGCGTTGCGCTTGATTTTGCAGTGATTGTGCAGCCGCAGAGACTTCTTCCACCAGCGATGCGTTTTGCTGTGTTGATACATCAAGCTGCCCGACACCAATGTTGACCTGATCGAGCCCGACGCTTTGTTCTCGGCTGGAGTGCGCAATTTCCGACATAATGCTGCTCATGTGAGAGGCGTTGGCGCTCAGGTTTTTCATTGAGGCTTCGGCACCTTCCAGCAGTTCCATTCCTTGTTGTGTGGTGTGCACGGCATCGTCGATCAGCGCTTTGATCTCTTTTGCGGCGGCGGCACTACGCTGCGCGAGGCTACGCACTTCGCTGGCCACCACGGCAAAGCCGCGACCCTGTTCACCCGCACGCGCTGCTTCAACAGCGGCATTGAGCGCCAATATATTGGTTTGGAAAGCAATGCCGTCGATCAGGGCGATGATTTCTACCATGTGGTTGGCAGAATCACGGATTTCATGCATTTTGCTCGCGGCATCAGACATTTTGCTGCCGCTGTTTTTCATCTCCAGGGCGGCATCGTTCACCAGCGTATTGGCCTGTTGAGTATTTTCTGCGGTGTTTTTAACGGTAGCCGCTAAATAACTGTTCCGAATAGTAGATCACCTGAAGGGAACTCAGTCCGAGTTGAGCGATCTGATCAATCGATAAAGATCCCAAATCATCAACCGGACTGAGCGATGTCGAGCATAGCACCGATACCCCGTAACGAACGACGCCTGATGAAGAAAACTCTCCATAAAACGCGTGACAAGAATCACGCCCGCAGGCTGACCGCCATCCTGATGTTGCACCGGGGCGAGCGCGTGAGCGATGTCGCCAGAATGCTTTGCTGCGCCCGTTCGTCAATCGGCAGATGGATTAACTGGCTCACCCTGTACGGCATTGAAGGCCTCAAATCTCTGCGGCCCGGTCGTGGCCGTCGCTGGCCGTTTGAACAGATCTGCGCACTGTTAATCCAGCTCGTAAAGCGTTCCCCTCATGATTTTGGCTATCAGCGTTCGCGCTGGAGCACGGAACTGCTAGCGATAAAAATCAATGAGATAACCGGTTGCCAGTTGCATGCTTCCACGGTGCGCCGTTGGCGGCCTTCTGCCGGTCTGGTGTGGCGACGCGCAGCTCCTACGCTGCGTATCCGCGACCCGCATAAGGAAGAAAAAATGGAGGCCATCGCGATGGCGCTGGAACAATGCAGCGCGGAACATCCCGTCTTTTACGAAGACGAAGTGGATATTCATCTGAATCCCAAAATTGGCGCGGACTGGCAGGTTAGCGGGAAGCAGAAACGCATCGTGACGCCGGGCCAGAACGAGAAATATTATCTGGCGGGTGCATTACACAGCGGGACGGGAAAAGTCAGCGATGTTGGAGGAAGCAGTAAAAGTTCGTTTTTTTATCAGTATGTTAGAGCATCTGAGAGCAACGTACAGACGGGCAAAAACGCTCACGCTGATAGTTGATAACTACATTATTCACAAAAGCCGGGAGACGCAGCGCTGGCTGGAAGAAAACTCGAAATTCAGGGTTATTTATCAGCCGGTGTACTCACCATGGGTAAATCATGTAGAGCGGTTATGGCAGGCGTTGGATGAAACCATTACCCGCAATCATCAATGCTGTTCAATGTGGCAGTTACTGAACAAGGTTCGCCGCTTCATGGAAACCGTCAGCCCGTTTCCCAGTGGAAAACATGGACAGGCAAAAGTGTAGCGGTATTAGGAACAGCTATTTAGGTCAAAAAACACGCACGTCGCCGCGTCGTAAACAGGCAATAAACTGTATTAGTCGCGACTTGATCTGACACTGGACCTTGAAAGGTTGAGAGTTACCGGCTTTGATATGGGTGTCGAATCCTTATACAAAACACGAGGTAACTCTCATGCTTCATACTAACAATCCCATCATCAAACACAAAGCCGGCCTGCTCAATCTCGCCGAAGAACTCGGTAACGTATCAAAAGCCTGTAAAATCATGGGGGTGTCACGCGACACGTTTTATCGCTATCAGGAACTGGCGGCAGAAGGCGGCATTGACGCTCTGGTTAACCAAAACCGCCGGGTTCCCAACCTGAAAAACCGTGCTGATGAAGCCACTGAACGTGCGGTTGTTGATTACGCCATTGAGTTCCCGGCTCATGGCCAGCACCGGACCAGTAATGAGCTGCGTAAAAAAGGCGTCTTCATTTCTGGCAGCGGTGTGCGCTCCATCTGGCAACGACACGATCTGGAAAACTTTCGTAAGCGCCTGAAGGCACTTGAAGAAAAAGTTGCCAGAGAAGGCATCGTACTTACTGATGCTCAAATCACTGCACTGGAGAAGAAGGCGCACGACGACGAAGCCTGTGGTGAAATAGAGACTGCTCACCCGGGTTATCTGGGGTCGCAGGACACCTTCTACGTGGGTAATCTGAAAGGTGTTGGCCGTATCTACCAGCAGACGTTCGTGGATACGTACTCGAAAGTGGCGCACTGCAAGCTTTACACGAGTAAAGCACCGATCTCTGCCGCCGACCTGCTCAATGATCGCGTGCTGCCGTTCTACGAAGCTCAGGGGCTGCCAATGCTAAGAATACTGACGGACAGGGGGACGGAGTACTGCGGTAAAGTGGAACAACATGACTATCAGCTGTACTTGGCTATCAACGATATAGACCATACGAAAACGAAAGCGATGTCTCCGCAGACAAACGGTATCTGCGAGCGCTTCCATAAAACTATTTTGCAGGATTTCTATCAGGTTGCGTTCCGTAAGACGTTATACGAGGACCTAGAAAGTCTACAAAAGGATCTGGACAACTGGTTGTGGCATTACAATAATGAGCTAACTCATCAGGGTAAAATGTGCTGCGGGCGTACGCCAATGGCCACGTTACTTGATGGTAAACGAGTCTGGGCAGAAAAAAATCTGAACCAGATTTAATCTGACAGACACCTGTATAAATAACCGGTAACTGTCAGATCAGGTCTGAGCTAATACAAATAAACTAATACGGCGCTGCTCGTTTGACGGATCCATTTCTTCTTCATAGTCAGCACTCATGCGGAAACAACCGAACCCGCCAACTACAGCATCGTCGAATGCGTTATCACACGCCTCGCCGCCTGACGTTTCCGAGTAATCAGCGCGGAACTTGCCGTTCATCTTCTCCGCGAGTTCTTCCGATGCTTGCCCATCTTTCGGCCTGAATCTGACACTGATACGGTTCTGTCGGTACTCGCTGATAATGCGGTCGCACTCTCGCGCAACCTTGTTAAGTTCAAACCGTGGGTAGTGCTCGAATCGTCCTTCTTCTAATGAATATCCGGCATTCGTCGAGCTGTAGTGGCACACTGATACTGGCCACCTGAGCGGAGGTGATATGCTCACCTCATCAACACGACAGGTGACCTCATGGGTAAACATTTTACGGCGGAATTTAAGCTCGAAGCCGCAAAGCTGGTTGTCGACCACGGCTACACATACGTTAAGGCCGCAGAGGCGGTTAATGTCACCTCGTTATACACAAGTCCGCAACGCCTTATATGCCAAGGGTTAGCGGGCTGAAATAGGCAGCCAGTGGGGTTGTAAATGAAGTGAAACCGACGTGTACTATCGCCATTTACGGCGCTGAAAAATGACACGGGATTCAGATGGCTGGGCACACCAAGAACTGGAAGGGGTAAATCTTGGTGACACGAGGCTCAATAAGCGTGCCAAAGGGCTTTTGATACGGCTGGCTGAGAATCCGCAAGCCAGCATTCCGCATGCGTGCCTCGGATGGTCTGAGACGCTGGGTGCTTACCGCTTCATGGAGAACCAAGCATTCGAATGGCGAGACATTCTGCAACCTCACTGGCAGCGTACGCAGGAAAGGATCCGAGAACACGAGGTTGTGCTGTGTATCCAAGACACTACCGAGCTTGACTTCAACGGGCAGCAAATCCAAGGCTTGGGTCCCTTGAACTACGAAGCCAGGCGTGGTCTGTATCTGCATCCGACCTACGCGGTCAGTCCGGATCGCGTGGGGTTGGGCGTACTGGATGCGTGGATGTGGGCAAGAGAGCCGAAGGATGCAGACGGAAAACGCGATGGGCTCAAGGACATATCGTTATACACATCTTTTGGCCATTTTTTGAACAGGATGCTCAGAACCCCGTGAATTAAGGCATTCAAGCCATCCCATTGGCTTTTTGAGGTTCAAAATGCCACTCTGAGATAAACCCGTAACTCATTGATTAAACAGTGCGTTAGAAAGATGTGTATAACGATATGGCTCAAGGAGAGTACGCGCTGGCTCGAGGGATACGAGCGAGTTGCTGAACTCGCCTCGGAGTTGCCAAACACACGTCTGGTGTACTTAGCCGATCGCGAAGCGGATATCAAGGCGTTGATGCAGCTCGCTGATGACCTTGGCACTCCGGCTGACTGGTTGATCCGCTCGACTCATAATCGCAGTCTGGACTGTAATGAGAAGCTTTGGCAGAAGGTTGGAAAGACCGTGCCGGTGGGAGAAATCCAATTCGTTATGGCGGCTCGCGCGGGGCAGAAGGCGCGTACGGTGAAACAGGCGCTGCGCGTGAAGCGAGTGTCGCTGCGTTGCGGGTTGGCAGTGACTTGTGTGATAGCCAAGGAAATTGAGCCGCCAGCAGGCGTGAAGCCGGTCGAGTGGCGGTTGCTGAGCAATCGCGTACCTGAAGGACGAGAAGATATCGTGGAGCTGATCGACTGGTATCGGGCTAGATGGGAAATCGAGATGTTCTTCAATGTGCTGAAGAACGGCTGCTGTGTCGAAGCGTTACAGTTATCGACCGTGGATCGCATTGAGCGGGCATTGGCGCTGTTCATGATCGTGGCATGGCGCATCGCCTATTTAATGCGTATGGGACGAACCTGTCCAGAGCTAGACGCAATGTTGTTCTTTGATTCCGACGAGACTCATGGCGCTTACCTACTGATGAACAAGCGTATGCCCAAGGGCCGCCCTAAGCTAAACGAAGTATTGCGCTTAGTTGCGCAACTCGGAGGCTTTCTTGCTCGAAAAGGCGACGGTGAACCAGGCGCAAAAACTATCTGGAAAGGCTTGCAGAAAGTCATGACGGCCGCCGAAACGCTACGCGCGCTCAGGCACGAACAGAGATGTGTATAACGAGGTGGGTTAATGTCAGCCATTCTGCCATTAGTCGCTGGGTCAATAAGCTTCGCCTTGAACGACAGGGAAAAACGCCAACGGGACTTCCTCTTACCCCTGAACAGCTCGAGCTGCGTGAGATGAAGAAAAAAGTCCAATGCCTTGAAATGGAGAACGAAATCCTAAAAAAGGCTACGGCGCTCTTAATGTCGGACTCACTCAACGGTTCACGGTAGTCGACAGGCTGAGGGCGCGATACCCGGTCACGGCGTTGTGCCAAACTTTTGAGGTACATCGCAGCAGCTACAGGCACTGGCAGGCTTCCGCTAATGAACCCGACGGTGAGCGCGTGGTTAAGTGTAGCCGCGTCATGGAAGCCTGGAACGCCAGCGGCGGCTCTGCCGGCGCTCGAAGTATCGCGACCATCGTCACCGGCAGCTCCGGTGTCAAAATGGGGCGCTGGCTGGCTGGCAAGCTGATGAAGGAGCTGGGTATCGCCAGCTGCCAGCGACCGGCTCACAAATACAAACGCGGCGGCAATGAACACGTTGAAATACCGAACTATCTCAACCGCCAGTTCGCGGTTACCGCGCCGGATCAGGTCTGGTGCGGCGATGTGACCTACATCTGGACGGGCAAATGCTGGGCTTACCTTGCGGTGGTGCTAGATCTGTTCGCCCGCAAACCGGTGGGCTGGGCCATGTCGACGTCGCCGGACTCGGCGCTGACAGTTAAAGCGTTGCAGATGGCCTGGGAACTCCGGGGACAACCAACAGGAGTCATGTTCCACAGCGACCAGGGCAGCCACTATACCAGCCGTCAATACCGGCAAGCCCTGTGGCGCTGCCGGATAAAGCAGAGTATGAGTCGGCGGGGTAACTGCTGGGATAATGCGCCAATGGAGCGGTTCTTCCGCAGCCTGAAGACAGAATGGGTGCCGACAAAGGGTTACAACAGCTTCAGCGAAGCCCAGGACGCGATTATCCGCTACATCACGGGGTATTACAGCGCTATCCGGCCTCACTGGTATAACGGCGGCTTAACTCCAAACGAATCTGAGCGACTGTTCTACATACAGTCTAATGCGGTGGCCAATATTAGTTGACCACTACAAGCCTTCCCACTGTGCGCCTGCGACACGGACAAACCGTTGCGCTTCGACAATCTTCTCGCGAACCTTCTGACTGCCAGACCACGCTTTATCAAAGTTAGTTCTGGCCTGAACGTGCCACTTAGCCAATTTGTCAGTTGATTGTTTTTTATCTGCCATATCAGCCTACCCCGCAGGGGATTGAATAGTTTGAATAGTCGTCGGTGGTTGGTTTGTTGATATCGCCGTGACGGATAGCAAATCGCCTCATCATGTATGCGTATCGCGTGGCGTCGAGTAGGTCATCGCGTATTTTCACGATCTTCCCTTTCTCGTCACGATGATAGAAGTTGTATTCCTCGAACCAGTCACGCAGCCCACGAAACACTTTTAGTCTGCCTTGCCTCATCAGGTCGTACAGTTCGAACAGTTCAGCCTCAACGGAGTTTCCGCCATCAGGCCATGTTGCCCGTTCGGTTAACATGTCGAATCCGGCCTCTTCGTAATATGCCTTTTGCTGAATGCCACTGCCTTTCTCTGTCTGCAACCCATCGCTAGGCCACGCAGTAGGAGCGCCAGCGGCCCACGCTTTAGTAGCGAACCATGCTTCACCGGGTGAGGTTTGAGACGCTTTGTATGCGCGGGTTATGTAGAACTTATCTTCGTCTGCATCCCACGCCAGTCTTACACGTGCCTGAGGGTGATCCCAGCCAAAGTCCATGCCATCAATCACCATCCAGTGATCTGGAATTGGGAACGGGTCGCAGGTGATCAACTCCTCTCTGAAATCATAAATTCGCCCATGCCCCAACATTGGAATGCCTTTGGTTCGCATGTCACGCTGATGAGGCGGGAATGAGGCAAGTAAATCCTCTTTAACTTTCTCGCTAAGGTGCGGCGCATCATCCCAGCCTACATTCATGCACGTTTGCGCAGCGGATGGTGTATCCATGAAGCCGATAACCAAATCTGTTCGCCCATTCTCGGGTGTGAATGTGAGAATGCCTCTCCCGCCGCGGCCTCTATCACCGGTCGCTGTACGGGTTAAAACCTGCGGGTAAATGGTTGGGTCTTTTGGTTCTTCATCGATGTGGAACCAATCAACGCTATCACCCATCAGTGCGTGCTGACCTTGGGAATATGACCAAAACTGTATCTTTGCCGTGCCGCCTGATTTGTGCTGAACGTATACGGTTCTTACCGCGTTTGGCGTTCCTGTCATTGGCTCGGTGCCAATGATTAACTCGCCGGGTATTAACCCACCTTCCCATCCATTATCAGTCTTACGCCCGATGATTGGCGTTTGAAGAAGGTCGCGGCACTTTTCACCTGAGTAGCCGAGGCACCATATCAGCGGAGCGTGATCAAACCTGTAACCTGCCCAACCATCAGGGTAGTCACCCATTGCGTGTACAGAATCGATATATGTTGCCGTATCAGTCTTGCCGACGCGGTTAGCAGCGATGAGGGCAACTTGAGAATATTCGATGCTTAATGCGATGAACTTCTTTTGCCACGGATAGCGAGTGTCGTAGTAGGTGCGGTAACGATAAACCTTGGCCCGGCGTTGCTTATCTTCCAGTAGTCGCAATAGCTCAATCTTTTGCTCCCGATCCAGATTGTGCATTGGTTAACTCCTGCAAGCGCCTGTCTAACTCTTCATCGGTCAGGTCGGTTATCGTTATCTTTTGGTCGTGCTGGATGCGGTCGCCATAACGCCGCGGGGCCACTTTTGCCGTGTACCATGAACGCTTCCGGTGTCACTGCTGTCGCCGTGTATTCCAGCTTACCTACCGCTATGAAGCGCGAAAGCAGGGAGTCAAAGAGCAGATCGTTGATATGGCCTTCAACGGTGCCGGTGTTCGCGATACCGCCAGAACGTTGAAAATCGGCATCAATACGGTCATCCGGGCTTTAAAAAGCTCTCGCCCCGCAGGATAACGTCTTCTCCCGTTGCTCACGCCGACGTCGCCCTTATCTGTGAACTTGATGAGCAATGGAGCTTCGTTGGCAGTCAGGCGCTACAGCACTGGCTCTGGTACTCTTACAATACCAAAACGGGCGGTGTTCTGGCCTACACTTTTGGCCCCCGAACCGATGAGACCTGCCGTGAATTGCTGGCTCTGTTGACACCGTTCAACATCGGCATGATTACCAGTGACAACTGGGGCAGCTATGCAAGAGAGGTTCCGAAGCAGAAACATCTGACTGGCAAGATCTTCACGCAACGCATAGAGCGCAATAACCTGACGCTCCGTACCCGCATTAAACGACTGGCGCGTAAAACGATTTGCTTCTCGCTCTCCGTCGAGATCCACGAAAAAGTCATCGGAGCCTTCATCGAAAAACACATGTTCTACTAATTGGAGTCATTACCAAATGGGGGATGTCTTTTAGCAGGGAAAAAGGCAGAACCGACGTTCAAATCCAGGGAATATGCTAAATAATTCGCCGGATCATTTGCGACTGGTTTATTATTGCTAGTAAATCTGGCTCTTATGTTATTTTCCGTTCATGTTAGTGGCGTATTTTCTTTCTGCGGCGTTGCGGCTCAGGCTGTAGAAACGCAGTAGTGTGCTGTTGGCATGAGCTTTGATGATTTGACGAACGCTGTTGTGATGAGCATTGTTGCGATGAACATTGATACGACGTTCCTACCGATACCCGAGGGTATCCGAGGTTTCTGTGCAGTTAACCAGTTTTACGGATTACGGATTACGCGCGCTGATCTACATGGCATCACTGCCTGAAGGGAAGATGACGAACATTACTGAAGTGACGCAAGTGTATGGCGTCTCTCGTAATCATATGGTCAAAATTATCAATCAACTTAGTCGGGCTGGCTTTGTGATGGCAGTGCGCGGTAAAAATGGTGGCATCCGTTTGGGCAAGCCAGCGCAAACCATTCGCATTGGCGATGTGGTACGCGCGCTGGAACCGCTGTCTCTGGTCAACTGCAACCATGATTTTTGCCACATCACGCCGGCATGCCGCTTAAAAGGGGTGCTGCAAGAGGGCGTTCAGCGCTTTCTCTCCGAACTGGACCAACATACGTTGGCCGATATGGTGAAAGAGAACCCGCCGCTTTATAAATTATTGTTGGTTGAATGAAGTCCGTTCAGCCTTCAGCTGAAGACAACGGAGGAACCGCAATGTCCCAAGATCCATTCCTGGAACGAGAAGCAGAAAAATACGAATCACCCATCCCCAGCCGCGAATACATTCTGGCTCACATCGAAAAACGCAATACGCCCATTAGCCGCGATGAACTGGCTGCCGATTTGGAACTCATTACGGAAGAGCAGCAAGAAGCGCTGCGCCGTCGTTTGCGCGCGATGGAGCGTGACGGTCAACTGGTGTTTACCCGCCGCCAGTGCTATGCGTTGCCGGAAAAACTGGATTTGCTGCGTGGCACGGTGATCGGCCACCGCGATGGTTTTGGTTTCCTGCGTGTAGAAGGGCGCAAGGACGACTTGTACCTGTCGGCTGAAGAGATGAAACGCACTATGCATGGCGATGTGGTGCTGGCGCAACCGCTGGGTGCCGATCGCAAAGGGCGGCGTGAGGGCCGTATCGTGCGGGTTCTGGAACCGCGTACCGGGCAGATTGTCGGTCGCTACTTCCTTGATGGCGGTATGGGATTTGTGGTGCCGGATGACAGCCGCCTGAGCTTCGATATTCTTATTCCGCAACAGAACATCAACGGTGCCCGTATGGGCTACATGGTGGTGGTTGAGTTAACGCAGCGTCCCACGCGGCGTACCAAAGCCATCGGGAAGATTGTTGAGATCCTGGGCGATAAAATGGGTACCGGCATGGCGGTGGATATCGCACTGCGCACCCACGATATCCCGCACACCTGGTCGAAACAGGTCGAAGAACAGATCAAAGATTTCAACGAACAGGTGCCGGAAAGTGCGAAAAAAGGGCGCGTCGATCTGCGTTCGCTGCCGCTGGTGACGATTGACGGTGAAGACGCGCGCGATTTTGACGATGCGGTCTACTGCGAGAAAAAACGCGGTGGCGGCTGGCGTCTGTGGGTTGCCATTGCTGATGTTAGCTATTACGTGCGTCCCAATACGCCGCTGGATCATGAAGCGCGGGCGCGCGGCACCTCGGTCTATTTTCCTTCGCAAGTGGTGCCGATGCTGCCGGAAGTGTTGTCGAACGGCCTGTGTTCGTTGAACCCGGACGTGGATCGGCTGTGTATGGTGTGCGAGATGACCATTTCAGCGACCGGCAAGCTGACGACATACAAATTCTACGAAGCCGTGATGCGTTCCCATGCGCGCCTGACCTACACCAAGGTGTGGCATATGTTGCAAGGCGATGCGGAACTGCGTGCGCATTACCAGCCGCTGGTAGGCGGATTGGAAGAGCTGCACAAGATGTATCAGGTGTTGGAAACAGCGCGTGAAGAACGCGGCGGCATCGCCTTTGAAACCGAAGAAGCGAAGTTTATCTTCAACGCGGAACGCCGTATCGAACGCGTGGAATCGATGGTGCGTAACGATGCGCACAAACTGATTGAAGAGTGCATGATTCTGGCTAATATCTCGGCGGCCAGATTCGTTGAGAAAAATCAGGAGCCTGCACTGTTCCGGGTGCACGATCGCCCGAGTGAAGACCATGTGCTGGCACTGCGCAGCGTGCTGGGAGAGCTTGGTTTGACGCTGAAAGGCGGTATGAAGCCGGAACCTAAAGATTATGCAGAACTGATGACGCTGGTGGCGGATCGCCCGGACCATGAAATGCTGCAAACCATGATGCTGCGCTCCATGAAACAGGCAATTTACGATCCGGAAAATCGCGGTCACTTTGGTCTGGCGCTGACATCATACGGTCACTTTACGTCGCCGATTCGCCGCTACCCCGATCTGTCGCTGCACCGTGGCATCAAGTATTTGCTGAGCGATCGTCGTGAACGTTGGACGCCGACTGGCGGTTGGCACAGCGATCTTAATGAGATGCTACAACTGGGCATGCACTGTTCGCTGACTGAGCGGCGGGCGGATGAAGCCACGCGCGATGTCGCCGACTGGTTGAAATGTGACTTTATGCAGGATCACGTCGGTGAATCTTTTACCGGGATTATTTCCAGCGTGACCGGCTTTGGCTTCTTTGTGCGTCTCAACGATCTGTTTATCGATGGTCTGGTGCATGTCTCGACGCTGGATAACGACTACTACCGTTATGACAATGTGGGTCAACGCTTGATCGGTGAATCGAGCGGGCAGGTCTATCGTCTTGGTGATGAAGTCGAAATTCGCGTGGAAGCGGTCAATATGGACGAACGCAATATCGATTTCTCTCTGCTCTCCAGCACACGCAAAGTGCGCGGTGAAGGCAAGACTGCACGCGACAAGGCGAAAAAACCGGAGCGCCGTGAGGCGCGGTGGTAAAAAACCGGCTAATTTTGAGCCTGACAGTGCGTTTCGCAAGGACGATAGAGCAGGGAAAAAGGCTGCGCCCGATAAGGTGAAAGCAAAGGCCAAGGCGAAGAAAAAGACCGACAAGGCGCAGAAAAACGCCGAAAAAACGCGTAAAATCGCCGCCGCCGCCAAGGCGAAACGCGCCAGTAAAAAGAACGCGGCACAGTAATGCCCGCAGCGAACGGCGGAGCTTCCGCCGTTCGTTAACACACCACGTTTGAAGAGTATCAATGAGCGAAATTATTTACGGTATCCACGCAGTCAACGCCCTGTTAGAACGCGATCCACAGCGTTTTCTGGAAGTCTTCATCCTTAAAGGGCGTGAGGATCGCCGCTTGCAACCGGTGATCGCGGCCTTGGAAGCTAATGGCATTGTGATTCAGGTAGCGAATCGTCAATGGCTGGATAGCAAGGTTGAAGGGGCCGTGCATCAGGGGATCGTGGCGCGCGTCAAAGAGGGGCGTCAGTATCAGGAAAACGATCTGCCGGATCTGCTGGCAAGCGTAGCACAGCCGTTTTTGTTGGTACTGGATGGCGTTACCGATCCTCACAACCTCGGTGCGTGCTTGCGTAACGCGGATGCCGCCGGGGTGCATGCGATCATTGTGCCGCGCGATCGTTCTGCGCAACTCAACGCCACCGCGAAAAAAGTGGCCTGCGGGGCGGCGGAAAATGTGCCTTTGATCCGCGTGACCAATCTGGCGCGCACGCTGCGCCTGTTGCAGGAAAATCAAGTGTGGATCGTCGGAACCGCGGGTGAAAACGACCACACGCTCTATCAAAGCAAGCTGACTGGACCGCTGGCGCTGGTTATGGGCGGGGAAGGGGAAGGGATGCGTCGTTTGACGCGTGAACACTGCGATGAGTTGATCAGCATCCCGATGGTCGGTAGCGTTTCGTCGCTTAACGTTTCGGTTGCTACCGGTGTTTGTCTGTTTGAAGCGGTGAGACAGCGTCTGGCGTAACCATCCTCTGTTTTGTGCATCAACGCGTCTGCTTAGCTGTATTAGTCGCGACTTGATCTGACACTGGACCTTGAAAGGTTGAGAGTTACCGGTTTTGATATGGGTGTCGAATCCTTATACAAAACACGAGGTAACTCTCATGCTTCATACTAACAATCCCATCATCAAACACAAAGCCGGCCTGCTCAATCTCGCCGAAGAACTCGGTAACGTATCAAAAGCCTGTAAAATCATGGGGGTGTCACGCGACACGTTTTATCGCTATCAGGAACTGGCGGCAGAAGGCGGCATTGACGCTCTGGTTAACCAAAACCGCCGGGTTCCCAACCTGAAAAACCGTGCTGATGAAGCCACTGAACGTGCGGTTGTTGATTACGCCATTGAGTTCCCGGCTCATGGCCAGCACCGGACCAGTAATGAGCTGCGTAAAAAAGGCGTCTTCATTTCTGGCAGCGGTGTGCGCTCCATCTGGCAACGACACGATCTGGAAAACTTTCGTAAGCGCCTGAAGGCACTTGAGGAAAAAGTTGCCAGAGAAGGCATCGTACTTACTGATGCTCAAATCGCTGCACTGGAGAAGAAGGCGCACGACGACGAAGCCTGTGGTGAAATAGAGACTGCTCACCCGGGTTATCTGGGGTCGCAGGACACCTTCTACGTGGGTAATCTGAAAGGTGTTGGCCGTATCTACCAGCAGACGTTCGTGGATACGTACTCGAAAGTGGCGCACTGCAAGCTTTACACGAGTAAAGCACCGATCTCTGCCGCCGACCTGCTCAATGATCGCGTGCTGCCGTTCTACGAAGCTCAGGGGCTGCCAATGCTAAGAATACTGACGGACAGGGGGACGGAGTACTGCGGTAAAGTGGAACAACATGACTATCAGCTGTACTTGGCTATCAACGATATAGACCATACGAAAACGAAAGCGATGTCTCCGCAGACAAACGGTATCTGCGAGCGCTTCCATAAAACTATTTTGCAGGATTTTTATCAGGTTGCGTTCCGTAAGACGTTATACGAGGACCTAGAAAGTCTACAAAAGGATCTGGACAACTGGTTGTGGCATTACAATAATGAGCGAACTCATCAGGGTAAAATGTGCTGCGGGCGTACGCCAATGGCCACGTTACTTGATGGTAAACGAGTCTGGGCAGAAAAAAATCTGAACCAGATTTAATCTGACAGATACCTGTATAAATAACCGGTAACTGTCAGATCAGGTCTGAGCTAATACAGCTTAGCGATATAGCACGGCGCGTGATGTCCACATGTTGGTCAATTCGTGCTCTTGCTTCAACGTGATGGTGTAATAGCGTGCGCCGTAAGCGTCAGCTTTTTGTTGAATGGCACGATCGGCGTCGTCGCTACTGCCTCGCACGTTGATCGATATCGATCCCATTTTCTCTAAGGTGCTGGTTTGGGCATAGACGATAAGCTGCGCCTGCTGTGTTGGCGGCGGCAGTGGCATTGGCTTGCCTTGAAAAGTACTACAGGCGCACAGCAGCGTCGTGAGGGAAAAGATGATGAACCGCGTGAGAGCAGTCATAAGTTCCTTGCAACATTAAAAAGGGGGGCGTGGTGTTCCGCAGTGTAGCGCAGCTTGCCCTGAGTGAACAGGGGCGTCAAGCCCCTCGGTGGTGACGCGCTATTTCACCAGATGTACTGATTTAACGTCGATCTCTACGCTATTCCAGTCTTTATCTACTTCGCCTTCGATACGTATTTTGTCATTGGGCGTGACGGTTTGCCCTACCCAGCGTTTGTCATCGATATCAACATTCACGGTGCCAGAGCTGTCGCGAAACTCGTACAGTTTATGTCCTAACTGCCGCACCAGATGACCTTCCAATACCACCCAGGCATCGTCCCTGAGCGTTTTAGCCTGTTCTACGGTGGTCAAACCGGGCTCCGGGCCTTTAAATCCGCCAGTCGTAGTGCCTGCGCTGTTCGGTGCGACAAATCCCCCTTGTCGCGCAACCGCACCAACAGAAACGGCACCTAATAAAAGGGCGATAAACGTTCTCTTAATCATGATGTCCTTGAGGTTATGGTCTGAGAGAAGTGTGGATGGTTGTGCTCTTATTCTCAAGAAATGAAACGCTTTATTCTGTCTTTTAGCGGTTTTATTGTGTCTTATAACAAGGGTGTTTTCTGTAAAATGCTGTTTATTATTTGATTTATCATCCCACCTTTTTTTCACTCGTCTTTTTTAACCCTTTTAGAAAGGTCTCTTTCCATGACGTTGTTACAAGGCATTCAAGCCTAGGCTGTGTCCCTTAATCCCATGAGTTATACTAACTGTTTGTTTCTACATCATTTTGAACTATGGCTCGCTACGACCTTCCCGATGAAGCATGGGCTATCATTCAGCCCTCACTCCCTGCTGAACCAGCAACACCACAGGCTGGACGCCCATGGGCTGAGCATCGCATGATTATCAATGGCATGTTCTGGGTGCTGTGCTCTGGTGCCCCATGGCGTGATTTACCTGAGCGATACGGCCCATGGAAAACCGTTTATAACCGCTTTAACCGATGGTCAAAATCGGGAGTCATTAACATTATTTTCAATAAGTTACTTTCATCACTTGATGCCCATAGCCTCCTGGACTGGTCAGCGACTGCGCTGGATGGTAGCAATATCAGGGCGCTGAAATGTGCTGCCGGTGCTCAAAAAAACATCCCGATATCACCGGAGATAATGGGCTGGGTCGCTCTCGAGGTGGTTTTGGCACCAAAATCCATATGGCTACAGACGGAAGTGGTTTTCCGTTAAACATCGTGTTGAGCCCCGGTCAGGCTCATGAAAGTCAGTTTGCACTACGTCTTTTGGACGGTATTGGTGTTCAACGCCAGAACGGCAGTATGAAACGCCGTGGTCATGCGGTGCTGGCTGACAAGGCGTACTCCGGGCATGTATTACGTAACGAGCTGAAAAACAGAGGTATAAAAACTGTCATCCCCCCGAAAATCCACTGAAAAAATGGCGGTGGATGGTCGTTCAAAGCTCGATCGTGACGCCTACCGCAATCGGAACGTTGTTGAGCGGTGCTTTGGCCGTCTGAAAGAATACCGTCGCATTGCGACACGTTACGACAAAACGGCGAGGAATTATCTGGCAATGTTGAAACTGGGCTGCATCCGCCTGTTTTACCAGAGGTTATGTAATTAAGGGACACAGCCTAGTAACACGCAGGCAAATACAGGAGCATCACGTGTTAAAAAAACGTTGCTACTGGGGGGACTTCTGCTATTGGGCGAAATGGCGTGTCGGGCAGGGGCTACCGGGATCGCCACTTTTTGCTCGCGATACCAGGATGAACCTGAGAGGCTGCCTATCGATTTGTATCCTGGCACTGCCCACGTTGGAACATTTTCACCCTATTTACCTCCCGCCGGATATCGCGATAGCGCATTGGCGCTTTTGCCGCTAGCGTCCGAGTCGGTGGAACACGCCAGCGCGCTTGCTGACGTGAACCCGGAGGTGTATTCGCAAGTTGAGGTGCTTTCAGACGCTGAGCATACGGCGCTGGCGGATTATTTGCGTCAGTTTCAGACCTCAAAGGAAAGGCATGCGGATCGCGCCATAAGAGCGCGGCGCAATACCAAGCATCCTTCCTCACCGATCTCTCGTTTTAACCTGATGTATGACCGCGCTAAATTACCAGCGGCGGATAAGTCTCATGTCATTGTGATCTTGACCCACCATCTCCGGACAGCTTTTGTCTCTTAAGTTAACGATGCCCGCTGGCGCCGATATTCTCTTGGGGAGTTGTATCCCAGCGCACTGTGCGGATGGTTTTCATTGTAATGATTGAACGCCGCTGCAAGGTTCTTCAGCGCTGTTCGCACATCGGGTTTTGGCATGAAGGCGATGTAATCTTCCTTCATCGTCTTCACGAACCGTTCTGCCATGCCGTTACTCTGTGGACTGCTCACTGCTGTTGTGCAGGGCTCCAGATTCCGTTCTCTGGCGAACTTCCGCGTTTCATGCGCTGTGTACGCTGAACCATTATCCGTCAGCCATTGCACTGGTTTATCCGGCAGCGCGCTACCGAAGCGTTTTTCCACCGACCTCAGCATCACATCCTGCACGGTTGAACTGTCATAACCCCTGGTGCTCGCTGCCCAGTCTATGGCCTCCCGGTCGCAGCAGTCCAGTGCGAACGTCACCCGCAGCTTCTCGCCGTTGTCACAACCGAACTCGAAGCCATCTGAGCACCAGCGCATATCGCTCTCTGCTACCGCGATTTTGCCTTTATGCTCCCGCTTCGGACGTTCAGTTTTATCATGCAACAACAGCAGGTTATGCTCGCTCATTATCCTGTAAAGCCGTTTGGCGTTCACCGGTGGAAGTCCCTCTGCACGACGTTGCTTACGCAGGATACCCCACACTCGGCGGTAACCGTAACTGGGCATGTCGCTGATGATACGGAGGATGTCCGATAATATCTCAGTATCAGCTTCGTCATTACGCCGGTTGCTGCGCCTGTCCAGCCAGTCGGCAGAACGGTTAACCCGCAGTGACAGCTGCGCACGCGACACGCTCATGGCGCGGCTGACCAGAGCTATTCCCCGTCCTTTGGCAACAAGGGCGCGTGCGCTATCCATTTTCGCGACTGGCGGTACTCCACTGCTTCTTTGAGGATCTCAACTTCCATCGTCTTCTTACCCAGAAGGCGCTGTAGCTCCCGGACCTGCTTGAGGGCAGTCGCCAGCGCCGAAGCTGGAACCACTTCTTCTCCGGCCGCAACGGCGGTGAGGCTTCCTTCCTGGTATTGCTTCTTCCACTTAAACAAAAGGCTGGGCTGGATGCCATGCAGGCGGGCTACATGGGAGACGTTCATCCCCGGCTCCATTGTCTGCTGAATGATGGCGATTTTCTCTTACGGAGTTTTACGCTTACGGACTTCTTGCCCTAACAGGATCCCGGTCATTTCAAAATTAGCATGATTGTTAGACAATATCTAAGCCTATCTCTTATCTGGAGATACAGCTACTGTCTGGTGTTACAGGGGGCTACATCAAAGTCTCATGTCATTGCCATATTGAGTGATGAATTTTTGCGTTTTCCCTTGCCAGACATTAAAACACGAGGACCCGCCTACACCCAACTCGTTATACACATCTCTGTTCGTGCCTGAGCGCGCGTAGCGTTTCGGCGGCCGTCATGACTTTCTGCAAGCCTTTCCAGATAGTTTTTGCGCCTGGTTCACCGTCGCCTTTTCGAGCAAGAAAGCCTCCCAGTTGCGCAACTAAGCGCAATACTTCGTTTAGCTTAGGGCGGCCCTTGGGCATACGCTTGTTCATCAGTAGGTAAGCGCCATGAGTCTCGTCGGAATCAAAGAACAACATTGCGTCCAGCTCTGGACAGGTTCGTCCCATACGCATTAAATAGGCGATGCGCCATGCCACGATCATGAACAGCGCCAATGCCCGCTCAATGCGATCCACGGTCGATAACTGTAACGCTTCGACACAGCAGCCGTTCTTCAGCACATTGAAGAACATCTCGATTTCCCATCTAGCCCGATACCAGTCGATCAGCTCCACGATATCTTCTCGTCCTTCAGGTACGCGATTGCTCAGCAACCGCCACTCGACCGGCTTCGCGCCTGCTGGCGGCTCAATTTCCTTGGCTATCACACAAGTCACTGCCAACCCGCAACGCAGCGACACTCGCTTCACGCGCAGCGCCTGTTTCACCGTACGCGCCTTCTGCCCCGCGCGAGCCGCCATAACGAATTGGATTTCTCCCACCGGCACGGTCTTTCCAACCTTCTGCCAAAGCTTCTCATTACAGTCCAGACTGCGATTATGAGTCGAGCGGATCAACCAGTCAGCCGGAGTGCCAAGGTCATCAGCGAGCTGCATCAACGCCTTGATATCCGCTTCGCGATCGGCTAAGTACACCAGACGTGTGTTTGGCAACTCCGAGGCGAGTTCAGCAACTCGCTCGTATCCCTCGAGCCAGCGCGTACTCTCCTTGATCCCATCGCGTTTTCCGTCTGCATCCTTCGGCTCTCTTGCCCACATCCACGCATCCAGTACGCCCAACCCCACGCGATCCGGACTGACCGCGTAGGTCGGATGCAGGTACAGACCACGCCTGGCTTCGTAGTTCAAGGGACCCAAGCCTTGGATTTGCTGCCCGTTGAAGTCAAGCTCGGTAGTGTCTTGGATACACAGCACAACCTCGTGTTCTCGGATCCTTTCCTGCGTACGCTGCCAGTGAGGTTGCAGAATGTCTCGCCATTCGAATGCTTGGTTCTCCATGAAGCGGTAAGCTCCCAGCGTCTCAGACCATCCGAGGCACGCATGCGGAATGCTGGCTTGCGGATTCTCAGCCAGCCGTATCAAAAGCCCTTTGGCACGCTTATTGAGCCTCGTGTCACCAAGATTTACCCCTTCCAGTTCTTGGTGTGCCCAGCCATCTGAATCCCGTGTCATTTTTCAGCGCCGTAAATGGCGATAGTACACGTCGGTTTCACTTCATTTACAACCCCACCGGCTGCCTATTTCAGCCCGCTAACCCTTGGCATATAAGGCGTTGCGGACTTGTGTATAACGAGGTGGCCTACACCTGGATGGTTATCGATATGTTATTGCTGGGGCTGGGGGGAAAAGAGACACCGTTTCTCCTTAGCTATCAAAAGCTGGGACGCGCAGCCCGCCGACGGCTGGCGAAATTCAGCCACATCAGCTACGTCAAACAGTATCTGAATGAAACTCCTCCGCATTTTGCGCCCAGGCGCAAGAAGGCCACAGCGCAATCATTGATGAAAAAATATGCGCAGGAATCACGTCAACATGCTATTCAACACTCCGCATACTGGCTGTAGTGGCACACTGATACTGGCCACCTGAGCGGAGGTGATATGCTCACCTCATCAACACGACAGGTGACCTCATGGGTAAACATTTTACGGCGGAATTTAAGCTCGAAGCCGCAAAGCTGGTTGTCGACCACGGCTACACATACGTTAAGGCCGCAGAGGCGGTTAATGTCAGCCATTCTGCCATTAGTCGCTGGGTCAATAAGCTTCGCCTTGAACGACAGGGAAAAACGCCAACGGGACTTCCTCTTACCCCTGAACAGCTCGAGCTGCGTGAGATGAAGAAAAAAGTCCAATGCCTTGAAATGGAGAACGAAATCCTAAAAAAGGCTACGGCGCTCTTAATGTCGGACTCACTCAACGGTTCACGGTAGTCGACAGGCTGAGGGCGCGATACCCGGTTACGGCGTTGTGCCAAACTTTTGAGGTACATCGCAGCAGCTACAGGCACTGGCAGGCTTCCGCTAATGAACCCGACGGTGAGCGCGTGGTTAAGTGTAGCCGCGTCATGGAAGCCTGGAACGCCAGCGGCGGCTCTGCCGGCGCTCGAAGTATCGCGACCATCGTCACCGGCAGCTCCGGTGTCAAAATGGGGCGCTGGCTGGCTGGCAAGCTGATGAAGGAGCTGGGTATCGCCAGCTGCCAGCGACCGGCTCACAAATACAAACGCGGCGGCAATGAACACGTTGAAATACCGAACTATCTCAACCGCCAGTTCGCGGTTACCGCGCCGGATCAGGTCTGGTGCGGCGATGTGACCTACATCTGGACGGGCAAATGCTGGGCTTACCTTGCGGTGGTGCTAGGCTGTGTCCCTTAATTACATAGCCTCTGGTAAAACAGGCGGATGCAGCCCAGTTTCAACATTGCCAGATAATTCCTCGCCGTTTTGTCGTAACGTGTCGCAATGCGACGGTATTCTTTCAGACGGCCAAAGCACCGTTCAACAACGTTCCGATTGCGGTAGGCGTCACGATCGAGCTTTGAACGACCATCCACCGCCATTTTTTCAGTGGATTTTCGGGGGATGACAGTTTTTATACCTCTGTTTTTCAGCTCGTTACGTAATACATGCCCGGAGTACGCCTTGTCAGCCAGCACCGCATGACCACGGCGTTTCATACTGCCGTTCTGGCGTTGAACACCAATACCGTCCAAAAGACGTAGTGCAAACTGACTTTCATGAGCCTGACCGGGGCTCAACACGATGTTTAACGGAAGACCACTTCCGTCTGTAGCCATATGGATTTTGGTGCCAAAACCACCTCGAGAGCGACCCAGCCCATTATCTCCGGTGATATCGGGATGTTTTTTTGAGCACCGGCAGCACATTTCAGCGCCCTGATATTGCTACCATCCAGCGCAGTCGCTGACCAGTCCACGAGGCCATGGGCATCAAGTGATGAAAGTAACTTATTGAAAATAATGTTAATGACTCCCGATTTTGACCATCGGTTAAAGCGGTTATAAACGGTTTTCCATGGGCCGTATCGCTCAGGTAAATCACGCCATGGGGCACCAGAGCACAGCACCCAGAACATGCCATTGATAATCATGCGATGCTCAGCCCATTGGCGTCCGGCCTGTGGTGTTGCTGGTTCAGCAGGGAGTAAGGGCTGGATGATAGCCCATGCTTCATCGGGAAGGTCGTAGCGAGCCATAGTTCAAAATGATGTAGAAACAAATAGTTAGTATAACTCATGGGATTAAGGGACACAGCCTAGATCTGTTCGCCCGCAAACCGGTGGGCTGGGCCATGTCGACGTCGCCGGACTCGGCGCTGACAGTTAAAGCGTTGCAGATGGCCTGGGAACTCCGGGGACAACCAACAGGAGTCATGTTCCACAGCGACCAGGGCAGCCACTATACCAGCCGTCAATACCGGCAAGCCCTGTGGCGCTGCCGGATAAAGCAGAGTATGAGTCGGCGGGGTAACTGCTGGGATAATGCGCCAATGGAGCGGTTCTTCCGCAGCCTGAAGACAGAATGGGTGCCGACAAAGGGTTACAACAGCTTCAGCGAAGCCCAGGACGCGATTATCCGCTACATCACGGGGTATTACAGCGCTATCCGGCCTCACTGGTATAACGGCGGCTTAACTCCAAACGAATCTGAGCGACTGTTCTACATACAGTCTAATGCGGTGGCCAATATTAGTTGACCACTACAACCCGAGTTTATGCTTAACGATGTGCGGAAAGAAAAAAGAGAGAGAACCCACATGGTAGAAATTTCGCCAGATACCCTGAACGGGATTGATGTCCTGTATGCGACCCCCAGCGGTCAGCAGGCATATCCGTTACCGACGATATTCTTTTTTCATGACTATACCTCGTCCAAGGAAGTATACGCCTATTTTGGCTATGCGTTAGCACAAGTGGGGTTTCGTGTTATTTTGCCTGACGCGGCGATGCACGGCGCGCGTTATGACGGTGATGAGGCCCGCCGTTTACGCCATTTCTGGGATATTCTGCAATTTAACGTGCAAGAACTGCCGGGGTTGGTGGATGCCGCGCGCCAGCGCGGGTGGATTGCGGATGAGAAAATTGGCGTTGCGGGCGCATCGCTCGGGGGCATGACCGCGTTGGCCAGCATGGCGCGCTATCCGTGGATTTCAGCCGTCGCGGCGTTTATGGGGTCTGGATATTTTTCTGCGCTGTCGCGCTCGCTTTTCCCTCCGGTCCCTGCAGGAAGTCCGGGGTCTGACGATCTGCTGCGCCAGTTGGCGCAAACGCTGGTCAATTATGATGTCACCGACCGGCTGTCTGCGTTAGCAGATCGCCCGCTATTGCTGTGGCATGGCGATGCTGATGACGTGGTGCCCGCTGCCGATAGCGCGCGCTTGTATGCGGCACTGAAAGCGGATAATCAGCACCATAACGTCACCTACCTGACGGAACGTGACGTGGGGCACCGCATCACCCCGTTAGCGCTAACGGCGGGCGGCCGCTTCTTTGCCCGGCATTTTGCCTCTGTGCCATTGAGCGAGACGCGGATAGCCTGATGCGACGATAGCCGGTACTGCCTGACGTATCCCGTTGACGCGGCGTGATTACTGCTCAGGATAGATGGATGCCATCTGCCAGTGGGTAAAGGTCTGGCAGTACGCCACCCCATTTTCGGCATAAAGCGCGATGCCGCGTCCTTCTGTTGGTGGATAAATACGGCTGGTGAGACAGGTTTCCCCTTGATTGACAAAGACTTCCACTGAGGAACGATCGATAAAAATCCGCAGATCAAGCGTGTCGCCATCGGGCAGTGCCACACTGCGATAGCCGCCGACGCCCAGTCCGGATTGACTGCGATCCAACACCAAACGACGAGACTGCGTATCGACATAAAACCGGGTGACGTAGCGCCGATCGTCGCTGACGGCAATCTCGATGCCGAAGCGTTCCGCCTGGCTTTTTTGAATATTCCACGTCATGTGAATTTCTGCCTGAAGTGCGCTGATCCCCAGCCTGCGTCGTTGGTTTTTCAGCGAAAAAGCGGGTAGGGTATGCGCTTCCCGGCGGAGTGCTTGCAGTTCACGCACTGGCATCATTCTGACGCGCCCTTGCGCATCCAGCGACAGTTCGCTCGGCAGCGTGAGGCATCCGGCCCAGCCATCGGCCTGAGTGGGTCTTTCGGACTCCCACATATCCATCCAGCCGAACAGCAAGCGGCGCCCATCTGTAGTGACGAAAGATTGTGGTGCATAGAAATCGTGACCGGAATCCAATTCCTGAAAATGCTGCTCAAGCGTAAAAGGATGGCCCGGCTGCCAGCGTCCCAAAATATAGCCGCTCTGAAAGCGATTACGGTAGCGATAGCCTTCGGGCGTCATGCCCTGTGGTGAAAACATCAGCAGGTATTTATCCCCAAGCGGGAAGAAATCCGGGCACTCCCACATATAGCCCAACCAGCGATCGGCTTTAGCCAGCACCCCTTCCAGACGCCATTGGAACAGAGAGGTGCCGCTGTAGAGCAATACCTGACCCCGATCATTGGCATCACGCGAGCCAACCACCATAAACCAGCGGCCATTTTGCTTCCAGACCTTGGGGTCGCGGAAATGCATGATGCCGTCGGGTGGGGTGACTATCACACCATGCTTAGTGAAATGGAGGCCATCTTCGCTGGTAGCAATGCATTGTACCTGGCGGATTGCGCCGTCATTACCAACACCCTGTAACCACACGTGACCGGTATAGATCATATCGTTATACACATCTTTTGGCCATTTTTTGAACAGGATGCTCAGAACCCCGTGAATTAAGGCATTCAAGCCATCCCATTGGCTTTTTGAGGTTCAAAATGCTACTCTGAGATAAACCCGTAACTCATTGATTAAACAGTGCGTTAGAAAGATGTGTATAACGATATGGGTATAGATAAGCGTAAGCACACCATTGTCATTCACGGCGCAACCGGAAAAACAACCGTCCCTGTCGAAAGCGTCCCCGGGTGCCAACGCAATGGGGTGATGCTGCCAGTGCACCAGATCGTGGCTTGTCATGTGCCCCCAATGCATGGGGCCCCAGTGTTCATCATAAGGATGGTGTTGATAAAACACATGATAGCGGCCATCACAGTACGCCAACCCGTTCGGATCGTTCATCCAGCCCGTGGGGGGAGCGAGATGGAAAGCCGGGTAAAAACGCGCTTTTCGCTGCTTTTCCAGCAGGCGCTGGGCCTGACTAGCATCGTGAAGCGTTTGGTTTTTTATCATGGCATTCACCTGTCATCGTTGCTGAACAACGGTTCCGCTGGAGAGAGCCGCCCGGATTGGATGATAAAAATTGTCGACGTTGACACTGATACTGGCAAACAGTCGTGTCGGATAACTGAGAGATATATCACGATTATTGGCGCTAACTCGTTAATAATACGTTATTTGTATTGATTTTTGTAAGTTTGGTTTCTCAAAAGCGGCACAGGAGCTCATGACAAAACGGTGAGAGAACGCCTTGCGCTTATTAACGGGGGTAAGTATACTGATGCGTCATTTTTTCAGCCGCATACACACACGTTGTTCCTTGCTTCCATGGGCCGCGGCTGACCCTGACAGGAGGCTGAAAAATCCGTAAGGAGCTATTCGATGCGTCATTACGAAATCGTATTTATGGTCCATCCTGACCAAAGCGAACAGGTTCCGGGCATGATCGAGCGCTACACTGGTGCTATCACTGGTGCAGAAGGCAAAATCCACCGTCTGGAGGACTGGGGCCGCCGTCAGCTGGCTTACCCGATCAACAAACTGCACAAGGCACACTACGTTCTGCTGAACGTTGAAGCTCCGCAGGAAGTGATCGATGAGCTGGAAACTAACTTCCGCTTCAACGATGCCGTTATCCGCAGCATGGTTATGCGTACCAAACACGCTGTAACTGAAGCGTCTCCGATGGTGAAAGCGAAAGACGAACACCGTGAGCGTCGTGATGAATACGCTGAAGCCGGTGATGATGCTGAAGCTGGGGATTCTGAAGAGTAATTGCCGTGGCGACCGCTAATCGTCTGGAACTGTCTGGCATGATATGCAAGGCACCGGTACGAAAGGTCAGCCCGTCGGGCATTCCTCACTGCCAGTTTGTGCTTGAGCACCGCTCGGTACAGGAGGAAGCCGGACTTCGTCGGCAAGCATGGTGTCGTATGCCCGTGATTGTCAGCGGACGTGAGTCGCAAGCAATTACCCACAGTATAACGGTCGGTATGCACATCAGGGTTCAGGGCTTTATTTGCAGCCATCAAGGGCGCAATGGGCTGAACAAACTGGTGTTACATGCCGAGCAGATTGAATTGATAGATTCTGGAGACTAGCCAAATGGCACGTTATTTCCGTCGTCGCAAGTTCTGCCGTTTCACCGCGGAAGGCGTTCAAGAGATCGACTATAAAGATATCGCAACGCTGAAAAACTACATCACTGAAAGTGGTAAAATTGTCCCGAGCCGTATCACCGGTACTCGTGCCAAGTATCAGCGTCAACTGGCCCGTGCTATCAAGCGCGCGCGCTACCTGTCTTTGTTGCCGTACACTGATCGTCATCAGTAATCGGCCACAGTCCACTAACGAGACTTTGAGAGGATAAGGTAATGCAAGTTATTCTGCTTGATAAAGTAGCAAACCTGGGCAGCCTGGGTGATCAGGTAAACGTTAAAGCGGGCTATGCTCGTAACTTCCTGGTTCCGCAGGGCAAAGCTGTGCCGGCAACCAAGAAAAACGTTGAGTTCTTCGAAGCGCGTCGCGCAGAACTGGAAGCCAAACTGGCTGACGTTCTGGCTGCTGCTCAAGCGCGTGCTGCGCAACTAACTGAACTGGGTACTGTTACCCTCGCGTCCAAAGCGGGCTACGAAGGCAAACTGTTCGGTTCTATCGGTACGCGTGACATCGCTGATGCTGTCACCGCTGCTGGCGTTGCTATCGCTAAAAACGAAGTTCGCCTGCCGAACGGTGTACTGCGTACACTGGGCGACCACGAAGTGAGCTTCCAGGTTCACAGCGATGTGTTCGCTACGCTGAACGTGCTGGTTGTTGCTGAATAAGCAATGCCACGGTGCCTTCGGGCGCTGAGCGTTATGCGTGAAACGCCGACCTTCAGGTCGGCGTTTTGCGTTTTATGGGCTATCAGTAAGCACTGCAAAGGTAATTGGGCGTATGCTAACCTAGTTTATGACTGGAGGTTATCGCTATGTCCGCAGCCACTGATGTACCGCACATTCATTTACAGCGGGTTTATGATGTGCAAGGGCCTTTTGCGCACCCCACGTTTCTGGTGGACCGGCTCTTGCCACGCGGTGTTCGAAAAGAGCGACTGGAAGGCGCGCAGTGGCTTAAAGAGGTTGCGCCCAGCACAGCACTGCGTCAGGCATTCCACGCAGCGCCAGACGCGTGGGACGCTTTTGTTGCGCAGTATCGCGCCGAACTGGCACAACAACGCCATTGGCAGATCATTACGTCGGCACTTGCGTGCTCGGGTGAAATCACATTGCTCTATGGCAGCAAAGATCCACAGCGCAATCATGCGCAGGTACTACGGGATTTTCTGCTCGCGCAGTGTAACGTCTGAACAGACCTTAACGCGTGCGAAGAAATACGCCATCGGATTGGCGCGTGAAGTGCACCCGCTGGCCATCCGCTGTTTCAATCTCCAACTCAGACACCATTCCCTGCGCATTGAGCCGCAGTTTGACCTGTTGCCCGGCACGCAGGTTGCTCAGTGGCTTATCTCTTCCTTCCGCCTGGGCCATTGCGAAAACGTCGTTGACGGGCAGGTTATTATCCCTGAACAGCTGCGCCAGCGTTTGTCCTGCGGCAATCGGGTAAGTCTGCCAGGCTGGCGCGGCTGTCTCTACCGGGGCTGGCGTGCTGTCTGCGAGGTTAGCGTGCATTGGCGCTGATTCATTGAGTGTGATGGGTGTGGCAGATGACGGAGTCCGCGACGTTGGCGGCGAATAGGGCCACAGTAGTGCGATCAGCAGCAGTGCGAAGGCAATCAGAATCGCACGGCGGTGGAAGGTCGGCAACGGATCCATCCAGTGGTAGCTGTCAGGGTGATGCCACAGTCCTCTCAATAGATCACGCACACGTTCAAGCAGTGCTGACAGAAGGAGAGAGGGCGCATTACGCTGTTTTTCGGCTCGAGCCAAAGGCAAACGCGGAAGAACGCTGCGAATCAGCGCTTGATAATCCCTTGCGGGGGCTACTCGTTTCCTGGGCGCGATTCTGCCCATGGTGACCTCTCTTGCAACGATAGCAACCTGTAAAGCTGCCCAGTATATAGGTAACGCGCCAACGAAAGTAATACAAGAGTCATAATCGCTAACGTGTTGATGCTTAAGGTAACAAATTTGAGAGAAAGTGGAACCCTTAGTATAGAATAGGGCATGGTATTCGCTCGCCTTTCATACTGGTAGAGTCGATTTTCTCGACTGTGCGCCGACTTTCGCGGTATCTGCGCGCTGCCAACGTCTCTGCAACGTGAAGTATGACGGGTATAACGATCACACAGAAGATTTTACCCTGCCGTCCAGCGCTGTTATGCTGCGTTTTCATTTTTTTACACAATGAGGAACATCCATGAGCCCCCCTTCTTACGAGAGCGTTGAGGCGCAGGCCAGTTACGGTATTGGTTTGCAGGTTGGTCAACAGTTGCAAGAATCTGGCCTGGAAGAGTTGATCCCTGAAGCCCTGGTGGCAGGTCTGCGTGATGCACTGGCAGGCAATCCGCCCGCCGTGCCTGTGGATGTTGTACATCGCGCGCTGCGTGAAATTCATGAACGTGCTGATGCGGTGCGCCGTGAGCGCCAGCAAGCGTTGGCCGTTGAAGGTCAAAATTTCTTGGCAGACAATGCCGGTAAAGACGGCGTCAACCAGACTGAGTCCGGTTTGCAATTCCGCGTGTTGACCCAGGGGGAAGGGGCGATCCCCGCACGTCAAGATCGCGTGCGTGTGCACTATACGGGCCGCCTGATCGATGGCAGCGTGTTTGACAGCTCCGTGCAACGCGGGCAGCCGGCAGAGCTTCCGGTGAGCGGCGTTATTCCTGGCTGGATTGAAGCGCTGACGCTGATGCCGGTCGGTTCCAAATGGGAACTCTATATTCCGCATAACCTGGCGTATGGCGAACGTGGCGCAGGCGCATCCATTCCTCCGTTCAGCGCACTGATTTTTGAAGTCGAACTGCTGGAAATCCTCTAATGCAGGTGCGGGGGGCGTTGAATGATGCTCCCTGCAAACGCTGATAAAGACGGTTCAAACGGGCGGGTTCAACGCCCACTGTGACACTATATCGCTCACGGCTTCGTCAACGGTGCTTTCATTCATGATGTGGATGACAGGGCAGAGGATCTTCTCCAACCACTGTTTGTGCCGAAGTGCGTTTCGACTAACATCCACCGTGGTTTCATAACCTGCCGCCCATTCAATAAACGCCTGATATCGTCCATGCTGCTCGCCTCCGAGCAAAATGTCGTCCCCAAATCGCATTTGTTCTCTTTGCTTGAGCCGTTCAAGGCGTTTTTCATTCTTAACATAGACGTAGATAACGAGTTCAAAGCTCGGGATAAAGATATCTCCCCAGCCACACAGCGAGCCGCTGAGAATCCATTGTTCGTGTGTTTTCAGTGCGCTAGCGAGTTGTAACTGCCTTTCTTGCGGTCCGTTTGCCACCGTATAGGGAGGGGATGTGTCGCGCCAATAAAAATCATCGGTATCGAGGTGTTGATAACCCACTCGCTCGGCGAGGCATTTGGCAATGGACGTTGTGCCGGAGCCCGAGGCACCTAAGATCACCTCGTTATACACAAGTCCGCAACGCCTTATATGCCAAGGGTTAGCGGGCTGAAATAGGCAGCCAGTGGGGTTGTAAATGAAGTGAAACCGACGTGTACTATCGCCATTTACGGCGCTGAAAAATGACACGGGATTCAGATGGCTGGGCACACCAAGAACTGGAAGGGGTAAATCTTGGTGACACGAGGCTCAATAAGCGTGCCAAAGGGCTTTTGATACGGCTGGCTGAGAATCCGCAAGCCAGCATTCCGCATGCGTGCCTCGGATGGTCTGAGACGCTGGGTGCTTACCGCTTCATGGAGAACCAAGCATTCGAATGGCGAGACATTCTGCAACCTCACTGGCAGCGTACGCAGGAAAGGATCCGAGAACACGAGGTTGTGCTGTGTATCCAAGACACTACCGAGCTTGACTTCAACGGGCAGCAAATCCAAGGCTTGGGTCCCTTGAACTACGAAGCCAGGCGTGGTCTGTATCTGCATCCGACCTACGCGGTCAGTCCGGATCGCGTGGGGTTGGGCGTACTGGATGCGTGGATGTGGGCAAGAGAGCCGAAGGATGCAGACGGAAAACGCGATGGGCTCAAGGAGAGTACGCGCTGGCTCGAGGGATACGAGCGAGTTGCTGAACTCGCCTCGGAGTTGCCAAACACACGTCTGGTGTACTTAGCCGATCGCGAAGCGGATATCAAGGCGTTGATGCAGCTCGCTGATGACCTTGGCACTCCGGCTGACTGGTTGATCCGCTCGACTCATAATCGCAGTCTGGACTGTAATGATAAGCTTTGGCAGAAGGTTGGAAAGACCGTGCCGGTGGGAGAAATCCAATTCGTTATGGCGGCTCGCGCGGGGCAGAAGGCGCGTACGGTGAAACAGGCGCTGCGCGTGAAGCGAGTGTCGCTGCGTTGCGGGTTGGCAGTGACTTGTGTGATAGCCAAGGAAATTGAGCCGCCAGCAGGCGTGAAGCCGGTCGAGTGGCGGTTGCTGAGCAATCGCGTACCTGAAGGACGAGAAGATATCGTGGAGCTGATCGACTGGTATCGGGCTAGATGGGAAATCGAGATGTTCTTCAATGTGCTGAAGAACGGCTGCTGTGTCGAAGCGTTACAGTTATCGACCGTGGATCGCATTGAGCGGGCATTGGCGCTGTTCATGATCGTGGCATGGCGCATCGCCTATTTAATGCGTATGGGACGAACCTGTCCAGAGCTAGACGCAATGTTGTTCTTTGATTCCGACGAGACTCATGGCGCTTACCTACTGATGAACAAGCGTATGCCCAAGGGCCGCCCTAAGCTAAACGAAGTATTGCGCTTAGTTGCGCAACTCGGAGGCTTTCTTGCTCGAAAAGGCGACGGTGAACCAGGCGCAAAAACTATCTGGAAAGGCTTGCAGAAAGTCATGACGGCCGCCGAAACGCTACGCGCGCTCAGGCACGAACAGAGATGTGTATAACGAGGTGACCTAAGATATGTATCCTGCTTTTTGGCGACATTTGATCTCTTTTGAAGGAGAAGAAGGTCCGAAAACGTTACTTTACGCTGGTGCTGAATAAAGGGAAGAGGTCAATCTGTAGTGGTCAACTAATATTGGCCACCGCATTAGACTGTATGTAGAACAGTCGCTCAGATTCGTTTGGAGTTAAGCCGCCGTTATACCAGTGAGGCCGGATAGCGCTGTAATACCCCGTGATGTAGCGGATAATCGCGTCCTGGGCTTCGCTGAAGCTGTTGTAACCCTTTGTCGGCACCCATTCTGTCTTCAGGCTGCGGAAGAACCGCTCCATTGGCGCATTATCCCAGCAGTTACCCCGCCGACTCATACTCTGCTTTATCCGGCAGCGCCACAGGGCTTGCCGGTATTGACGGCTGGTATAGTGGCTGCCCTGGTCGCTGTGGAACATGGCTCCTGTTGGTTGTCCCCGGAGTTCCCAGGCCATCTGCAACGCTTTAACTGTCAGCGCCGAGTCCGGCGACGTCGACATGGCCCAGCCCACCGGTTTGCGGGCGAACAGATCTAGCACCACCGCAAGGTAAGCCCAGCATTTGCCCGTCCAGATGTAGGTCACATCGCCGCACCAGACCTGATCCGGCGCGGTAACCGCGAACTGGCGGTTGAGATAGTTCGGTATTTCAACGTGTTCATTGCCGCCGCGTTTGTATTTGTGAGCCGGTCGCTGGCAGCTGGCGATACCCAGCTCCTTCATCAGCTTGCCAGCCAGCCAGCGCCCCATTTTGACACCGGAGCTGCCGGTGACGATGGTCGCGATACTTCGAGCGCCGGCAGAGCCGCCGCTGGCGTTCCAGGCTTCCATGACGCGGCTACACTTAACCACGCGCTCACCGTCGGGTTCATTAGCGGAAGCCTGCCAGTGCCTGTAGCTGCTGCGATGTACCTCAAAAGTTTGGCACAACGCCGTGACCGGGTATCGCGCCCTCAGCCTGTCGACTACCGTGAACCGTTGAGTGAGTCCGACATTAAGAGCGCCGTAGCCTTTTTTAGGATTTCGTTCTCCATTTCAAGGCATTGGACTTTTTTCTTCATCTCACGCAGCTCGAGCTGTTCAGGGGTAAGAGGAAGTCCCGTTGGCGTTTTTCCCTGTCGTTCAAGGCGAAGCTTATTGACCCAGCGACTAATGGCAGAATGGCTGACATTAACCGCCTCTGCGGCCTTAACGTATGTGTAGCCGTGGTCGACAACCAGCTTTGCGGCTTCGAGCTTAAATTCCGCCGTAAAATGTTTACCCATGAGGTCACCTGTCGTGTTGATGAGGTGAGCATATCACCTCCGCTCAGGTGGCCAGTATCAGTGTGCCACTACACATTGTAGCGCCTTACTGCCAACGAAGCTCCATTGCTCATCAAGTTCACAGATAAGGGCGACGTCGGCGTGAGCAACGGGAGAAGACGTTATCCTGCGGGGCGAGAGCTTTTTAAAGCCCGGATGACCGTATTGATGCCGATTTTCAACGTCCTGGCGGTATCGCGAACACCGGCGCCGTTGAAGGCCATATCAACGATCTGCTCTTTGACTCCCGGCTTTCGCGCTTCATAGCGGTAGGTAAGCTGGAATACACGGCGACAGCACTGACACCGGAAGCGTTCGCGCTTAGTTGGACTAAGGCCATGTCGATAAACTTTATCTGAATGGCAGCGAGGGCAATGAACAAAAACAGTAACCACGTGGAAACCTCAAATAGCGGCAGAATATCACAAAAGCCAACTATTTGAAGGCATTACCCCCTTGACAAACGGGCGCACAAATTGCGGAGAGATAAGTTTTGCTTCATGGCCGCTATCATTGATACGCCGCGCCATAAAGTGTGCACCGGCACAAGCTTGCATAACAACAACCGAGGGCGGGCACGTCGCCAAAAACGGCATTAGCTTTGTGCGCGTAAACTTCTTACGCAGAAGCGCTTTACCTGACTTATCCTGGCAATGAATATGAAAAGAATGTTTACCGAGATCGATACCAATAAGAGTAACGTTTTCCATGATGGCCTCTCCTGAAAGAAAAACACCCTGCCAGCGTACCGCTCACAGAGTGGGGGTGACCATCTCATTAGGGCCAGTACGATATAGGCCGCCACAAATCCCATTTGCAGCACCGACTGGCTCCGCTCGGGATAGAGCAACGATTTGATCAGCGCCAGCGTGGCAAACAGCAGCGCATTATCGCCAAAGGCAGAGAAAAACTGCGCAACGATGACCGCATTCATACTGCGCGACAGCAACGGCGGCACGGCACCTTCCTGCAAACTCATTGTGCACCCTCCGGCTGCTCTGCCATCTGGCGCAGCGTTACGAAATCCGGTTTGCCGCTGCCCAACAGAGGCAGCGCTTTAAGCACGCGAATATCACGCGGCACCGCCAATTCCGGCACCCCGCTGCTACGCGCCTGCACCAACAAACGCTCGCGGGTCAGCGTACTGTCAGTGGTAAACAGCACCAGCGCTTCCCCTTTACTGTTGTCGCTTTTCGCGCTGGCAGCATGCTGTTTGTCCGCAGAAACGAGCAGCGCCAACTGCTCCACGCTCTCCAACGACACCATTTCTCCGGCCAGCTTGGCAAAGCGCTTCACCCGGCCAACGATGGTACAAAAGCCCTGCGCATCCACATCGACAATATCGCCGGTGTCATACCACCCCTCCTGCCGTTCACCCTCGACATTTTCCGCCGCCGGGCGCTCCAGCACGCCAGGATTTTCTACCCGCAGGTAGCCCTTCATCACATTGGGACCACGCAATTGCAACCGGCCACCGCGTTCGATGCCCGGCACTGGAATCAGCCGGGATTCAATCTCTGGCAGCAAGCGCCCTACGGTATGCACCTTTGCGGCCATCGGAACGTTGATCGCCACCACCGGCGCACATTCGGTAACGCCATAGCCTTCAAGGATGCGGATACCGAATTTATCCTGCCAGACGTTACGCACGTTCTCAGACAGCTTCTCAGCCCCGGCAACCACGTAGCGCAAGCGAGCAAAATCATAAGGGTGCGCCACGCGCGCGTAGTGTCCAAGGAAGGTAGAGGTGCCAAACAGTACGGTACAATTCTGATCGTAAACCAGCTCCGGAACGATGCGGTAATGCAGCGGACTGGGGTAAAGGAAAACCCGCGCGCCGGTCAGCAACGGGGTAAATAAACCCACGGTCAAGCCAAAGGCGTGGAACAGCGGCAGAGCCGACATAAAGCGATCGCGCGAGGTAAAATCCGCCACGGTGCGAATCTGCTCGACGTTTGCCAGCAGACTGGCGTGAGAATGCACCACGCCTTTCGGGTTGCCTTCAGAACCGGAAGTAAACAGGATCATCGCAGCATCATCAGGTTGATGCGGCACCATAGCTAGCACCGGAAACAACAGGTGGAATAAAATCCACGCTTTGTCGGCCAGGGTTACCGTGCCCTTTAAATCTTCCAGATAAACCCAGTTGGCCTCTTTCACCTGCTCCGGCAGGTGGGTCAGTTTCCCTTTTTCCAGAAACTGGCGTGAGGTGAAAATGGTTTTGATTTCCGCCGCCAGCATCGCGCTCTTGATACCCTTTGCCCCCGCCGTGTAATTCAGCATGGCAGGCACGCGGGCGCGCAACGAGGCGCCGAGAATAGCAGCCGCCGTCACCGTGGCATTGGGCAGCAGCAGGCCGACGTGCTCTTTTTCTCGGGTAAAACGTTGCAGGATGCGGCCAACGCCGAGGGACTTTTTCAGCAACCCCTGATAACTGTCTTCACTGAAGGCGATATCCGCAATGGACGGCGAGCTGTAGCCATAGCGTTGGCAGGCAGAGAGAAATGCCTGATACAGCGTCTGGCGCGGGCGCATTTCCATACGCGCGGCCATCATGATACGGTGCAAGTGTTCACCGGCCAGTTCGCGCCGTTCACGCGCGCTGCCCGCTACCGGCATCGGTAATGTGGTCGGCGGCAAATAAGAGAGAGTGACCTGAGGGAAAAGGCGTTGCTTAAACGTACCTTTAAGGCGACCAAATGGGCTGAACGCAATACTTTCGATGCGCACCGGCACCAGCGTAGCTCCCGATTTTGCTGCGACGAAAGCTGCACCGCTGTAGATCTTCATCAGGGAGCCGGTAACGGTGATACGCCCTTCGGGGAACACCACCACCGGGCGGCCCTGCTCAATCACTTTGATAAGCCCCTTGATTGCCAACGGTTTGGTCGGGTCGAGCGGCACAAAATCGATATAGGATTTCAGGAAACGCATAAACCAGCGATCGCTGATACTGGAATAGACGGCAAACACTGGCTTAATCGGCAAAAACAGCGCCAACAGCACACCGTCTAAAAAGGATTGATGATTTGGCGTAATCAGCAGTTTTGATTGTTTGAATACCGCACTATCGCCTTCAATCCGTATGCGATACAGGCGCTGGAACAGCCAGCGCAGCAGGGTGTATATCATTCCTTCTCCCATAGTCAGGCCATCAGCGTGCGGGAAGCAAACTGGCCCTTCACAGTTAAACGACCACATAAAAACGGTGGGACATATAAACTACTATAGCTGGCCCAAGAGTGTCAGGGCAACTGCGCCACACGCATGATGCAGAAATAACGAGAGAAAATGGAAAAGGGGGGGAGCAAACGACAGGCAAAAAAAAACCTACGCATCCGCGTAGGTTGGTGCAATTTCATGGTTCAATGTACTTCTGCGATTTACTCGACAGAGTCCATCTATTTACCACCAATCAATACCTCTGGGATCGTCTACTCTAGAGACTCCCCCCTAATGAGGCCAGTGGACAATCGCAAGAAATCTGCTCTAAGTGCAACCAACTGTAAATTTCTGCCGAGTCATGTAAAGTCGGCATCCCATATTGTGATAAAAATCCCCTTCCGGTCTAAAACGTGATCTACATCTCACGCTGAGCGGCCCTGTTTGCCGATAGCTATCTGGCGTTGCTCGGTGGATTTCTGGATACAGTTGTCCTCGTAAGGGAAAACAGCACTGCATTTTACAGGAACAAATAACCACACAAATAACATGTATTTAGGCGCTTTTTTCAACGGAATTGTTTCCCACTCACGCGCTACTATCAATCACGCTTGCATCGGGCAAGTTCATAAAATCGTATAAAGGTTATGGAAAATAATGAAGAATTATAAGATTGGCACCAGGCTCGCTGGGGGATTCGGCTTGCTGATCCTTTTTTCTCTGGTCATGTTGGTCTCCGGGGTATACTGTAGTGGCACACTGATACTGGCCACCTGAGCGGAGGTGATATGCTCACCTCATCAACACGACAGGTGACCTCATGGGTAAACATTTTACGGCGGAATTTAAGCTCGAAGCCGCAAAGCTGGTTGTCGACCACGGCTACACATACGTTAAGGCCGCAGAGGCGGTTAATGTCAGCCATTAGTCGCTGGGTCAATAAGCTTCGCCTTGAACGACAGGGAAAAACGCCAACGGGACTTCCTCTTACCCCTGAACAGCTCGAGCTGCGTGAGATGAAGAAAAAAGTCCAATGCCTTGAAATGGAGAACGAAATCCTAAAAAAGGCTACGGCGCTCTTAATGTCGGACTCACTCAACGGTTCACGGTAGTCGACAGGCTGAGGGCGCGATACCCGGTCACGGCGTTGTGCCAAACTTTTGAGGTACATCGCAGCAGCTACAGGCACTGGCAGGCTTCCGCTAATGAACCCGACGGTGAGCGCGTGGTTAAGTGTAGCCGCGTCATGGAAGCCTGGAACGCCAGCGGCGGCTCTGCCGGCGCTCGAAGTATCGCGACCATCGTCACCGGCAGCTCCGGTGTCAAAATGGGGCGCTGGCTGGCTGGCAAGCTGATGAAGGAGCTGGGTATCGCCAGCTGCCAGCGACCGGCTCACAAATACAAACGCGGCGGCAATGAACACGTTGAAATACCGAACTATCTCAACCGCCAGTTCGCGGTTACCGCGCCGGATCAGGTCTGGTGCGGCGATGTGACCTACATCTGGACGGGCAAATGCAGGGCTTACCTTGCGGTGGTGCTAGATCTGTTCGCCCGCAAACCGGTGGGCTGGGCCATGTCGACGTCGCCGGACTCGGCGCTGACAGTTAAAGCGTTGCAGATGGCCTGGGAACTCCGGGGACAACCAACAGGAGTCATGTTCCACAGCGACCAGGGCAGCCACTATACCAGCCGTCAATACCGGCAAGCCCTGTGGCGCTGCCGGATAAAGCAGAGTATGAGTCGGCGGGGTAACTGCTGGGATAATGCGCCAATGGAGCGGTTCTTCCGCAGCCTGAAGACAGAATGGGTGCCGACAAAGGGTTACAACAGCTTCAGCGAAGCCCAGGACGCGATTATCCGCTACATCACGGGGTATTACAGCGCTATCCGGCTTCACTGGTATAACGGCGGCTTAACTCCAAACGAATCTGAGCGACTGTTCTACATACAGTCTAATGCGGTGGCCAATATTAGTTGACCACTACACTGCACTAAATCACTGCACTAAAATCGTTTAGCACTATTTTGGTGCGCTGATTGCCCCATTAGGGTGCTTTTCGCTGGTTTTCAGAGAACAAACAACGGAATCATCCCGTTACACTCTGTTATTCAATGAATAATAAGCAAATGATGTGCCAATTATGCAAATAGGAGATGGCGGGTATTACACGAAGGTATGGTCGATATTGACGGGAAACCGGCAGGTCGCGCCTGCCGGTTATTGTGTTAACGACGCAGACGCGCGACGCAGGCTACACCGGCCAGCACGGCGAGAATGATCCACATTGGCCAGGCACCAAAGCGTGCATAAGGGGTGATGCCGGTGGTTGGCGTCACCTTGGTGAGCAGCACCTTGCGCGTAAACTGCGGCAGTTCGGCACTGATTTCACCCTGTGGGCCGATAACGGCGGTCACGCCATTGTTGGTCGCACGTAGCAGCGGACGCCCTAACTCAAGAGCACGCATGCGGGCCATCTGGAAATGTTGCCATGGGCCGATAGAACGACCAAACCAGGCATCGTTGGAGATGGTCAGCAGCATATCGGTATCAGGCCGGAAGTTATCGCGAACTTGCTGCCCGAGAATAATTTCATAGCAGACCGTGGCCGTCATCCGTATACCATTAACCAAGAGCTGAGGCTGTTGGTAAGGGCCATGGCTGAACGAAGACATCGGCAGATCGAAGAACGGCACTAACGGACGGAGCAGCGTTTCCAGCGGAACGAATTCACCAAACGGCACCAGATGATTCTTGTTGTAGCGGTTTGCGCTGGGGTAACGGTACGGTTCGTTGCCACCCAGCACGATAATGCTGTTGTAGAAGTCAACCTGCTCGTTTGTGCGGCGGCGTGCATCCACAACCCCCGTGACCAGGCTGCTGTTGTGCGCGCGCAGTAGCTCATCGATATGCTGCAAATACGCTTGCTGACGCGTTTCTACATCAGGGATGGCCGATTCTGGCCAGATAACGATCGGCGCTTTATCCAGATAAGGCAGCGTGGCATCCCGGTAGATGTTCAGAATCTGTTGCAGCGCATTGGGATCCCATTTTTGTGCCTGGGCAATATTGCCTTGCACCAGCGCGACGTTGACCGCGCGATCTGGTTGAGGCGTGAACCAATGGATAAACTTCAACGGCCAAGGCAGAAGCAGTAGCGCGATGGCGCAGTAAAGCGGGATGGTTTTGCGTCGTGTGGTACCGAACACCAGCAGGCCGGCAATGATGACCAACAAGAGATTGATACCATCAACGCCAAGCAGCGGCGCCAGGCCTTGCAGCGGCCCGTCAATCTGACTATAGCCAAATTGCAGCCAGGGAAAGCCGGTGAGTACCCAACCGCGCAACCACTCAGTGAACTGCCACAGGACCGGCGCGACCACGATCAGACGCACCAGCGTCGTTCGTGGCCAAATGCGCGTTAACAGCCCCGAGAAGAGCGCGGGGTAAAGCGACAGATAGAGCGCGAGCAGTACCACCAGAAACACGTTAATGGCTTCCGGCATGCCGCCGAACTCGGCGATACTGACGTACACCCAGTTCACTCCGCTGCCAAACAGGCCAAAGCCCCAGCTAAAACCAATGGCGGCGGATTGCCGCCAGGTTCTGTTCAGCGTCAGGGCTTGCAATCCACACAGCGAAACCAGCGCGGCAGGCCAGAAATCAAACGGTGAAAACGCCAAGGTGCCCCAGGCACCGCAGAACAGCGCAAGCAGGATGCGCACCCGCTGGCGTCGTAAAACAGACATGACAGACATTGTCGAATTAAGGTTCCAGTGTTGGTTGAGGCGCTTCGTCAGGGATTCTGACATGAGTCTGAATAATACGTCGGCTGTCCGCCATGGCAACTTTGAACAGGTAACCGTTGATGTCGATGGTTTCACCACGCGCAGGCAGATGGCCGAAGGCTTGCATCACTAGTCCGCCGATGGTGTCCACTTCTTCATCGCTGAACTGGGTGCCAAACACCTCGTTGAAATCTTCAATCAGTGTTAGCGCGCGCACGGTATAAGTGTGTCGGTTCAGTTGACGGATATCGCGATCTTCTTCTTCGTCGTACTCATCTTCAATTTCGCCAACGATCAGCTCGAGAATATCTTCGATGGTGACCAGCCCAGATACACCGCCAAACTCATCGATGACGATAGCCATGTGATAACGCAGCGAACGGAACTCGTGCAGCATGCGGTCCACGCGTTTGCTTTCCGGCACCACGACTGCAGGACGAAGCACCTGCTCCATGCTGAACGGCTCGGCATCGCTGCGCATAAACGGCAGCAGATCCTTGGCCATCAGGATGCCTTCAATGTGGTCCTTGTCTTCACTGATCACCGGAAAACGCGAGTGCGCTGATTCGATAATCACATCCAGACACTCTTCCAGCGTTTGGTTGTGCTTCAGTGTGATCATCTGCGAACGGGGTATCATGATATCCCGCACGCGCTGTTCCCCGATATCCATTACCCCTTCGAGCATGTCGCGGGTGTCTGGATCGATCAGATCGTTTTGTTCGGAATCACGGATAAAGGCGAGGAGGTCACTGCGATCCTTGGGTTCACCATGAAAAAGCTGGTTAAGGATCAGTGAGAAGAATCCTTTCTTGGGACTGGGGCTATCGCTGTTTTGAGAATGGTCGTCGCTCATGGCGTTCTATTTACTGTCTCTCTGGTTAGTCAATCATCATGAACCACGCAAAAGAGGCATGCGCTGTAAGATCATCAGGCGCGCGGGCGGGTTGACATAAAGGTGCACGGTGATTACCGCGCGTGGCGTTATATTTAACCATAACGCCGTTAAGCTATGATGACGAAGATGGCATCATAGCGAAAAATGCGCCATCAAAAGCAATATCAGGGTCTACGGTAATCTACTGTATTTTTCATAATAACAGAATATACCCGTCATACTTCAAGTTGCCGCCACGTGGACTTACTCTTTCTCGGACAGATAAGGGTCAGCATAGCCCATTTGTTGCATAATCTCGGTTTCCAACGCTTCCATCTCTTCTGCTTCGTCATCCTCGATGTGATCATAACCCAGCAGATGCAGACAACCGTGTATCACCATATGTGCCCAGTGGGCGTCTGCGGTTATTTGCTGTTCAATGGCTTCCTGCTCCACCACCTGGCGGCAAATAATCAGATCGCCCAATAACGGCAGCTCGACTTCCGGCGGTGCTTCAAACGGAAAGGAGAGTACGTTGGTAGGTTTGTCTTTGCCGCGATAGGTGTGATTCAGTTCGTGGCTTTCCGCTTTATCAACGATACGAATGGTCACTTCCGCTTCTGGCTGAAACTGCGGCAGTACCGCCTCCAGCCAACGCTGAAAATCCTGTTCGCTCGGCAGCCCTGCTGTATTGTTGCTGGCGATTTGTAAATCGAGAATAACCTGACTCATTGTGACTCCTACTTATCACCCACCTCTGATACCGCGGGTGCACTGGCTGCTTGTGTTTCTCGTTTGCGCTCTTCGGCCTGCGCGGCACGGCGTTTCTGGTCGGCTTCTTCCCAGGCTTCATAAGCGTTGACGATGCGTGCGACCACAGGGTGGCGCACCACATCTTCACTGTGAAAGAAGTTAAAACTGATCTCTTCCACATCGGCCAACACGTCAATCGCGTGGCGCAGCCCCGATTTGATATTGCGTGGCAGGTCAATCTGGGTGATGTCGCCGGTGATGACGGCTTTGGAGTTGAAGCCAATACGGGTCAGGAACATCTTCATCTGTTCGATCGTGGTGTTCTGGCTCTCATCGAGGATAATAAAGGCGTCATTCAGCGTGCGACCGCGCATATAGGCCAATGGCGCTACTTCAATCACGTTGCGCTCAATGAGTTTTTCCACGCGCTCAAACCCCAGCATTTCGAATAACGCATCGTAGAGTGGGCGCAGATAAGGATCGACCTTTTGGCTCAAATCGCCGGGCAGAAAGCCGAGTTTTTCTCCCGCTTCAACGGCCGGGCGCGTTAACAAAATGCGGCGGATATCCTGACGCTCGAGCGCATCCACCGCCGCAGCGACTGCCAGATAGGTTTTCCCCGTTCCCGCAGGGCCCACGCCGAAGGTAATATCATGATCGAGGATGTTGGCGATATACTGCGCCTGATTGGGGGTACGCGGCTTAATGATGCCGCGTTTGGTGCGGATGTTGATCGCCTTGCCAAAATCCGGCACGCTCTCGGCGCTTTGCTCCAGCACGCCTGATTCTTTTATTGCCAGATGAATCTGCTCGGGGTCAATATCCCCTTCCACACCACGCACGGGCGCGGTATCAAGATAAAGACGTTGCAGAATATTTGCCGCCGCTTCAATACACAGGCCTTTTCCGACCAGTTTGAATTTATTGTCTCGACGGTTGATTTCGATTCCGAGACGGCGCTCCAACTGTTTGATATTACTATCAAAGGGGCCGCACAGATTAAGCAGGCGTTTATTATCAGCAGGTTCGAGGGCAATCTCTTTTATCGTAACGTTCAAATTATTCCTCTTGGTATATCAACGCTCGTCATCATGAGTGATCAGAACAATAAGGGACGAGATGATGATTGAATTATTTATCGGTAATAGGGAAAGGTGCAAGTGGCAATATGTTCATACCCGTCATACTTCAAGTAGCAGAAGCGTTGGCGGCGTTCACTCACCCGAATCACTTACCTGGGTAAGCTCATTGGGATAAATGAATCTCATCCCTGAGATTCACCCAGCGGGCCAGCGCAAGCGCTGTTCAAAACGTAAACGTTTTGTCCTGCAACTCGAATTATTTAGGCTATATGATGGCGCGCGGCGGGCAAGTGCACGGGCGAGTGCATCGCCCGTGCGGCTTATCCATCAAGGCTGGTAGAGACCAACGCCGATATCGTTCTCTTTGCGGGTTCGTGCAATCACGGAGGCTGGAGATTCGTTGATGCGCAGACCCATCTGGTCTTCGGTTTTGACAACCACACCGCGCAGTGAATTAGGACGAACGTCGACAATTTCAACATCAACGAACTTACCAATCATATCCGGGGTGCCTTCGAAGTTAACCACACGGTTATTTTCTGTGCGACCTGACAGTTCCATCACGCTTTTGCGCGATGTACCTTCCACCAGAATGCGTTGGATGCTGCCTAACATACGGCGGCTGAACTGCATCGCTTGCTGGCTGATACGTTCTTGCAGAATATACAGGCGCTGCTTTTTCTCTTCTTCGCTGACATCATCAACCATGTCTGCGGCGGGGGTCCCCGGACGCGCAGAGTAGATAAAGCTAAAGCTCATATCAAAATTGACGTCACCAATCAGTTTCATGGTTTGTTCGAAATCTTCCTGGGTTTCACCGGGGAAGCCGATGATAAAGTCGGAACTGATATGAATATCCGGTCGTGCGCTGCGCAGTTTACGAATGATAGCTTTGTATTCCAGCGCGGTATGGCGGCGCTTCATCATGGTCAGAATACGATCGGAACCGCTCTGTACTGGCAGATGAAGGAAGCTCACCAGTTCAGGCGTATCTTCGTAGACGCTGATGATATCGTCGGTAAACTCAATCGGGTGACTGGTGATAAAACGGAGACGGTCGATACCGTCTATTGCGGCTACCAGACGCAGCAAATCGGCAAACGAGCAGATACTGCCATCAAAATTTTCACCACGATAGGCGTTGACGTTTTGACCCAACAGGTTAACTTCGCGTACCCCTTGTGCGGCCAACTGCGCAATTTCATATAAGACGTCGTCACAGGGGCGACTGACTTCTTCACCGCGCGTATAAGGCACCACGCAAAATGAGCAGTATTTGTTACACCCTTCCATGATGGAAACAAACGCCGTCGGCCCTTCGGCACGAGGTTCCGGCAGCCGGTCAAATTTTTCGACTTCCGGGAAGCTGATATCCACCACCGGGCTATGTGTGCCCTGCACGTGGTTAATCATTTCTGGCAGGCGGTGCAGCGTTTGCGGGCCAAAAATCAGATCGACATAGCTGGCGCGTTCGCGAATATGCTCGCCTTCCTGAGAAGCAACACAGCCGCCCACACCAATAATCAGATCGGGGTTGTTCTCTTTCAGCGCTCTCCAGCGGCCAAGTTGATGGAAAACTTTTTCCTGTGCCTTTTCACGGATAGAACAGGTATTCAGCAGCAGAACGTCAGCCTCTTCGGCCACCTCGGTCAGCTCATAACCGTGTGTACTTTCCAGCAGGTCAGCCATCTTGGATGAATCGTATTCATTCATCTGACAGCCCCAGGTTTTAATGTGCAGTTTCTTTGTCATCGACTTGTCATTACTCAGTGCGGGTGAAAAAGCGTATTACCAAATCATAGATGCCCGGAAATACGGACGGGGCACGTATTGTAATCTTTTGCTGCGGTTGTGACCAGAGCGCGAAATTTGTTGAGCGTTTTTTCGCAGAGTCAACGCGGTTGTCGAAAATCCAGTACACTGTGCCTATCAGTCACACAGTTTGAGTCACCTCGTTATACACAAGTCCGCAACGCCTTATATGCCAAGGGTTAGCGGGCTGAAATAGGCAGCCGGTGGGGTTGTAAATGAAGTGAAACCGACGTGTACTATCGCCATTTACGGCGCTGAAAAATGACACGGGATTCAGATGGCTGGGCACACCAAGAACTGGAAGGGGTAAATCTTGGTGACACGAGGCTCAATAAGCGTGCCAAAGGGCTTTTGATACGGCTGGCTGAGAATCCGCAAGCCAGCATTCCGCATGCGTGCCTCGGATGGTCTGAGACGCTGGGTGCTTACCGCTTCATGGAGAACCAAGCATTCGAATGGCGAGACATTCTGCAACCTCACTGGCAGCGTACGCAGGAAAGGATCCGAGAACACGAGGTTGTGCTGTGTATCCAAGACACTACCGAGCTTGACTTCAACGGGCAGCAAATCCAAGGCTTGGGTCCCTTGAACTACGAAGCCAGGCGTGGTCTGTACCTGCATCCGACCTACGCGGTCAGTCCGGATCGCGTGGGGTTGGGCGTACTGGATGCGTGGATGTGGGCAAGAGAGCCGAAGGATGCAGACGGAAAACGCGATGGGCTCAAGGAGAGTACGCGCTGGCTCGAGGGATACGAGCGAGTTGCTGAACTCGCCTCGGAGTTGCCAAACACACGTCTGGTGTACTTAGCCGATCGCGAAGCGGATATCAAGGCGTTGATGCAGCTCGCTGATGACCTTGGCACTCCGGCTGACTGGTTGATCCGCTCGACTCATAATCGCAGTCTGGACTGTAATGAGAAGCTTTGGCAGAAGGTTGGAAAGACCGTGCCGGTGGGATAAATCCAATTCGTTATGGCGGCTCGCGCGGGGCAGAAGGCGCGTACGGTGAAACAGGCGCTGCGCGTGAAGCGAGTGTCGCTGCGTTGCGGGTTGGCAGTGACTTGTGTGATAGCCAAGGAAATTGAGCCGCCAGCAGGCGTGAAGCCGGTCGAGTGGCGGTTGCTGAGCAATCGCGTACCTGAAGGACGAGAAGATATCGTGGAGCTGATCGACTGGTATCGGGCTAGATGGGAAATCGAGATGTTCTTCAATGTGCTGAAGAACGGCTGCTGTGTCGAAGCGTTACAGTTATCGACCGTGGATCGCATTGAGCGGGCATTGGCGCTGTTCATGATCGTGGCATGGCGCATCGCCTATTTAATGCGTATGGGACGAACCTGTCCAGAGCTGGACGCAATGTTGTTCTTTGATTCCGACGAGACTGATGGCGCTTACCTACTGATGAACAAGCGTATGCCCAAGGGCCGCCCTAAGCTAAACGAAGTATTGCGCTTAGTTGCGCAACTGGGAGGCTTTCTTGCTCGAAAAGGCGACGGTGAACCAGGCGCAAAAACTATCAGGAAAGGCTTGCAGAAAGTCATGACGGCCGCCGAAACGCTACGCGCGCTCAGGCACGAACAGAGATGTGTATAACGAGGTGAGTTTGAGTCGGTTTAGGCACGATGAACGGAATAAATCAACGGTATGATGCCATCGTGATCGGTGGCGGGATGGTCGGTGCCGCAGTCGCGCTCGGGCTCGCGCGCAACGGTTTTCAGGTCGCGGTGTTGGAGCAGGCCGCTCCTGCCGCCTTTATGGACGACAGTGCGCCGGATATTCGGGTTTCAGCGCTGGGATATGCGTCTGTTTCACTGTTAAAGTCGTTGGGTGCATGGTCGGGCGTTGAGCAGATGCGCTGTGCGCCTTATCGCCGGTTGGAAACCTGGGAATGGGATGATGCACGGGTTGCCTTTAGCGCCGCCGACCTGCACCTGCCCGAATTGGGATTTATGGTGGAAAACCGGGTATTGCAACTGGCATTGTGGCAATGCCTGGCTGAGCAGCAGCGGTGTGATATTCGTTGCCCCGCGCAGATACGCAGCATGGTTCGCACGCCTGCGTGCTGGCAGATCGTGCTGGATAGCGGTGAGACATTGAGTGCGCCTTTGGTGCTTGGTGCGGATGGCGCGAACTCGCGTGTGCGCCAGTGGGCGGGTATCGGCATCAATGGATGGCAGTACCGGCAATCGTGTCTGTTGATTGCCGTGGATACCCAGCAACCTCAGCAGGATTGTACCTGGCAGCAGTTTACGCCTCAGGGACCGCGTGCATTTTTACCGCTGTTTGGATCATGGGGCGCGTTGGCGTGGTATGACAGCCCGCGCCGTATTCGTCAGCTTCAATCACTGTCGTTACCACAGTTGGATAACGCAATTGCAGAAACTTTCCCCACACGTTTGGGGCCCGTGAAGTCGGTTGCCGCCGGAGCGTTCCCACTGGTGCGTCGTCATGCACAACGTTATGTGGCTGAAGGGGTTGCCTTGGTGGGGGACGCCGCCCATACCATTAATCCACTCGCAGGGCAGGGCGTGAATCTCGGCTATCGTGACGCGGACGCGTTGATTGATGTTGTGACTGGCGCGCGGGATGCAGGGGAGTGCTGGTACAGTGAAGCCGTTTTGCTGCGTTATCAGCGTCGGCGTAAGGCTGATAATTTGTTAATGCAAAATGGCATGGACCTATTTTATAACGCGTTCAGTAATCGTTTACCACCATTGACCTTTGCCCGAAACATGGCATTGCTGGCTGCTGAGCGTGCAGGACATCTTAAAACGCTGGCGCTGAAATATGCCATCGGTGTGTAACCTGTTGGTGTTAGTGTGGTGACGGTTGTCGATTTCTAAGGCGCTCGGGCGCAATTTTTTAAGGTAGCGGTTGTTTATGACGTATCTGTTTCTTTCTCTCGCCATTGCGGCGGAAGTGATCGCCACCTCGGCGCTCAAACTTTCGGATGGCTTTAGTCGTTTAATGCCCAGCATTATTACTGTGATCTTTTATGGCGTGTCGTTCTATTGCCTTTCTCTGACGATGCGCACGTTACCGACTGGCATCATTTATGCCATCTGGTCTGGGGTTGGGATTGTGCTGATTGCAACGGTGAGTTGGCTATTTTACGGACAGAAGCTCGATTTGCCTGCGATACTGGGGATGTTGCTGATTATCCTGGGCGTGATTGTGATTAACCTGTTTTCCAAGTCGGTGGCGCATTGAAACGCTATCTTTTATAGGGGAGCCGAAGTGCTCTTCGCTTGTTGATTCGCGGTTTAACGTGCTTGCTATGATCGTCTCTCTGGTGATGTTGTCATAGCCCGATGGAGAAGATAGACTCAATTCGTTAGTAACAATTGTCGCGCTGTGCTGAGGCCATCAACCTTGGTAAGCAAAAGAACCCAACTGCGCAGTTGGGTTCTTTTTTGCCTGTTTACTGTGCGTTAATGGTGTTAATCAGGACCGCTTTTTACTCTTTAGTCGTTAGTATGCGGTTGCGTTCTATTGAATAACGCATAAAAGCAAACAGGGCGACGTCTTTCGACTGTCGCCCTGTTTCTCGCTGTGTTACCAGCGTTTTTTTGGCTGGGGTACGAGGATTCGAACCTCGGAATGGTGGAATCAGAATCCACTGCCTTACCGCTTGGCGATACCCCAAAAATGTGGTGGCTACGACGGGAATCGAACCTGTGACCCCAGCATTATGAGTGCTGTGCTCTAACCAGCTGAGCTACGTAGCCAAATAGTACATCTTGGTTTTTGCTTTTCAACAAAAACCTTTAACTTCAATCACATAACGTCAATTACATGGCTGGGGTACCTGGATTCGAACCAGGGAATGCCGGTATCAAAAACCGGTGCCTTACCGCTTGGCGATACCCCAATACCCTAACATGCCTTGTTGCTTAACAACCGTGAAGGAATGGTGCGGGAGGCGAGACTTGAACTCGCACACCTTGCGGCGCCAGAACCTAAATCTGGTGCGTCTACCAATTTCGCCACTCCCGCAAGAAAAGATGGTTACGACGGGAATCGAACCTGTGACCCCAGAATTATGAGTGCTGTGCTCTAACCAGTTGAGCTACGTAGCCAAATAGTACATCTTGGTTTTTTGCTTTTCAACAAAAACTTTTAACTTCAATCACATAGCATCAATTACATGGCTGGGGTACCTGGATTCGAACCAGGGAATGCCGGTATCAAAAACCGGTGCCTTACCGCTTGGCTATACCCCAATACCCTAACATGCCTTGTTGCTTAACAACCGTGAAGGAATGGTGCGGGAGGCGAGACTTGAACTCGCACACCTTGCGGCGCCAGAACCTAAATCTGGTGCGTTTACCAATTTCGCCACTCCCGCAAGAAAAGATGGTTACGAGGGGAATCGAACCTGTGACCCCAGCATTATGAGTGCTGTGCTCTAACCAGCTGAGCTACGTAGCCATCTTTTCCACGTCACCTTCATCGGCGTTGCGGGGCGCATTATGCGTAGTTGGCAGAATTGCGTCAACACATTTTTTCCCTAAAAACGCCTGTGACGGTTCGTTTGTTTGGGTTGTGAACAGTATGATGAGAAAAGCGACAATAAAACAGGTTTTCCTGCGACAAAATGAAAAAAACGGGCCCATAAAGGGCCCGTTTTTATTCGAGTCAATCACCATAAGGCAATGTTCTATAACGGCTACGCTCAATACGCTGATTGGTGAACGCCAACAGCACGACCTGATGGATCGTCCATCTTTTTGAAGGATTCATCCCATTCGATCGCTTTTGCCGAAGAACAGGCAACAGAAGGGCCTCCAGGCACGCATTCTGCGGCACTTGGTACCGGGAACAGCTCTTCGAAGATTTCACGGTACAGGTAGCCTTCTTTGGACGTTGGCGTGTTGTACGGGAAACGGAAGTGGGCGGTTTCCAGTTGCTGGTCAGAAACCTGTTTTGCCGCCACCTCTTTCAACGTGTCGATCCAGCTATACCCCACGCCATCAGAGAACTGCTCTTTCTGACGCCAAGCGACGCTGTGTGGCAGGTAGGATTCAAAACATTCACGCAGAATGTGTTTCTCCATTTTCCCGTTTCCGCACATTTTGTCCTGAGGGTTGATGCGCATTGCTACATCCAGGAATTTTTTATCCAGGAACGGCACACGCGCTTCCACGCCCCAGGCAGACATGGCCTTGTTGGCACGCGCGCAATCGTATTGATGCAGCGCGAGCAGTTTACGTACCGTTTCTTCGTGCAGTTCTTTGGCGTTAGGCGCTTTGTGGAAGTACAGATAACCACCGAACACTTCATCAGAGCCTTCACCGGACAGCACCATTTTGATGCCCATCGCTTTGATTTTACGTGACATCAGATACATCGGGGTAGACGCACGAATGGTGGTTACGTCATAGGTTTCGATGTGATAAATCACATCGCGAATAGCATCCAGCCCTTCTTGCACGGTGAAGTGAATTTCGTGGTGCACGGTGCCCAAATGCTCGGCCACTTCTTGCGCGGCTTTCAGATCCGGCGCACCTTCCAGGCCAACGGCGAAAGAGTGCAGTTGCGGCCACCAGGCTTCGCTGCGTTCGTCGTCTTCCACGCGGCGTGCGGCAAATTTCTTGGTGATCGCGGAAATGACGGAAGAGTCCAGACCGCCAGAAAGCAGTACGCCGTAAGGCACATCGGACATCAGGTGGCTTTTCACCGATTCTTCCAACGCTTCACGCAGCGCTTCTTTGTCGGTTACGTTGTCTTTGACGGCATCGTAGTCGAACCAGTCACGACGGTAGTATTCACGAATTTCGCCGTCTTTGCTCCACAGGTAGCAGCCTGCCGGGAATTCCTTGATGGTGCGGCATACCGGCACCAGCGCTTTCATTTCCGAGGCCACGTACAGGTTGCCGTGTTCGTCGTAACCCATATACAGGGGAATAATGCCCAAATGGTCACGACCAATCAGGTAAGCGTCTTTTTCACTGTCATACAGGGCAAAAGCGAACATGCCGCGCAGGTCATCTAAGAATTCCGGCCCTTTTTCCTGGTACAGTGCCAGAATGACTTCGCAGTCAGAACCGGTCTGGAAGGCATAACGGTCGCTGTACTGCTGGCGCAATGCTTGATGGTTATAGATTTCACCGTTGACAGCCAGAATATGGGTGTGTGCCTGGTTGTAGAGCGGTTGGGCACCGGTGTTGACGTCAACGATGGAGAGACGTTCGTGAGCCAAAATCGCTTTTTCATTGGCATAAATACCAGACCAGTCCGGGCCGCGGTGGCGCATCAGTCGAGACAACTCCAGCGCTTTTTTACGCAATTCAACCGGATCGGTTTTGATATCCAACACACCAAAAATAGAACACATAAAGAACTCCCTCTTGCTCACCTGTCTGAAGTGAAATAACACGGTTAGGGCGTCAGCAACCTTGAGTGGGACAATGCCACAACGGTTCGCGTTGCCTTCTGCTGTACCAATGACAATGATTTAGCATCAAAATGCCACTTGAATTCAATATCATTTAATGAAAAAAGCCTTTGGCATGTGTTTTATTCAATGCGAAAGGCTCGTTTATGAAAAAATGATAATCAGTGTCGCTATTGAGGGCGAATTTTTGCAGATTTCATAATCCCGCAAACGTCCACTATCAAGAGGGTTCCAGTAAATGCTGTAACAGCACACCGTTAAGCATGGCACGTTTTACCAGCGCGAAAGCCCCAATGGGAGAGAGGTGGTTCAATGTGGAGACTTCAATCGGCAGGTGCTGACGAAATTCTTTCAGTACCTGGGTGTTAACGCAGCGTTGAATAGCAGGCAGCAGAATTTTCTCGGAATCGGTGATCTCGCCCGCAATCACTACCTTTTGCGGATTGAACAGGTTGATGGCGATGGCAAGCGCTTTGCCTAAATATTTACCTGCATGCTCGAGCACATCTTGTGCCAGCGTATCACCCCGGTTAGCGGCTTTGCAGATGGCGGTGATGGTGCACTCTTCGCGTGTCAGTTTGCTGCTGTAACCTTGTGACAGAAGGTGAGCGACACGTTGCTCTATCGCACCGTTGGACACCACCGTTTCCAGACAGCCAAAGTTGCCGCAGTGGCAGCGTTCGCCAAGTGGGTCGATTTGAATATGCCCGATTTCGCCCACGTTGCCGTTGCTACCGAGGAATATTTGCCCGTTGACCAAAATGCCCGCACCGGTGCCTCGGTGAACGCGGACCAGAATAGAGTCTGGGTAGTCGTGAGTTGCACCAAAATAGTGTTCAGCCAGCGTCAGGCTCCGAATATCATGGCCGACAAAGCACGTGACCTTGAAGCGCTGTTGTAGCAACTGTACTAGCGGCCAGTTATCGACACTAATATGCGGCATGTAATGCACAATTCCCGCCGAGGGATCGACCAAGCCGGGGAGCACGACCGAGATAGCGATCAGTTCCCGAATACGGCGTTGATTGATGGCGATAAAGTCGCTGATCGCGTCAAACAACGAGGCTTCCAGCATATCCTGTGTACTTTCTGTCAACGGGTAGTGGGCATCGCTAAGCGATTTACCCTGAAGATCGTAGAGCGCAATCGTGGCACCATGACGGCCCAGACGCACTGCGATCGCGTGAAAAGGCCGTGTTTCACAAATGATGGAAATGGCACGCCGTCCGCCGGTAGAGGCCTGTTGATCAACTTCTTTTATCAGCCCGCGTTCCAACAACTGACGCGTGATTTTCGTGACGCTGGCAGGGGCTAACTGACTGAATTCGGCTATCTGAATGCGGGAAATGGGGCCTTGTTGATCAATCAGACGATAGACAACGGCACTATTTAACTGCTTAACCAGATCAACATTCCCTATTTGTGCTTGTCCGCCTGTCGTCATTCTTGAACGCTCGCTTATCTTTTCGGCCTCGTTTTATATCCCCCTACCTCAGATAGCCTAAGCGTGTGCTACACGTGTTATCGCGTATAGACGCTATTGCCATTCACGAAGGTATTAAGGACGTGGTACCCATCATCAAATACTGTCAGGTTGGCGATTTTTCCACTTTCGATACTGCCTAACCGATCGTCCAGATGCATGGCGCGCGCTGGGTAAAGGCTTGCCATGCGCAGCGCTTCATCTAGCGCAATACCGACATGTTTCACGCTGTTTTTGACGGCATCGATCATTGTCAGTGCCGAACCGCTCAGCGTGCCGTTATCATCCACGCACAACCCATCACGGTAGTATATGGTTTTACCGGCAAAAGTGAACCTATCGATATCAGCACCTGCCGGGGCCGTGGCGTCAGTGACCAGCACGAGTTTCTCGCCTTTGATCCGTTTGCTGTTGCGGATATTGACCCAATCAACGTGCATGCCGTCGGCAATGATGCCGCAGTAGATCTCTGGGGCGTCATAAATAGCGCCCACCAAACCCGGCTCGCGTCCGCTAATATACGGCATGGCATTAAACAGGTGTGTGGCAAAGTGAATACCGGCAGCAAACCCGCGTTTCGCTTCCTGCCAGGTGGCATTTGAATGCCCGGCCGAAACCACAATCCCTGCCTGGCTAAGCTGTCGAATCATGGCGGGTGGCACCTTTTCCGGTGCCAGCGTGATTTGACCAATCATGTCCGCATTGGCGCAAAGATAGTCAACCAACTGTTGCTCTGGCGCACGGATCAGTCGGGCATCGTGCGTACCTTTTTTCACCACATTCAGCCACGGTCCTTCAATATGTAGGCCGAGTGCCTGATTGGCGTGTAATGCGAGATAAGCGCGCATGGTTTCAACCGCGTGCTTGATAAAGGCATCACTTGAGGTGATAAGCGTAGGGAGAAAACTGGTGCAGCCAGAGCGGTGATTGGCCTGCTGCATGGTTTCTAGCGTAGCAATGGAAATGGCATCAAGGCTGTCATTGAACTGGACGCCACCGCAGCCGTTAAGCTGTAAATCGATAAAGCCGGGGGCCACCGAGGCACCATTCAGATCGCGGCGTGGCAGGGGGGCGGGAAGATCGGATTCGGGACACACGCTTTCGATCGTGTCATCGTTGATAACGATAGCATGGTCATCCAGTATTTGGTGCCCGGTATAGATACGACAATGGGTTAACGCATACATCTTGAACTCCCGGCTTACAGATTAAAGACCGATAATGCTTTCAGCTTCCAACTTGTGGAAGTATTTCATGGTTTTTATATGAACGCATCCCGTTTGCAAGGCATCCATTATTTTGACATTGACGGGTAGGTTGCAGCTTTATATCCGGCTTTTTTGCAGCCATAAAGCTGCGAGCCCCTATGTAATCCGCTGACTCACGCCTCATTTCCTTAGCGAGCTTTAAGCTCAAAAAATCATTCAGGTTTAGCGAGTCCCGGTCTTACCTGTCTTTGTCATCACGCTGGCCACCAGAGCAACCTTTTTGCATTCACCCTTTTTAAGAGTAAATAGTTATCGGTATCAGCGATTAATAGGGCCTGATACTGACATGATTTTTATCGTACTTACGCTCATGGGCGGCTAGCGCCCACACAGTTCGCGCCAGCTTATTTGCCATCGCCACGATAGCCACACCGGTCGGACGCCGTTTTTTAAGTTCCGTTATCCATGGCCCAGGCTCTTTAGCAACTAACGAAGCGGCTCTTGCCCCATGGATAAACAGCGTTCGCAGATAGGTGTCACCACGTTTGCTTATCCCCAGCAGCCGAACTTTCCCCCCGGAACCCGTCTGCTTCGGCACCAGACCGACATAAGCAGCGAACTGTCTGCCGGATTTAAACGCTGAGGCTTCCCCCATGGTGGCAACTGCCGCTGTGGCGATTAACGGCCCCACGCCGGGAATTTCCATCAGCCGTTTACAGGTTTCGTTCTGCCGGGCCACGCTGTTAAGCTGTTTTTCAAGGCCATCTATCAGCATGTCCAGCTCATTCAGTCTGTTGTACTGGTCTTCCAGCACGGTGATGAGATACGGCGGCAGCTTCGTTTTCAGCCGCTCCAGTGCAGCCGGTAGCTCCCTGTCCATCGCTGCCCGACCTTTATGGATGGTTTCGCCAAACTCCAGTAATGTTCCGTGCAGCGCGTTAATCTGTGCAGTTCTGAACTTCACTAGTTGTCTGCGTGAACGGTGCAGAACCAGTACCGATTGCTGTTCTTCCGTTTTTACGGCTATCGCCTTGCCTGGCTGCTGTACCGCCATCCAGATAGCGCGGGCATCCATGACATCATTCTTGTTGCCCATGACGAACGCCTTGACGAACCGTCCCTGCATCAGCCGGACTTTATGCCCCAGCTTTTCCAGTTCCCGGGCCCAGAGCTGAGAGCCTCCACAGGCCTCCATGCCAATCAGGCAAGGCTCCCGGTTACTGAAGAACGTCAGAAAATCCTTGCTGCGCAGCTGCTTGTCCACCACTTCACCTGTGTGCTCATTGACGAAGTGAACCTGAATCAGATGCTTTGCGATATCAACGCCAACCGGTGTATATTTCATGCTGTGGAGTCTCCAGTCTGAGGGAGCTTTATGCATCCCGTATTGGGCACCATGATGCCGGAAATCTGCGAGGCTCCACACCTGCCGACTTCACTCTTTCAACCATCATTCTGCTCCGCGCTTAAGCTTAAAGAGGTGGGATGCGTTCATTACATTTACTTTCAACTCCATGGTAGAGGGCTCATCGCAAACAATGATTGCCTTGGCATGCAGTTGCAGACAACTGATGGTCCACATGTGATTTACATTGCCCTCTACGGCAGCCTGTAACGCTTGTGCCTTGTTACGGCCAGACACCAAAATCATCACTTCCTCAGCATCTAACAGGGTGCCGGCGCCGACGGTAAGCGCATATTTGGGAACCTGAGACACATCACCCTCGAAGAAACGGGAATTAGCGGTGCGGGTTTCTTCGGTCAACGTCTTGATCCGCGTACGGGAGGCTAAGGATGAGGCGGGTTCATTAAACGCAATATGCCCGTCATTACCTACTCCCCCCATAAACAGGTGAATCTTGCCATAGGAGGCCATTTTATCTTCATAACGTTGGCATTCGGCCACCACATCTGGAGCGTTACCGTTCAACAGGTTAATATTTTCCTGCGGAATATCAACGTGATTGAAGAAATTCTCATACATGAACGTGTGATAACTTTGCGGATGTGCGGCCGGCAGACCGACATATTCATCCATATTAAATGTCACCACGTGCTTAAAACTGACCAGCCCCGCGTTGTGCATCACGATAAGCGCTTTATAAGCTTCTAACGGTGAGCTGCCTGTTGGCAGGCCTAACACAAAAGGGCGCTCAGCGCTGGGATTAAAGGCATTGATGCGCTGCACAATATGTCATGTCGTGCTGCCCATTTGCCTACCTGCTCTGATGTGGTTACGGGAATAAGTCTCATACATAAATCTCCGGATAAGCGTTCCAAAACCAGTGAACCGATTTGCTACTGCCTGGATGATAAAGATAGGTTATTAGTTAGTCTAGCCTGTTTTTTTATCTTGAAATAAGATGAGGGGATTGACAGGTATAATGATTTAATATGCAGGTTTTTTGCGCATTATATCACAAAATGTCAGGGTTTAATTTGCGTGGCGAATTATTTTTTTTACACTTCAAGCACAAGCCGCCTGGTATGGAATGGCTGCTGTGAATGGGTTTAACGGGCAGTTTGGTATCCCCTGGCGGGAGAGAGAGGATAATGTGAGTGTTCTTAGCTATTTGCAAAGGGTAGGACGAGCGCTGATGGTGCCAGTGGCGACGTTGCCAGCCGCAGCGATTCTCATGGGGATAGGGTACTGGATCGATCCCAATGGTTGGGGGGAGTGAGAGTGCGCTGGCAGCGTTACTGATCAAATCCGGTGCCGCAATCATTGAAAACATGGGGGGGCTGTTTGCGGTAGGCATTGCTTATGGAATGTCCAAGGATAAAGATGGGGCGACAGCGTTAACCGGGTTCGTCGGTTATCTGGTACTGACCACGTTGTGCTCTCCCGCAGCCGTTTCGATGATCCAGTATATCCCGCTGGCGGAAGTGCCTGCGGCATTCAGCAAAATCCAAAACCAGTTTATTGGTATTCTGGTTGGTATTATTTCAGCTGAACTCTACAACCGTTACAGCCATGTCAAATTGCCCGAAGCATTCTCGTTTTTTAGCGGGCGTCGGCTGGTACCGATCTTGACCTCGTTCCTGATGATCGTTGTTGCCTTCATTTTGATGAATGTCTGGCCAGTGATTTTTAGTGCATTGGTTACGCTGGGCGAACATATCCAGCAGTTGGGTTCGGTGGGGGCGGGCGTGTACGCATTCTTCAACCGCCTGCTTATTCCTGTTGGGTTGCACCACGCGTTGGTAATGCCTTCAAATAGTTGGCTTTTGTGATATTCTGCCGCTATTTGAGGTTTCCACGTGGTTACTGTTTTTGTTCATTGGCCTCGCTGCCATTCAGATAAAGTTTATCGACATGGCCTTAGTCCAACTAAGCGCGAACGCTTCCGGTGTCAGTGCTGTCGCCGTGTATTCCAGTTTACCTACCGCTATGAAGCGCGAAAGCCGGGAGTCAAAGAGCAGATCGTTGATATGGCCTTCAACGGTGCCGGTGTTCGCGATACCGCCAGAACGTTGAAAATCGGCATCAATACGGTCATCCGGGCTTTAAAAAGCTCTCGCCCCGCAGGATAACGTCTTCTCCCGTTGCTCACGCCGACGTCGCCCTTATCTGTGAACTTGATGAGCAATGGAGCTTCGTTGGCAGTCAGGCGCTACAGCACTGGCTCTGGTACGCTTACAATACCAAAACGGGCGGTGTTCTGGCCTACACTTTTGGCCCCCGAACCGATGAGACCTGCCGTGAATTGCTGGCTCTGTTGACACCGTTCAACATCGCATGATTACCAGTGACAACTGGGGCAGCTATGCAAGAGAGGTTCCGAAGCAGAAACATCTGACTGGCAAGATCTTCACGCAACGCATAGAGCGCAATAACCTGACGCTCCGTACCCGCATTAAACGACTGGCGCGTAAAACGATTTGCTTCTCGCGCTCCGTCGAGATCCACGAAAAAGTCATCGGAGCCTTCATCGAAAAACACATGTTCTACTAATTGGAGTCATTACCCACGCGTTGAACTCGGTATTTTGGTTTGATGTAGCAGGCATTAACGATATTCCAAACTTCCTCCGCTGGCAGCAGTCCATTGATGCGGGTAAAGCGGTTGTTGGTATCACGGGGTGTTATCAGGCGGGGTTCTTCCCCATCATGATGTTTGGTTTACCGGGGGCGGCATTAGCGATTTATCACTGCTCGCGCCCGGAAAACAAAAGCAAAGTGGCTGGGATTATGATGGCCGCCGCGTTTGCCGCTTTCTTTACCGGGATCACCGAGCCGCTTGAGTTTTCGTTTATGTTCGTAGCGCCCGTGCTGTATGTGCTGCATGCCGTGTTGACCGGGATCTCGGTGTTCATTGCCGCAAGTATGCATTGGATTGCGGGCTTTGGTTTTAGCGCCGGGTTGGTCGATATGGCTCTCTCGTCGCGTAACCCGCTGGCAACCCAGTGGTATATGCTGATTCCGCAAGGGCTGGTGTTCTTTGTTATTTACTATGCAACGTTCCGTTTTACTATCAACCGTTTCAACTTGCTAACGCCGGGGCGCGAGCTGTCGGTCGACGGCAGTGAGGCGGATGGTTTCACGTTAAATCAAAGCGTTGCAGAAAAGAAGGTGAATGATACGACGTCTCTGGCTCAGGGATATTTGGCGGCGCTGGGCGGTAAAGCCAATCTGGTCGGGATCGATGCGTGTATCACACGTCTGCGGCTGAATGTGGTGGATTCTGCGCAAGTGTATGAGGCTCAGGCAAAACGCTTGGGAGCGGCGGGAGTTATCCGCTTGAATAAACAGAATGTGCAAATTGTCGTGGGGACGCAGGCAGAAGCGATCGCGACGGCCTTAAAGCAAATCCAAAACGGGCAATAATCATTGTATTGTCAGCGTTAAATAGTGCGGCGTGGGGCTTTCCTCACACCGTATTTTTTTCGCCGTTGGTACTAAAGTACGCCTGCTTTTGGTTACCTCATGCGTAATCGTCGGCAGTTTTGCTTCTTTCTGTGTATTTTATAAGATTTAGTGCAAGTAACAGTTGTGTCCTGCCGTAGCTTGTTGGACCATTGCGGGTTATGTGTCGTTTTGCATCGAGGAATCAAGCATGAGTGAGGCAGAAGCCCGCCCAACCAACTTTATCCGTCAGATCATTGATGAAGATCTGGCGTCTGGAAAACACAGCCTGGTACAAACCCGTTTTCCGCCGGAACCCAATGGCTACTTGCATATCGGTCATGCCAAGTCCATTTGCCTCAATTTCGGGGTGGCGAAAGATTATAACGGTCAGTGTAATCTGCGTTTTGATGATACCAACCCGGTGAAAGAGGATATCGAGTACGTCGAGTCCATCAAGCAGGATGTGCAATGGTTGGGGTTCTCCTGGAGCGGAGAGATTCGCTATTCTTCTGATTATTTTGACCAGTTGCATCTGTATGCGGTCGAACTGATCGGCAAAGGGCTGGCCTATGTGGATGAACTCTCTCCCGAGCAGATCCGCGAATACCGTGGCACGCTGACTTCCCCCGGTAAAAACAGCCCTTACCGCGATCGCAGCGTTCAGGAAAACCTGAACCTGTTTGAAAAAATGCGTAATGGTGGATTTGCTGAGGGCACTGCGTGCCTGCGTGCCAAGATAGACATGGCATCACCGTTCATCGTGATGCGCGATCCGGTTCTGTACCGTATCAAATTCGCCGAACATCACCAGACCGGGAAAAAGTGGTGCATTTATCCCATGTACGATTTCACGCATTGCATTTCCGATGCGTTGGAAGGGATTACACACTCACTGTGCACGCTGGAGTTCCAAGATAACCGTCGCCTGTACGATTGGGTGTTGGACAATATCACTATTCCTTGCCATCCGCGCCAGTATGAATTCTCGCGCTTGAACCTGGAATATGCGGTGATGTCCAAACGCAAACTGAATCAGTTAGTGACGGAGAAAGTGGTTGAAGGGTGGGACGATCCCCGCATGCCAACCATTTCCGGCCTGCGTCGCCGTGGCTACACTGCCGCTTCTGTGCGCGAATTTTGTCGTCGTATCGGTGTGACCAAACAGGACAATAATGTCGAAATGGCGGCGTTGGAATCCTGTATTCGTGACGATCTTAATGAGCATGCGCCGCGCGCCATGGCAGTTTTGGATCCGGTGAAAGTGATTATCGAAAATCTGCCAGAAGGCCACGAAGAGTGGGTTTCCATGCCGAATCATCCGAATAACCCGGAAATGGGGACGCGGCAGGTGCGGTTCAGCCGCGAGATTTATATCGATCGTGCCGATTTCCGTGAAGAAGCTAACAAACAGTACAAGCGTCTGGTGCTGGGTAAAGAAGTGCGCTTGCGCAATGCGTATGTCATCAAGGCGGAACGCGTTGAGAAAGATCAGCAGGGTGTTATCTCCACGCTGTATTGCACCTATGATGCCGAAACCTTGAGTAAAGATCCGGCTGACGGGCGTAAAGTGAAGGGCGTTGTCCATTGGGTCTCTGCCGCACATGCACTGCCGGCTGAATTCCGCCTTTACGATCGCCTGTTCAGCGTACCAAACCCAGGTGCTGCGGATGACTTCCTTGCAACGATTAACCCGGATTCGCTAAAAGTGGTTCAGGGCTTTGTTGAACCTAGTTTGGTAAAGGCTGAAGTGGAAAAAGCCTATCAGTTTGAACGTGAAGGGTATTTTTGTGCCGATCGCCGTTATTCAAGCGAAACACATTTGGTTTTTAACCGTACGGTAGGCCTGCGTGATACGTGGGTTGGTTAAAACGGGTGTTTGACTGCAATGAAAAAAACCGCCTGTGGGCGGTTTTTTTATGATATCAATCAGAAAAAAGCCTGACTTATTTCGGGTCGTGGAGCGTTTCTTCTTCTCGGCAGTCGCCCGTACTGCAATGGCCATACAAGTACAAACTGTGGTTAGTCAGTTTAATATCGTGTCTGTCTGCGATTTCGCGCTGGCGCGTTTCGATAGATTCATCACGGAATTCAATAACGCGTCCGCAATCCAGGCAAATAAGATGGTCATGGTGGTGTTGCTGTGTCAGCTCGAACACTGACTTACCACCTTCAAAATTATGACGGGTGACAATACCGGCATCATCAAACTGGTTAAGCACGCGATAAACTGTAGCCAGACCGATCTCTTCGCCCATATCTATCAGTTTTTTATACAAATCTTCCGCGCTGACGTGATGACACTCCGGATCCTGCAACACTTCCAGAATCTTCAGTCTTGGCAGAGTGACTTTCAAGCCGGCCTTCTTTAATGCGGTGTTATTGTCAGTCATGCGGGTTTAGTCCTGTTACTTTCTCGTCGATGGGGGCAATTAAGCCTATGACATCGGTCGGCTCAAAAATTGTAATGGCGTCTCAATTATAGAACCGCGCATTAAAAATGAAAACCATGGGATGTTAACAATACCGTCTCCATAAAGAAGGTGTGCATTCGCGCGCAATCTCTTGTTGTAAAATGGAGAAAATTGATAAACGTACAAAACCGATGGGTACTATTGTACAGGGTTAGACCGGGAAGTTAAAAAAATGTTTCTATTAATTTAATCGGTTTTATCTATTAATAAAGCCCTGACATTGCTATCAGGGCTTCTGTGTAAAACAGGGGCGATTAACCTACCAGTGCTTTCAGGTTGAGCTCTTCGCTGATTTGTTTGACCCAGGCACTCACGCGTTCACTGGTCAGTTCAGGTTGACGATCTTCATCAATGGCCAGACCGATGAAGTGGTTATCGTCTGCCAGCCCTTTAGACGCTTCGAAATAGTAACCTTCGGTTGACCAGTTGCCGACAATAGTTGCCCCGCGCGGTTCAATAATGTCGCGCAGCGTTCCCATCGCGTCACAAAAGTATTCTGCGTAATCTTCTTGGTCGCCACAGCCAAACAAGGCAACGATTTTTCCATTGAAATCAATTTTTTCCAATGTGGTAAAGAAATCGTCCCAATCACACTGGGCCTCACCATAGTACCAGGTCGGAATACCAAGCAGCAGGATATCAAATGCTTCAATATCTTCTTTGCTGCTCTTAGCGATGTCATGAACCTCTGCAACATCACTGCCCAGTTGCTGTTGGATTGTCTTGGCAATGTTTTCGGTATTGCCGGTGTCACTGCCAAAGAAAATGCCTATGAGTGCCATGGATAAAATAACCTCTTTATTCTTAATGGTATGGTGCGGTTTATCACCTACATATCAAGTAATAATATCAGACGCAGGGGGTGGGAGAAACTTGTATCTTTCCCCTGGCGCAAAGCGGAAATAACCGCTATTAAATAAGGATATTTATTCGGTAGTTCTTTTTGGTAATGCCTTCAAATAGTTGGCTTTTGTGATATTCTGCCGCTATTTGAGGTTTCCACGTGGTTACTGTTTTTGTTCATTGCCCTCGCGGCCATTCAGATAAAGTTTATCGACATGGCCTTAGTCCAACTAAGCGCGAACGCTTCCGGTGTCAGTGCTGTCGCCGTGTATTCCAGCTTACCTACCGCTATGAAGCGCGAAGGCCGGGAGTCAAAGAGCAGATCGTTGATATGGCCTTCAACGGTGCCGGTGTTCGCGATACCGCCAGAACGTTGAAAATCGGCATCAATACGGTCATCTGGGCTTTAAAAAGCTCTCGCCCCGCAGGATAACGTCTTCTCCCGTTGCTCACGCCGACGTCGCCCTTATCTGTGAACTTGATGAGCAATGGAGCTTCGTTGGCAGTAAGGCGCTACAGCACTGGCTCTGGTACGCTTACAATACCAAAACGGGCGGTGTTCTGGCCTACACTTTTGGCCCCCGAACCGATGAGACCTGCCGTGAATTGCTGGCTCTGTTGACACCGTTCAACATCGGCATGATTACCAGTGACAACTGGGGTAGCTATGCAAGAGAGGTTCCGAAGCAGAAACATCTGACTGGCAAGATCTTCACGCAACGCATAGAGCGCAATAACCTGACGCTCCGTACCCGCATTAAACGACTGGCGCGTAAAACGATTTGCTTCTCGCGCTCCGTCGAGATCCACGAAAAAGTCATCGGAGCCTTCATCGAAAAACACATGTTCTACTAATTGGAGTCATTACCTTCTTTTTCACCATTTCGCCAGTTTTTTTAATTACTTTAGCTGCGACATTGTTAGTGTCTGTTTTCCTATCTTTTTGAAAAGTAGAACTAATTACTAATTTTTAGTGACAGTGTGCTGTAGATCACGGAGGGAAACTACTAAATATTCTTTTAATATTGACGATGAAAGTAGCAGGTTCGCCGTGTGCTTGCAGGCGTAAAGCATCGCGCGTTTTCCCCTTTTGGGGATTGTTTTAAACCTGATGATTTTTTTAAAAATAATAACCCTACCGCACGTTATTTTATATCTGGAGCTTGCTTATGCAATTTTTGAGAAACATCGCCATCAGAACGGCAATGTTATGGGTTCTAGGGGTTTTCTGTGTACTTTGGGGGGGCCGTCTACACCATTTTCTCGGCTTTGTTGAATAATAGGGAATCGTGCTGTTTTACTATGCCCATTTTGGTAGAAAATGCTTATCACCTCAGGCATTCCGTTTTCTCATGATGCTTAACTGCATGATTTTACGTTGCTGGAAACAATCGTTTTACTGGGCTGGTAGCATAAAATCTGTTTATTCAACAAAGCCCATTTTCTCCTTCAAAGAGATGACCACTACTTCACAGACCAGTACCTTACTGGTTCATAACATGAATTTAGTCAATCAGGGCAACGATCAATATTTTCGCATGGTAACCCGTTTGGCACGAGTAGTGGATTGGCGTCGCAGTGGTGAAAACACACTGGCGGATAAAGAGCAGGCGTCAGCGTTGACGGCATTGAATAATCTGAAATCCGATCTGGCTACCTTTAGCAGCCTCGATCACGCGGGGTTGGATGCCGCGCTGGCTGAAGCGGTGGTGCGCGATTGGGGTAACCTGATTACCCAGGGCGTTGATCCGATGTTTCAAAAGGCGCAGGCCAATGCTTTGGATGAATATCAACGCTATGCCAAGGAAACGGTGCCAGCGCTCAGTCGTCAATTTGGAGCCTCAGTCAACGCTTTTAACAAGGCAGGCTCTGATAAATTCGCCGCAGCGGGCGCACGCTTTCAGCAAATTACCGCCATTGGTCAAAATATTTTGCTGACGGGACTGGTTGTCGAGTTGTTGCTGCTGTTTTTCACCGATCGCTATCTCGTGGCCTGTTTGGTTAAACCACTCGATACGTTGCGCGAACACTTCAGTGCTATCGCCTCCGGACAACTCGGCAAACCGATTCATGATTTTGGTCGTAACTGCGTGGGGCGTTTGTTGCCTCTATTACGGGATATGCAAACCAGTCTGGCGACGACAGTCAGTACAATTCGTTCCAGCACGGATGCCATCTACCTTGGTGCCTCCGAGATTGCTTCCGGTAATAACGACTTCTCATCGCTTACTGAACATCAGGCTTCTGCACTGGAAGAGACAGAGGCCAGCATGGAGCAGTTGACGGCAACTGTTAAACAGAATGCGGAAAACGCCAATCACGCGAGCCAATTGGCATTACAAGCGTCCAATACGGCACGAAAAGGGGGGGAGATCGTCGATAACGTGGTGAAAACCATGGCGGAGATTTCGGGAAGCTCAAAACGTATTGCTGAGATCACCACGGTGATCAATGGTATTGCCTTCCAGACTAACATTCTGGCGCTTAACGCCGCTGTTGAAGCTGCGCGGGCCGGTGAGCAAGGGCGTGGTTTTGCGGTGGTTGCTGGTGAAATGCGCAGCCTGGCGCAGCGCAGTGCGCAGGCGGCGAAAGAGATAGAGGGATTGATCGCTGAATCAGCACACTGTGTGGGTACTGGCTCGCAGCTGGTTTAAGATGCGGGTGTTACCATGAGTGACATTGTGCGTGCCGTGACCAATGTGACGGACATCATGGGGGAAATTGCCTCGGCTTCCGGTGAACAAAGCAAAGGTATTGCACAGGTCGGACAAGCAGTAGCGGAAATGGACAGTGTGACGCAGCAGAATGCGGCACTGGTGGAGCAGGCGTCTGCTGCAGCACTGTCGTTGGAAGAGCAGGCTGCGGTGCTTAACCGGACTGTGGCGGTGTTCCAACTGTCTGAATCCGTCGTGCCCGTGGCCGCTCCTGTGGAGGCGCCGGTTGCCACCTTGGCGCGTGCTGGCAGTGGTACCGCAGCAAAAAAGGCGTTGCCACCGGGAAATGATAACTGGGAACAATTTTAACTGGGCGGTCTATCCGTTAATGTCGTTGCCAGGGAGGGAAACTGGGCGTCATGGATGACGCCGGAAATCAATGTGTCAGGATGAAATGTAGTGGTCAACTAATATTGGCCACCGCATTAGACTGTATGTAGAACAGTCGCTCAGATTCGTTTGGAGTTAAGCCGCCGTTATACCAGTGAGGCCGGATAGCGCTGTAATACCCCGTGATGTAGCGGATAATCGCGTCCTGGGCTTCGCTGAAGCTGTTGTAACCCTTTGTCGGCACCCATTCTGTCTTCAGGCTGCGGAAGAACCGCTCCATTGGCGCATTATCCCAGCAGTTACCCCGCCGACTCATACTCTGCTTTATCCGGCAGCGCCACAGGGCTTGCCGGTATTGACGGCTGGTATAGTGGCTGCCCTGGTCGCTGTGGAACATGACTCCTGTTGGTTGTCCCCGGAGTTCCCAGGCCATCTGCAACGCTTTAACTGTCAGCGCCGAGTCCGGCGAGGTCGACATGGCCCAGCCCACCGGTTTGCGGGCGAACAGGTCTAGCACCACCGCAAGGTAAGCCCAGCATTTGCCCGTCCAGATGTAGGTCACATCGCCGCACCAGACCTGATCCGGCGCGGTAACCGCGAACTGGCGGTTGAGATAGTTCGGTATTTCAACGTGTTCATTGCCGCCGCGTTTGTATTTGTGAGCCGGTCGCTGGCAGCTGGCGATACCCAGCTCCTTCATCAGCTTGCCAGCCAGCCAGCGCCCCATTTTGACACCAGAGCTGCCGGTGACGATGGTCGCGATACTTCGAGCGCCGGCAGAGCCGCCGCTGGCGTTCCAGGCTTCCATGACGCGACTACACTTAACCACGCGCTCACCGTCGGGTTCATTAGCGGAAGCCTGCCAGTGCCTGTAGCTGCTGCGATGTACCTCAAAAGTTTGGCACAACGCCGTGACCGGGTATCGCGCCCTCAGCCTGTCGACTACCGTGAACCGTTGAGTGAGTCCGACATTAAGAGCGCCGTAGCCTTTTTTAGGATTTCGTTCTCCATTTCAAGGCATTGGACTTTTTTCTTCATCTCACGCAGCTCGAGCTGTTCAGGGGTAAGAGGAAGTCCCGTTGGCGTTTTTCCCTGTCGTTCAAGGCGAAGCTTATTGACCCAGCGACTAATGGCAGAATGGCTGACATTAACCGCCTCTGCGGCCTTAACGTATGTGTAGCCGTGGTCGACAACCAGCTTTGCGGCTTCGAGCTTAAATTCCGCCGTAAAATGTTTACCCATGAGGTCACCTGTCGTGTTGATGAGGTGAGCATATCACCTCCGATCAGGTGGCCAGTATCAGTGTGCCACTACAGAAAGGCCTTTTTCCGCCAGTTGCGCCAGCAACATGCGTTCAATGAGCTCACTACGGCTGATGTTCTGCATTTCAGCCAGGCTATTGAGTGCTTCCACGGCTTCCTCATTAATTTTCAATTCGATGCGGCGCAAGCCCCGCACCTTGTCACGACGCAATTGATTGCGCTTATTAATACGAAGCTGTTCGTCGCGTGAAAGCGGGTTGGTTTTGGGACGACCTGGCCGACGTTCATCCGCGAACAGATCCAACGTGGTACGGTCCGTTTGTTCTTTTGCCATAGGTAGTGCTGCTGCAAGGAAGTCTGACCAAAATGCACGTCTCGGTTAAGCGTGACATTCTGATGATGTGGTTACTGTGCATAAGGCTGATTCAGCCGTCCCTCTACTGCGGGCACCATCATACCCTAGCGAGGCTGGCGGTGACAATGGGTAACTGCCGCCGATCGCTACGGATTATGCGGGGGGCTCTTCAAGGAAACGGTGAATAGCGCGCAGAACAGCATCGGGCTTTTCTGCATGAACCCAGTGGCCGCTGCCTGCAATCACATGCGCTTTGGCATTGGGAAACTGCTGCAAAAGCGTTTCCCGATAGCGGTCGTCCAGATAAGGGGATGCCGCACCGCGAATGAACAGGATGGGTTTATGCCAGGCGGGTACGGTTTCCCAGCCGACAATGTGCTCATACTGCTCCCACAGCACCGGGACATTAAAACGCCACTCTCCCTGCTGAAAGGATTTCAGTAGAAATTGCACGACGCCTTCTTCCCTGAGGTGATGACGCATGATAGCCGCGGCTTCGGTGCGCGTGGTGACGCCTGCCGCGGTAACCGCACGCAGGGCTGCAAAAACGTCATCGTGGCGACGCAGTTGGTAATCCACCGGCGCAATATCAATGGCGACGATCTTCTCAATACGATCAGGGATCTGTGCGCTTAACGCCATAGCGGTTTTTCCTCCCATGGAGTGTCCGATGATAATGGCGTTATCGATGCTTAATGTATCCAGTAATGCTTTCACATCGCCTGCCATGGCCGGGTAGTTCATTTCCGACGTGCGTGGTGATAATCCGTGGTTGCGTAAGTCGACCTGAATGACATCGTGCTGCTTTTGCAGGTCTCGCGCCAGAATGCCCTGGTTATCCAGATTACCAAACAGACCGTGAATCAATACGATGGGCAGTGCATGCGTGGGTTGTTGCGCATTTTGCAAGCGATAATTCAATTTCATGGTGAAGTTCATTCAGAGACACAGGCGCTTAGGGTATCATGACTGCTGCCGATGATGTTGCCCTGTGGAAAATGAAGACTATGCTTTTTGCAGGTTACAGGTAATGGGGCGAGGGAGCAGATGGGGGATCGTCTGACTTTCGATATTGTTTGTGTAATGCCGCTGTTCGGTGGTATTGATTCGCCTATATACTTCTTGCCTATTAATTAGAGTAAAAACAGTACTGGATAAAGATGAAAACTATTGAGGTCGACGAAGAGCTGTATCGTTATATTGCCAGCCACACGCAGCACATTGGTGAAAGCGCCTCGGATATTCTGCGTCGGATGTTGAATTTCCGGGCAGGGCAGGTGGTCGCCGCTTCTGAAACGGCCACAACGAAAGCGCAGACGCCAGCGAGCGTAGCCACAAAACCGCGTGATGGTGTAAGGGCTGTGCGTGAACTGTTGTTGTCCGATGAATACGCCGCGCAAAGTAAAGCCATCAATCGCTTTATGCTGGTGCTCTCCGCCTTATATTGCCTCGAACCGAACGCTTTTTCTGCGGCAACCGAGCAGCTTCATGGCCGCACGCGCGTTTATTTTGCCGGCGACGAACACACACTGCTTCAGCATGGCGTCCATACCAAACCCAAGCATATTCAGGGTACGCCTTACTGGGTCATCACCAATACCAATACGGATCGCAAACGCAGCATGGTTGAGCAAATCATGCAATCGATGCAGTTCCCCACGGAGCTTGTCGAAAAAGTGTGCGGTACTATTTAGCAAATAGCGTCTTAACGAATAGCGTCAGGGAGAACGCCGATGGCTAATCACCCCAGAGCCGGACAACCCACCCGGCAAAGTGATTTGATTAATGTAGCGCAATTAACGTCACAGTATTATGTATTACGCCCCGATGTGGATAACGCCGCACATGTAGTGAAGTTCGGGACATCGGGTCACCGCGGCAGCGCGGCGCGCCACAGTTTTAATGAGGCGCATATTCTGGCTATCGCTCAGGTGATTGCCGAAGAACGCAAAAAGCAAGGGATCACCGGCCCCTGTTTTGTGGGTAAAGACACCCACGCGCTGTCGGAACCGGCTTTTATCTCAGTGCTGGAAGTGTTGGCAGCGAACGGCGTTGAAGTGGTGGTGCAGCAGGACAATGGCTTTACTCCGACGCCCGCTATCTCCAATGCCATTCTGGTGCATAATCGCAAAGGCAATGCGCAGGCCGACGGGATTGTGATTACTCCGTCTCACAACCCACCGGAAGATGGCGGTATTAAATATAATCCGCCCAATGGCGGGCCCGCTGATACCAATGTCACCAGCGTTATCGAAAAACGTGCCAACGCCCTCTTAGCTGATGGGTTAAAAGCAGTAAAACGCCTGACGCTGGACAAAGCCTGGCAGAGCGGTCATGTGCATGAGCAAGATCTGGTGCAACCTTATGTCGAGGGATTGCGTGAGGTCGTGGATATCCCCGCCATTCAGAAGGCAGGGCTGACACTGGGTGTCGATCCGTTGGGTGGTTCAGGCATTGCCTACTGGCAGCGCATCGCAGAGCACTACAAGTTGAATTTACACTTGGTCAACGATGCGGTCGATCAGACGTTCCGCTTTATGACCTTGGATCATGACGGCGTTATCCGCATGGACTGCTCTTCAGAGTCAGCGATGGCGGGATTACTGGTACTGCGTGACAAATTTGATCTGGCCTTTGCCAACGATCCTGATTATGACCGCCACGGCATTGTGACGCCCGCGGGTCTGATGAACCCGAATCACTATCTGGCGGTTGCTATCGACTACCTGTTCCGTCATCGTCCGCAGTGGGGGCAATCTGTTGCTGTCGGCAAGACTCTGGTTTCCAGCGCCATGATAGACCGTGTGGTGGCCTGCCTTGGGCGTAAACTGGTGGAAGTGCCGGTCGGGTTCAAATGGTTTGTTGATGGTTTATTCGATGGCAGCTTTGGTTTCGGCGGTGAAGAGAGTGCGGGCGCATCCTTCCTGCGCTTCGATGGCACGCCATGGTCAACGGATAAAGATGGCATCATCATGTGTCTGCTGGCGGCTGAGATCACTGCGGTAACCGGTAAAAATCCGCAGCAACACTATGATGCGCTGGCGGCCCGTTTTGGTGCGCCGAGTTACAACCGTATTCAAGCCTCTGCGACTCACGCGCAAAAAGCGGCGCTGTCGCGCTTATCACCTGAACAGGTTGCTGCCAGTACGTTGGCTGGCGATCCGATCACGGCACGTTTGACGGCTGCTCCGGGTAACGGTGCCTCTATTGGCGGATTGAAAGTGATGACGGATAACGGCTGGTTTGCAGCGCGTCCATCGGGCACGGAAGAAGCCTACAAGATTTACTGCGAAAGTTTCCTGGGCGCGGAGCATCGCGCGCGCATTGAGAAAGAAGCGGTAGATATTGTCAGCGCCGTGCTGGCAAATGCCAAATAAGCGTTCCTTTAGGGGGCCGCTGACAAACAGCACTACACCCACCGTCATTCCAGGCTTTCACCGAAGATGACAAGGGGTAAAGTGACTTTGCCATCAGACTGAGGACGCCCTGTGCGTCCTTTGTCTTTTCTGCTTGAAATAGCAGGAAAGGTTCTCGGCGGCGATACTGTGTAACCACTCGTGGAGATCTGCATGGTTTTTCAGCATCAACTTCTGCATCGCGTGATTACGGTATGCGCTGATGGCTTTAATTGATATTCCGGATAGCTCACTGATTTTAATGTTATTTAGTCCCTGTTTGTAGCCCCATAATACCTCCCGCTCGCGTGGACTGAGGCACTGCACGATATTATATTGCTGTACGTGGGATGGAATCCCAGACGGTAAAGGGCTGGCAACAAAGGTATTTAACAACGCGGACAGCGTTTCTGGTGGATCGCCTAGCGCCAACTGTCCGTCTTCATAACCACAGCAGAGCGTGTTCTTCTGCTTTACCAGCAAGAAAAGTAAGGTAGCACGCCGTTTTCGGCTAAATTGACGCCACCAGCGCGGTGCGTGCTGAGTCGCTGTGGTGAAAATAATATCCGCTTGCTCAAGTTGCTCAGTGGTATATTGAATATTTACCTCAAGTTTTTGGGTATGGAACCATTGATGGATGAGGTATCCAAGGGCGACAGTAAAATAGCGATCAAAATGAAGGAGTACAACAGTTCTTTCCATCGTCTAGTACCTATTTAACCGGTTGTTCCCGAAAAAATGTCTGCATGGGCAAATGCACCTGGATTCTATGTAGGGTGAATACATTCATCGATGGTGAGTTAATAAATGATTGATGTAAAAACTTCCTTGTGTTTATTTTATTATCTGGTTTTATGAAAATTTATGTTTGCAGATTAATCTTCCTCTTGGTCTCTAGCCCCTTGTATTAATATTTAATAGCATGGTTTTCTCTAATGTCCATTTTTTTCGTTTAGTCGTTGTGTAACTGTTATCCTTTGAAATTACACTCATTGTAACCGTGCGACATCCGTAGCAAAACATATGAATAGTAATCATTTTCTTAAAATGAAAACGGTTGTGAGATTTATATCCTTTTTGTTCTATGATGTGCCTTTTCTTTTTCTGAAGAGATAAAAGTGAAAGGTATTCATTGAGGTTTTCAATGGTAATCGGGTAATGCCTTCAAATAGTTGGCTTTTGTGATATTCTGCCGCTATTTGAGGTTTCCACGTGGTTACTGTTTTTGTTCATTGCCCTCGCTGCCATTCAGATAAAGTTTATCGACATAGCCTTAGTCCAACTAAGCGCGAACGCTTCCGGTGTCAGTGCTGTCGCCGTGTATTCCAGCTTACCTACCGCTATGAAGCGCGAAAGCCGGGAGTCAAAGAGCAGATCGTTGATATGGCCTTCAACGGTGCCGGTGTTCGCGATACCGCCAGAACGTTGAAAATCGGCATCAATACGGTCATCCGGGCTTTAAAAAGCTCTCGCCCCGCAGGATAACGTCTTCTCCCGTTGCTCACGCCGACGTCGCCCTTATCTGTGAACTTGATGAGCAATGGAGCTTCGTTGGCAGTCAGGCGCTACAGCACTGGCTCTGGTACGCTTACAATACCAAAACGGGCGGTGTTCTGGCCTACACTTTTGGCCCCCGAACCGATGAGACCTGCCGTGAATTGCTGGCTCTGTTGACACCGTTCAACATCGGCATGATTACCAGTGACAACTGGGGCAGCTATGCAAGAGAGGTTCCGAAGCAGAAACATCTGACTGGCAAGATCTTCACGCAACGCATAGAGCGCAATAACCTGACGCTCCGTACCCGCATTAAACGACTGGCGCGTAAAACGATTTGCTTCTCGCGCTCCGTCGAGATCCACGAAAAAGTTATCGGAGCCTTCATCGAAAAACACATGTTCTACTAATTGGAGTCATTACCGAAAACTGGATAGGGTTGATGGTGCAGATCTAAAGTACATGTATGACTATCATTACCGAGCAGAAACGCTGGCGCTTTATCAGTACATCCGCGTCATTTCCTGTTACTCAGCAGATGGATCAAACCCTTTGGGTCAACAAATTGCCAACGCTTTCAAACGAGAGACGAAAACGTTTTCTGGTTATGTCGATTCGTTAAGTCCAGAATCGATTGAAGAAAAAAGTTTAACCACGCGTTCAAAAGCGAAGGCAATACCCAGATTGATCTGAACCGCTTACTCACCAATACGGGCAGGAGTTTTGTGCGGAAAACGCTACCGAAGGAACCAGAAAAGCAACAGCTCTGGTCTGGGTATCACCCAGTTAAATTTAACCCTAAATGACCCCCTCTGCGTACCTCTTTTTAGCTATATCCATCACAATAAGATGTATTTAAAATACATCTTATTGTTTTTGCCGCTGAGGGTCTTATCATGCATTACCGCGATCGTACACTGGGGGAACTGGCCATCGCCATTCCTCGCGCTACTGTACTTTTCCGTGAATTTAATCTCGATTTTTGCTGCGGCGGCAAACAAACGCTGCTGCGTGCTGCCAACAAACTGGAGCTGGATATCGAGGCACTTGAAGCCACCTCGTTATACACAAGTCCGCAACGCCTTATATGCCAAGGGTTAGCGGGCTGAAATAGGCAGCCGGTGGGGTTGTAAATGAAGTGAAACCGACGTGTACTATCGCCATTTACGGCGCTGAAAAATGACACGGGATTCAGATGGCTGGGCACACCAAGAACTGGAAGGGGTAAATCTTGGTGACACGAGGCTCAATAAGCGTGCCAAAGGGCTTTTGATACGGCTGGCTGAGAATCCGCAAGCCAGCATTCCGCATGCGTGCCTCGGATGGTCTGAGACGCTGGGTGCTTACCGCTTCATGGAGAACCAAGCATTCGAATGGCGAGACATTCTGCAACCTCACTGGCAGCGTACGCAGGAAAGGATCCGAGAACACGAGGTTGTGCTGTGTATCCAAGACACTACCGAGCTTGACTTCAACGGGCAGCAAATCCAAGGCTTGGGTCCTTTGAACTACGAAGCCAGGCGTGGTCTGTACCTGCATCCGACCTACGCGGTCAGTCCGGATCGCGTGGGGTTGGGCGTACTGGATGCGTGGATGTGGGCAAGAGAGCCGAAGGATGCAGACGGAAAACGCGATGGGCTCAAGGAGAGTACGCGCTGGCTCGAGGGATACGAGCGAGTTGCTGAACTCGCCTCGGAGTTGCCAAACACACGTCTGGTGTACTTAGCCGATCGCGAAGCGGATATCAAGGCGTTGATGCAGCTCGCTGATGACCTTGGCACTCCGGCTGACTGGTTGATCCGCTCGACTCATAATCGCAGTCTGGACTGTAATGAGAAGCTTTGGCAGAAGGTTGGAAAGACCGTGCCGGTGGGAGAAATCCAATTCGTTATGGCGGCTCGCGCGGGGCAGAAGGCGCGTACGGTGAAACAGGCGCTGCGCGTGAAGCGAGTGTCGCTGCGTTGCGGGTTGGCAGTGACTTGTGTGATAGCCAAGGAAATTGAGCCGCCAGCAGGCGTGAAGCCGGTCGAGTGGCGGTTGCTGAGCAATCGCGTACCTGAAGGACGAGAAGATATCGTGGAGCTGATCGACTGGTATCGGGCTAGATGGGAAATCGAGATGTTCTTCAATGTGCTGAAGAACGGCTGCTGTGTCGAAGCGTTACAGTTATCGACCGTGGATCGCATTGAGCGGGCATTGGCGCTGTTCATGATCGTGGCATGGCGCATCGCCTATTTAATGCGTATGGGACGAACCTGTCCAGAGCTGGACGCAATGTTGTTCTTTGATTCCGACGAGACTCATGGAGCTTACCTACTGATGAACAAGCGTATGCCCAAGGGCCGCCCTAAGCTAAACGAAGTATTGCGCTTAGTTGCGCAACTGGGAGGCTTTCTTGCTCGAAAAGGCGACGGTGAACCAGGCGCAAAAACTATCAGGAAAGGCTTGCAGAAAGTCATGGCGGCCGCCGAAACGCTACGCGCGCTCAGGCACGAACAGAGATGTGTATAACGAGGTGAGCCTAGGTGTGGTTTCATTTATACAGAGGTTTTTATTCTGAAATTATCAGGAATAATGTGTATTAGTCGCGACTTGATCTGACACTGGACCTTGAAAGGTTGAGAGTTACCGGTTTTGATATGGGTGTCGAATCCTTATACAAAACACGAGGTAACTCTCATGCTTCATACTAACAATCCCATCATCAAACACAAAGCCGGCCTGCTCAATCTCGCCGAAGAACTCGGTAACGTATCAAAAGCCTGTAAAATCATGGGGGTGTCACGCGACACGTTTTATCGCTATCAGGAACTGGCGGCAGAAGGCGGCATTGACGCTCTGGTTAACCAAAACCGCCGGGTTCCCAACCTGAAAAACCGTGCTGATGAAGCCACTGAACGTGCGGTTGTTGATTACGCCATTGAGTTCCCGGCTCATGGCCAGCACCGGACCAGTAATGAGCTGCGTAAAAAAGGCGTCTTCATTTCTGGCAGCGGTGTGCGCTCCATCTGGCAACGACACGATCTGGAAAACTTTCGTAAGCGCCTGAAGGCACTTGAGGAAAAAGTTGCCAGAGAAGGCATTGTACTTACTGATGCTCAAATCGCTGCACTGGAGAAGAAGGCGCACGACGACGAAGCCTGTGGTGAAATAGAGACTGCTCACCCGGGTTATCTCATATCGTTATACACATCTTTTGGCCATTTTTTGAACAGGATGCTCAGAACCCCGTGAATTAAGGCATTCAAGCCATCCCATTGGCTTTTTGAGGTTCAAAATGCCACTCTGAGATAAACCCGTAACTCATTGATTAAACAGTGCGTTAGAAAGATGTGTATAACGATATGGGGTTATCTGGGGTCGCAGGACACCTTCTACGTGGGTAATCTGAAAGGTGTTGGCCGTATCTACCAGCAGACGTTCGTGGATACGTACTCGAAAGTGGCGCACTGCAAGCTTTACACGAGTAAAGCACCGATCTCTGCCGCCGACCTGCTCAATGATCGCGTGCTGCCGTTCTACGAAGCTCAGGGGCTGCCAATGCTAAGAATACTGACGGACAGGGGGACGGAGTACTGCGGTAAAGTGGAACAACATGACTATCAGCTGTACTTGGCTATCAACGATATATACTCGTAATCATTGAAGATGCTTGATTTTCCATGAACAATACCCATTTCATGGTTATGAACATTCATCCCACTGAAGAGCAGAAAAAAAAGTTAAGGAATCTTCACCAAACAAGTCGTGACCATCATGTGCGCGATCGGATACGGTGTGTCCTATTGTCTGCCGATGGCTGGACGCCAGGAATGATTGCACAATCGCAACTTATTCACGAAACCACGGTACGCCGTCATCTAAATGATTGGCTAAAGGGTGAGAAACTTGCGCCTGAGAATGGCGGCTCTGATAGTCATCTCAGCGAAGAGCAAACCGCTGAACTCACCACATCTCTGACGAACAACCTTCTTCCCACTACACAGGCTATCATTGAACAGGTTGTTGATTGGTGGGGTATCCGCTACACCGTTCCGGGAATGACTAAATGGCTGCACCGCAACGGCTTCAGTTATCGAAAGCCTGTCGGTATCCCACATAAATTCAGTGCAGCAGCGCAGCAGGCGTTTGTGGAAACCTACAACGAGCTGAAACAAAAAGCCGGTGACGATGAACCCATCCTGTTCATCGATGGCGTCCACCCGACACAGGGAACAAAACTGGCATATGGCTGGATGCCTGCGGGGAAAAAATCTCAGCCAGTGGAAACCACCGGTAGTCGTACCCGTCTGAACATCATGGGAGCCCTGAACCTGAACGACATCGGCAGCACGGTGGTTCGGGAGTACGACAGCATCAACAGTCTCAATATCGCCCGCTTTTTTATCGCCATCCGGGAAACTTACCCGATAAGACAGAAGGTGCATATCATACTCGACGGAGCGGGTTACCACCGGGCGGAGCTGGTGAAAAAGTGGGCATATGTGATGAATATCGACCTCCACTATCTGCCGCCTTACAGCCCGAATCTGAACCCGATAGAAAGACTGTGGAAAGTGATGAATGAAAAGGTGAGAAACAACCGCTACTTCGCTTCACCAAAGGCGTTTCGGCAGGAAATACACCACTTCTTCCGCAATATATTACCGGGACTGGCAGGGGGCTTGTCGCGCAGGATTAATGACAACTTCCAGACGCTGAAAAATGCAACTTCAAGTTAATCGAGTATAGACCATACGAAAACGAAAGCGATGTCTCCGCAGACAAACGGTATCTGCGAGCACTTCCATAAAACTATTTTGCAGGATTTTTATCAGGTTGCGTTCCGTAAGACGTTATACGAGGACCTAGAAAGTCTACAAAAGGATCTGGACAACTGGTTGTGGCATTACAATAATGAGCGAACTCATCAGGGTAAAATGTGCTGCGGGCGTACGCCAATGGCCACGTTACTTGATGGTAAACGAGTCTGGGCAGAAAAAAATCTGAACCAGATTTAATCTGACAGACACCTGTATAAATAACCGGTAACTGTCAGATCAGGTCTGAGCTAATACAAATAATGTGCCAATGATGTTGGCGTTTTTATTAGCTGTCCTGTGTGCATGGCGCTGTTGCTTTCCACTTGCATGACGGATTTGCAAAAAATGCATTTCGCGCCATGCGGGTTCCACGGTGAAACGTCAAAATGCGACGTTCTGTATTGGGAACCGTGACAACACGGACATTTTAAAAATAATGTAGAAATAACGAACCTATCCTTACTTACAGCGCAACCACGTTCGCGGCTGCTGGGCCTTTGGGGCCATTTTCAATCGAAAATTCAACTTTCTGACCTTCATCCAGAGTGCGGAATGCGTTGCTCTGAATTGCAGAAAAATGAACAAAAACATCTTTGCTACCGTCAGTCGGGGAAATGAAGCCAAAACCCTTCTCTGCGTTGAACCATTTTACTAAACCAGTCATTTTGTAGACATATCTATTACCTTCTTAATGAGCCTTTCGGCGAATAGGGCTTGAGAACAGGATGGAATCAGAGCGTAAAGATGAAACTCAAAAAGAAGGGGTATCGAGGATAACTCTTAGATAGCACTTAGATGTGAGAACTGCTTTAGTAAACTGAGTTGATCATGTCTGCTTATCAAACCGACGCGTTTATTAACGCACAAAATGCCTGGCATTGCAAGTGGTATCAAGAAATCCTGTTTTGCGCTCTGGCGATGGCACATGCAACGCGAGCGCGAAGGTTGCATAGAAAATGTTTGTTCAACAAGATATGCCTCGACAACTCAGCATGAATATCCATCACAAATAAAATATTAAGTGTAGTGGTCAACTAATATTGGCCACCGCATTAGACTGTATGTAGAACAGTCGCTCAGATTCGTTTGGAGTTAAGCCGCCGTTATACCAGTGAGGCCGGATAGCGCTGTAATACCCCGTGATGTAGCGGATAATCGCGTCCTGGGCTTCGCTGAAGCTGTTGTAACCCTTTGTCGGCACCCATTCTGTCTTCAGGCTGCGGAAGAACCGCTCCATTGGCGCATTATCCCAGCAGTTACCCCGCCGACTCATACTCTGCTTTATCCGGCAGCGCCACAGGGCTTGCCGGTATTGACGGCTGGTATAGTGGCTGCCCTGGTCGCTGTGGAACATGACTCCTGTTGGTTGTCCCCGGAGTTCCCAGGCCATCTGCAACGCTTTAACTGTCAGCGCCGAGTCCGGCGACGTCGACATGGCCCAGCCCACCGGTTTGCGGGCGAACAGGTCTAGCACATATCGTTATACACATCTTTTGGCCATTTTTTGAACAGGATGCTCAGAACCCCGTGAATTAAGGCATTCAAGCCATCCCATTGGCTTTTTGAGGTTCAAAATGCCACTCTGAGATAAACCCGTAACTCATTGATTAAACAGTGCGTTAGAAAGATGTGTATAACGATATGGGTCTAGCACCACCGCAAGGTAAGCCCAGCATTTGCCCGTCCAGATGTAGGTCACATCGCCGCACCAGACCTGATCCGGCGCGGTAACCGCGAACTGGCGGTTGAGATAGTTCGGTATTTCAACGTGTTCATTGCCGCCGCGTTTGTATTTGTGAGCCGGTCGCTGGCAGCTGGCGATACCCAGCTCCTTCATCAGCTTGCCAGCCAGCCAGCGCCCCATTTTGACACCAGAGCTGCCGGTGACGATGGTCGCGATACTTCGAGCGCCGGCAGAGCCGCCGCTGGCGTTCCAGGCTTCCATGACGCGACTACACTTAACCACGCGCTCACCGTCGGGTTCATTAGCGGAAGCCTGCCAGTGCCTGTAGCTGCTGCGATGTACCTCAAAAGTTTGGCACAACGCCGTGACCGGGTATCGCGCCCTCAGCCTGTCGACTACCGTGAACCGTTGAGTGAGTCCGACATTAAGAGCGCCGTAGCCTTTTTTAGGATTTCGTTCTCCATTTCAAGGCATTGGACTTTTTTCTTCATCTCACGCAGCTCGAGCTGTTCAGGGGTAAGAGGAAGTCCCGTTGGCGTTTTTCCCTGTCGTTCAAGGCGAAGCTTATTGACCCAGCGACTAATGGCAGAATGGCTGACATTAACCGCCTCTGCGGCCTTAACGTATGTGTAGCCGTGGTCGACAACCAGCTTTGCGGCTTCGAGCTTAAATTCCGCCGTAAAATGTTTACCCATGAGGTCACCTGTCGTGTTGATGAGGTGAGCATATCACCTCCGATCAGGTGGCCAGTATCAGTGTGCCACTACACCACTACAATGACAGGGTATATCGGTGAGTATTGCGAAAGGATCAATGAAAGCATTGATGGTGTCGTTGGCCTGAATCTTGCTAAATCGAATACACCGCAGCCCGTACTACTTAAAAAGGATCATTATCATGTGTCTCGGCATTCCCGGAAAGGTCATCGCACTGGCCGACAACGTGCAGGATACAGCGTGGGTAGATGTATGCGGCGTTAAGCGTGAAGTGAATGTTGCGCTGGTGGCGGATGGCGTTGAGGTTGCCAGCCTGATCGGCAGTTGGGTGTTGGTACACGTCGGATTTGCCATGAGTCGGCTGGATGAACAGGAAGCGTTCGACACGCTGGCAGAACTGCACCAAATGGAAGAGGTAGAGCACGATGTTACAATATTTCTGAAACAGTGAGCCCTTTTGTGATTTACGTTAAGAAATGTAAATGTTAAAACGTGATAATGAAAATAACTCTCATTGTCGATGACCATCGTACTTATGTCTATTTGGCAGAAATGTTTGACTGTACTGTTTTTTATGTTCTCCAGTTTGTCGGTGTTAGCCGCAACGGATTATAGCACCTTCATCCATGATATTCAGGGCCGCCTGGATAAGACCGCTGAACTCTACCAGCAGCAGAAGCCGGATGAAGCCCGTACCGAAGTCCAGATGGCCTACTTCGAGGTGTTTGAGAACCTGGAAGGGCCGATTCGTATCAACATCTCCGCGCAGAAAAGCTATCAACTGGAAGCCACCTTTGGTGAAATTCGCCGCATGATTGGCGAAGGTAAGCCGCAAGCCGACATTCAGGCCAAGGTGAACTGGCTGAAAGGCGAGTTGGATAGCGTGTTGCCGGTGTTGACTGACGGTCACAAATTAGTGGCGCAGGAGCAGCACGGGGCTTATGGCAACAGCGATATCGCCCTCTACTGGCAGCAAAGTTTCAAAACCATTGACGATGGGTTGGCACAAGCAGTGGCTGACTATCAGGCGGGCGACTATCAGAAAGCCAGTCAAAGCGTACAGCTGGCACACTATCAGGGATTTAAAAACTCCGAGATGGAAATGTCGATGCGCCAAAACCGCTCTTCGCAGCAAGCTGCCTCGATCAACCAGCAATTCAGCGCACTGATTGCGCTGACCGCTCAGCCGGATCAAATGAGCGAAGTGGCTTATCGGGTCACCACGCTGTTGCAAGATATCGAAGATGTGCTACCGGGCTTGCCCACCACCCGTGACGACCAGCCGGTATCAGCGGCACCGGATAGCGGTATCGCTGGCGCTGACGTCCCGTATGCGGACTGGGCCAGCGTAGTGAATAACATCAACCAGGCTATCGCAGCGGCGATTGCGCAGTATGAAAGCGGGCAGGCAAAACCGGCCATTATGGCGGTGCAGGATGCCTACTTCGATCTGTTTGAAGCCAGCGGTATGGAGAACAAAGTCGGCTCGCGTGATTCCGCATTCAAATCCAAGCTGGAAGGCTACTTCACCCGTATGGTCAGTATGATGAGCGCCGGACAGCCGGTTTCTGAGCTGCATGCGCAGGCCGATGCGATGCAACAGGACTTGGCTAACGCGGTCACTATGCTGGGCAGTGGCAGCGAAACTCACTGGAGCCTGCTGATTTACAGTCTGTTGATCATCGTGCGCGAAGGGCTGGAGGCGCTGCTGATCGTGGCGGCCATCGTCGCCTATCTGGTGAAAAACAATCACCATGACAAGCTGCTGTTGATCCGCCAGTCGGTGTATGTGGCACTGGTGTGCAGCGTATTGACCGCCGTGTTGTTCCAGATGTTGTTCAGTAATTCCGGTGCCAGCCGTGAATTGCTGGAAGGGTTCACCATGCTGATTGCGGTGGTGATGTTGTTCAGCATGAGCTATTGGCTACTGTCGAAAGTCGAAGCCCGACATTGGAAAGCGTATCTGGAAGGAAAGCTGTCGCACTCCCTGAGCAGCGGTTCGGTAATCGGTTTGTGGCTGACCAGCTTCCTGGCGGTGTACCGCGAAGGCGCGGAAACGGTACTGTTCTACTTTGCGTTAGTGGGGGATGCCAGCAACGTGGCGGGGCACCTCTATATTTTGGCAGGCTTCCTGATTGGTTGCGTGATATTGCTTATCGCTTATCTGGTGATGCGCTTTACCGTAGTCAAACTGCCGCTGAAACCCTTCTTCATGTTTACCGGCTGTTTTATGTACCTGATGGCGTTTGTGTTCGTCGGTAAAGGGGTACTGGAGTTAATTGAAGGCAAGCTGTTTGAGCCGACGCTGTTGACGTGGGTTCCGGAAATCAGCGTATTGGGGATCTACCCCTACGTCGAAACGCTGATACCGCAAGTCGTATTGGTGTTCGCTGCTCTGGCTGCGCTGTGGATTATGCGTCAGCGCGCTGAGACGTTCGAATACGGGAAGCAATGATAAGCAAAAATCAAAAACAACATGATATTGATGATATGAGGATGGGTTTGATGAAGATGCAAAAAAGTTTGATTGCCAGCGCGATTATTGCCGGAGTATTAACGGCACCTGCCGCGTTCGCGTTTACCGAACATCCGGCTGGCGAGCCGATCACCATTAACGAACTGGAGATCGCTGCGCTCTACTTGCAGCCAATTGACATGGAACCGCGCGGCATGGGTCTGCCAGCGGCTAAATCCGATATTCACCTGGAGGCCGATATCCACGCTGTGGAAGGTAACAAAAACGGTTTCGGCGCAGGCGAATGGATTCCGTACCTGACCATCGCTTACACCCTGGTGAACACCGATACCGGTGCCAAACAGGAAGGGACCTTCATGCCGATGGTGGCGAGCGATGGCCCGCACTACGGTGCCAACATCAAAATGATGGGCGTAGGTAACTACAAAGTGACCTACCACATTGAGCCACCGTCAAAAGCCGGCATGCACCGCCATACCGATGGCGAAACCGGTGTTGGCCGCTGGTGGAAACCGTTTGATGTCAGCTATGACTTCAAATACGTTGGTCTGGACAAATAATTCGATCCTGAATTGCGTAAGGCCGTTACGGAAACTCCCCCTGCCGCCCTGGGCGCGGGGGGCTTCGCCTGAGTGTGCGTTATGATTCATTTTTTTGTTACCGTGCTACAAGCGTTTTTAAGTGTTGCACTGCTGTTAGGGCTCCACTGGAGTCACCGTTCTGCTCCTCGTCTTCGCCCGCTAGTGTGGACCACGCTACTGGCGTTGCTGGTCGGTACGTTGGTGGGAATTCGCCTGCCTTCCAGTCAAACCGTTCAACTCATCTTTACCCTGATTCAACTGGTCGCGCTGGCGCTGTTTTTACTGAGCCAATTCACGCAGAGTAGCAAACTCGGCTACCTCTGGCAGGGGGTATTGATCATCGGGGCCGCCGTGCATTGGGGCTACGATCCCAATCTGACGGCACTGACTACCACTCATGTGGTGAACACCGATTTACTGTTAAATATCAGCGCGGTGATTCTGGCCTTTGGTTGGGTCGCTTTTAGTGCTGTGCTGTGCAGCATGATGGTGCGGCGTTTACCGCGTCTGCGCTGGCCGCTACTGCTGCTGCTGGTGGCATTGCTGGTGCTGCCGCTGAGCGGCGGTCTGATGTTACTGTTGATGAAGCTGCAAGCGCTGGGTTTGACCAAACCGCGCCTGAGCTTTGTGGCGCGCGTCACCAATAACGGCGCGGCGCTTAACTATTTCTGCGCACTGCTGTTGGCGCTGCTATCGGCCGGTTTCATGTTGCCGTTGCTGAAAACCCGTCAGCAGATGCAGGCAACCGATGAGGCTATAGCCAAGCGCAAGGCAACGGCTGATTACCGGAATACACGCCGGACCTTTACCGCCGCGTTGCTGGCGCTGCTGGTGGTGGCGCTGGGGCAGCTTTATTTGGACAAAGTGGCATCGCAGCCTCCGCGCTTATCGGAAGCGCAACCCGTAACACTGGGCCCGGATGGCAAAGTGCATATTCCTATCGAGCAGGTGCGTGACGGCAAACTGCACCGTTTTGTCTGGATTGCTGATGACGGCAAAGCCGTTCGCTTCTTTGTGATTAACCGCTATCCCGACCGACTTCGCCTTGGCGTGGTGTTTGATGCTTGTCTGCTGTGTGGCGATCAGGGTTACGTGATGGAAGGCAATCAGGTGATTTGTGTGGCTTGCGGTGTGCGGATCTTTATTCCTTCCATCGGTAAAGCCGGTGGATGTAACCCGGTACCGATTGAAGGCTGGAGCAACGATGACAACGAACTGGTGATCAGCTACGCGTCGCTGGCGGTGGGAGCGAACTACTTCACCACGGTGGTTTCCATGGATGTGGTGGATCCGGTTGACGGCAGCAAGCTGACCAACCTGAAAGCCGAGCACAAATACCGCTATGCCGGGAAGACCTACTTCTTTGCATCGGAAGCCAACTACAACAAGTTCCGTGACAATCCCCGCAGCTTTGTGACAGCACACCCAGCGGGTAATACCGAGTCTGCGACGGATAACGCCGCAGCGGACGAGGAGGAAATGTAATGAACGCATCCCACCTCTTTAAGCGCGGAGCAGAATGATGGTTGAAAGAGTGAAGTCGGCAGGTGTGGAGCCTCGCAGATTTCCGGCATCATGGTGCCCAATACGGGATGCATAAAGCTCCCTCAGACTGGAGACTCCACAGCATGAAATATACACCGGTTGGCGTTGATATCGCAAAGCATCTGATTCAGGTTCACTTCGTCAATGAGCACACAGGTGAAGTGGTGGACAAGCAGCTGCGCAGCAAGGATTTTCTGACGTTCTTCAGTAACCGGGAGCCTTGCCTGATTGGCATGGAGGCCTGTGGAGGCTCTCAGCACTGGGCCCGGGAACTGGAAAAGCTGGGGCATAAAGTCCGGCTGATGCAGGGACGGTTCGTCAAGGCGTTCGTCATGGGCAACAAGAATGATGTCATGGATGCCCGCGCTATCTGGATGGCGGTACAGCAGCCAGGCAAGGCGATAGCCGTAAAAACGGAAGAACAGCAATCGGTACTGGTTCTGCACCGTTCACGCAGACAACTGGTGAAGTTCAGAACTGCACAGATTAACGCGCTGCACGGAACATTACTGGAGTTTGGCGAAACCATCCATAAAGGTCGGGCAGCGATGGACAGGGAGCTACCGGCTGCACTGGAGCGGCTGAAAACGAAGCTGCCGCCGTATCTCATCACCGTGCTGGAAGACCAGTACAACAGACTGAATGAGCTGGACATGCTGATAGATGGCCTTGAAAAACAGCTTAACAGCGTGGCCCGGCAGAACGAAACCTGTAAACGGCTGATGGAAATTCCCGGCGTGGGGCCGTTAATCGCCACAGCGGCAGTTGCCACCATGGGGGAAGCCTCAGCGTTTAAATCCGGCAGACAGTTCGCTGCTTATGTCGGTCTGGTGCCGAAGCAGACGGGTTCCGGGGGGAAAGTTCGGCTGCTGGGGATAAGCAAACGTGGTGACACCTATCTGCGAACGCTGTTTATCCATGGGGCAAGAGCCGCTTCGTTAGTTGCTAAAGAGCCTGGGCCATGGATAACGGAACTTAAAAAACGGCGTCCGACCGGTGTGGCTATCGTGGCGATGGCAAATAAGCTGGCGCGAACTGTGTGGGCGCTAGCCGCCCATGAGCGTAAGTACGATAAAAATCATGTCAGTATCAGGCCCTATTAATCGCTGATACCGATAACTATTTACTCTTAAAAAGGGTGAATGCAAAAAGGTTGCTCTGGTGGCCAGCGTGATGACAAAGACAGGTAAGACCGGGACTCGCTAAACCTGAATGATTTTTTGAGCTTAAAGCTCGCTAAGGAAATGAGGCGTGAGTCAGCGGATTACATAGGGGCTCGCAGCTTTATGGCTGCAAAAAAGCCGGATATAAAGCTGCAACCTACCCGTCAATGTCAAAATAATGGATGCCTTGCAAACGGGATGCGTTCATATAAATAATCATGTTATGGCGCATGCTACGTCAGTCATGGAGTCGCAATGTGCGGCGCAAATCGCTGGCGGTATTGACGGTGTTTCTGGCTGCCGGGTTGATCTCAGCGCTGCTGGCGGTATCGATCGATATTGGCGACAAAATGGCGCGCGAGCTGAAATCCTACGGTGCCAATATTCTGGTGGAACCCGCCGGTCAGGCGGCGCTGCCTGCGCTCTTTGGTGAAAACAGCAATCCGCTGGCCAGTGAAGAGTTTCTTGATGAATCAGAACTACCCAACATCAAAGATATCTTTTGGCGTAACAATATCGTCGGCTTTGCACCGTTGCTCAGCGGGGATGTGATCGTTGCCGGTAAGCACATTTCCGTGCTCGGCACCTTCTTTTCTCAGCCGATCACCATCCCGGATGAAGAGGATTACCACACCGGACAACAGAGCGTCAGCCCTTACTGGCAGGTGACCGGCAATTGGCCTACTGAACCGGTGAGCGAAAGCGCCTTGCAGAGCTGGCAGGGGATTGACGTGCTGGCGGGAAAACAATTGGCACAGCAAAACGGCTGGCAGGTGGGGCAAACGTTACGTTTGCAAGGGCCTGAACGCTCGCTGGATGTGCGTATCAGCGGCATTCTTGCCAGCGGTGGCGATGAAGAGAACCGCCTGGTGATGCCGCTGGCAGCGGTGCAGAACATGCTGGGACTGGAAGGAAAGATTCAGGCCGTGCGTGTGTCTGCACTGACGGTGCCGGAAAACGAGTTGTCACGCCGGGCACGGGAGAATCTCGAAGCGCTCAACGCGGAAGAGTATGACCTGTGGTATTGCACCGCTTACGTGTCGTCGATTGCCCACCAGTTGGAAGAAGCCATATCAGGATCGGTGGTTCGGCCTATCTGGCAGGTGGCGGCATCAGAAGGTGTGGTGATCGACAAGATTCAGTTGCTGCTGGGCGTGGTGACTTTTGCCGCACTGGTCGCTGCCGCCATGGGCATCGCGTCCTTGATGACCAGTACCATCATGGAACGCTCCAAGGAAATCGGTTTGATGAAAGCGCTCGGCGCACGGCAGTGGCAGATCATGCTGCTGTTCTATCTTGAAGCGGCGATGAGCGGCTTGCTCGGCGGCGCATTAGGGTGTATCGCAGGTTGGGGATTGGCGCGTGCGATTGGCTTGATGCTGTTCGGCGTACCGCTCAGTTTCGCTTGGGTGGTGATCCCGTGTGTACTGGTGATCGCCATGCTGATTGCCGTTATAGGCACCTGGTTCCCGGCGCGGCGTATTGCCCGACTCTACCCGGTGGAGGTGCTGTATCGCCGTTAAACACTCGGGTTCAGAGCGTAGGATCGGCAGTATGTTCTGGCGACTGGTGATTCGCGCATTGCGCTTGCGCATGCAGCGTGTCAGCGTGGTGTTTGCCGCACTGACGGTCGGTGCCGCCATCGTTACCGCCATGTCGGCAGTGTACTTTGATATCAACGCCAAAATGAGCCAGGAGCTGCGTACCTTTGGTGCCAACTTTTATATTGGTCCGGCACACGGCGGCTCCCTGGCACAAAGCGGCTTTCAGCCGATTCTCGATAACGCCCCACCGGGGTTAATCAATGCCGCCAGCCCGTATTTGTACGGTATGGCGCGCACCGAGTTGGAAAAAGTGGTGTTGATGGGCGTGTGGTTTGATGCGCTGCGCCAACTCTCTCCCTACTGGCAGGTAACTGGCGACTGGATTGGCGTCAAGTTTGACGATCGTAACGCGATGATCGGCGTCAAGCTGGCGGAACGACTGCATGTCAAAGTCGGCGATAATGTTACGCTGATCGATGGCAGCGAGCGTCAGCGCCTGCGTATCAAAGGGATTGTTGAAGCCGGTGACGCTACCGATAATATGCTGATTGTGAATCTGGAACTGGCGCAAAAATGGTTGCAAAAGGAAGGCACCATCAGTAACGCCCTGTTGAGTGTCAGCAACGATCTGGGGCAGGTGGATCGCTTTGCCGCCAGCCTGCAACAACAATATCCTGACCTCGAGATCCGGCCTATCCTGAAGGTGTCCGCCTCGGAAGGACAGGTACTGGACAAGATTAAAGGGCTGATGGGACTGGTTTCTGCCGTTATTCTGGTGCTTTCTTCTCTGTGTGTGAACACCACCTTGATGGCGATTGTCGGTGAGCGTGCCAAAGAGTTTGCGTTGCAGAAAGCGTTGGGCGCGAGCGGTAAAGATATCGTACGCCAGATGCTGGCCGAAACCGGTGTGATTGCGCTTGCGGCGGTGGTGTGTGGTTGCCTGCTCGGTTATCTGTTGGCACAGGTGCTGGGACTGACGGTGTTCAATGCCAGCATTTCGCTGCGTGCGCCGGTGCTGCCGTTGACGCTGCTGCTGTCCTTGCTGGTGGCCGCCGCTGCCGCTGTGTTTCCTACCAGGCGCGCGATCCACGTCGAGCCCGCAAAAGTGTTAAAAGGGGAGTGATTCAATGGGTGTTGCACATAACCCGCAAGAGGCGGTGATTGAAACCCGCCAACTGTACAAACGCTTCGGGCAGGTCACTGCGCTGGAAAACATCAATATCCGTATTCAGCGCGGTGAATTTGTCGCCATCATGGGCGCATCCGGCTCGGGGAAAACTACGCTGATGAATATCCTGACCTGCCTCGATACCGTGACGGAAGGGCAGGTGCTGCTGGATGGCGTCGATGCTGCGGCGCTGGATGAAGAAGGACGCCGACGCTTTCGCGCGGACAAAATCGGGCTGGTGTTTCAGCAGTTCCACCTGATCCCGTTTCTCACTGCGCTGGAAAACGTGATGCTGGCACAGCATTACCATAGCGTGGTGGATGAAACCGCGGCGCGCCAGGTGCTGGCGCAGGTCGGGCTGGAGCACCGAACCGATCACCTGCCGAGTCAGCTTTCCGGTGGGGAACAGCAGCGCGTCTGTATTGCTCGCGCGCTGGTGAATGAGCCGCCGGTGATTTTTGCCGATGAACCGACCGGTAATCTGGATGAAGAGAACGAACAGCGTGTGCTGGCGCTGTTGCAGGATCTGCATCATCAGGGACGTACCATTGTCATGGTGACGCACAACCCGGAACTGGGGCGTTTTGCCGATCGTATTATCCGCTTGCAGCACGGCAAGTACCTGAGCGAGGAGGTTCAACAACATGCAGTGGCGTAAACTGATAACGCTAGGGTGTCTGATGGGCGCGCTGGCACTGCTGTCGGGCTGCAAAGAAGAGCAGGTGCAGGTTGGCGCACGTGCACCTGCGCTGGCGGCCTACGATCTGGCCGGACAACAGGTGGAATTGGCGCACTGGCAGGGCAAACAGATTTATCTCAACTTTTGGTCTTCCGGCTGTGGTGGTTGTCTGGCAGAGATGGCCACGTTGGAGAAACTGAGCAAAACCTACGCGGATAACGTGGTGGTGGTCGCGGTGAATACCGATCCTGATGGGGTGGATATTGCTGCACTGTTGGCGCAGCAGCACATTAGCTACCCGGTCATTCGTGACCAACTGGGCATTACCAAGGAACGCTATCAGGTGGTGGGTACACCAACCTCGTTCGTGATTGACGCGTCGGGTAAAGTGACAGCCCAGCATGAAGGTGCACGCAATGAGCAACAGTTAACGGCGCTGTTCAAACAACTCGCCACCGGGGCTTGATCCCCTTTAGCTCGTGGCGCAGGGGGAACTCTGCGCCGCCTTCAGGTTTATTTTTCCTGCACTGCCGTATCCTCCTTCACCACGACAGGTTTTGGTTTGATACGCATGGCACCCACCACACCCACCAACAAACAGAAGATGCCGCACAGTGTCAGCAGCGGTAGCCACGCCTGACGCAGCATAAAGGTGTAGGTCAGCCCGGCCAGCGTTTCGAATACGATCAATGGTCCAACCAGCACCGTCGGCAGACGTTGACTGGCCTGATTCCAGCAGAAGGTGCCAAGCCAGGAGCAGAGCAACCCAATCGCCAGCATTAAGCCAATAAACACCAGTGGGCGCGGGCCAAACGGTAGGGAAAAGTCCGGTTTGGTCAGGGCAAGTTGTCCGCTGACAATCACATAGGTCAGCAAGGCCATGGGTAACGTCACCATCCCTTGTGCGGTGGCCCAAGTGGTGGATTTTTTATCCAGATTACGGCGCAGCCAGCGTGCATTACGCAGCGGATACCAGGTCCAGCAGATGACCGCGATAATCGCCATGCCGAGCCCACTCAGATAACGCTCCATATCGACCTGCTGATCCTGAGCGCTCAATTCTGCCAGATTCACGCATAACAGCCCAAGCAAAATCAGCAGCAGCGGTGGCGTTAATCGCCACCAGGAGAGCATGCCTTCCTGTCGCCCGTACAGCAGATTAGCGGTAACGGCAATCACCACCGGCAGCGTGCCGATAATCATGGTAGAGACGGGAGCGCCGGTACGCTGAATAGCGCTGGCAAGAAAAAAGTAATAGAGCAGATTACCCACCGCTGAAAGCTTCAGCGCTTCGATCCAGTCCGCACGGCTCAACCGACGCAGACGTTTCCTGTCAGCCCATGCCAATGGCAGCGCTATCAGCCCAAACGCCACATAACGGCCCGCAGACTGCAACGCGGCAGGGTATTCCGGCACCATCAACGGGCTCACAAAATCTATGGTCACCCCCATTTTTGCAACACTGATTTTTGACTAATGGTGGGCTTGCTTCAATCTATCCGGCGTCTCTGTGGGCGAGATGCCCGCGCCTCGATGAGTTCCGCGCCTGGTGAACCTGAAAAAGCCCTCGGCTTCAGTGAGCCATTTTTGTCGTCAGGTTTTTCAGCAGGCCGATATGCCGTTCATGTCATCAATAATCAGTCTTCGCAAAACCAGATAGGTAACTGCTGTTTAATTACTTAATAATCAGTCTGTTGATTTAGTTCTACATAACATCAGGCCTGATATTCATTGTGATTAGTTGTGATTGACCAGGCTATTCGCGCCAGTTTGTTTGCCAGAGCACAGGCGACAATATTTGAATGTTTGTTATCGAGTTGCCCCCGAACCCATTCAGCAAGCCTGCCCTGCTGATATTCAAGTCGCATCATGAACGAGCGGGCACATTGAACCAGAAGTTTGCGTAAATTTTTATCACCTCGTTTGCTTATCCCCAGCAGAGTCGGTTTGCCTCCTGTGCTGTATTGTCGCGGTACAAGCCCTGTGGAAGCCGCAAAATCCCTGCTACATGAAAATTGTTTTCCATCGCCGAACTGTGATGAAAGTAAGCTGGCAGTAATCGGGCCGACGCCTGGAATTGTCATAATTCGCTGTGCAGTATCATCAGCTTTGATTGACTGATTTAATTCTGATTCCAGCGCTGTTATTTGCTCGACAAGGTAAAGATAGTGGGCATGTAACTTCATCAGCAGACGGCTCATGTATGCGGGGATTTCGTGCTCAGCCAGCACCAGAGACAGTCGCTTTATTACCGCCTCGCCGATTGGCAGGCTTATCCCAAACTCCAGCAGAAAACCGTGGATCTGGTTAGTGGTTTTTACTTTATCTCTGATAAGAGATTCCCTGACCCGATGCAGTGCTCGCATCGCCTGCTGAACCTCCGTTTTCGGCTGAACAAAACGCATTGACGGCCGGGATGCGGCTTCACATATCGCCTCTGCATCAACAAAATCATTTTTATTGCCCTTGACAAACGGGCGCACAAATTGCGGAGAGATAAGTTTTGCTTCATGGCCGCTATCATTGATACGCCGCGCCATAAAGTGTGCACCGGCACAAGCTTCCATAACAACAACCGAGGGCGGGCACGTCGCCAAAAACTGCATTAGCTTTGTGCGCGTAAACTTCTTACGCAGAAGCGCTTTACCTGACTTATCCTGGCAATGAATATGAAAAGAATGTTTACCGAGATCGATACCAATAAGAGTAACGTTTTGCATGATGGCCTCTCCTGAAAGAAAAACACCCTGCCAGCGTACCGCTCACAGAGTGGGGGTGACCATCTCATTAAGCCCCCACATCAAACCCGCCGTCAGGGAGAAAACGATACCGCTTAACATATCACACCCGTTACCCATTTATGCTTGAAGGGCAAAGCCCTTGTGTTGTCGTATCACGGGAAGCCTAACCGGTAAGCCGGATAACATATTGTAGGATATTGCGCTTTTTTTAGCGGCGGCGGCCGTGCGGCATAACCTGTTTTTGATAGAGAACTGGCGTAGTGCCATAACGCTGGGCAAAGGTGCGCGTCAGATGGGCTTGAGCCGTCAGCCCAACCTCCGCCGCCACCTGTGCGGCGGGCATGCCGTGGCACAGCAACTGTTTGGCCAGCTGTAAACGAATCGCCATCAGCATTTGGTGTGGGGTGACGTGATAGTGCGCTTTAAAGCGCCGCTGAAAATGATAAGGGCTGAGGGATGCGACGGCGGCCAACTCGTTAAGCGTGATGGCTTGAGCAAAGTTATCGTTAAGGTAGTGTTTCACTTCGTCAAAGCGCGACAGACCTTGCGTTTGTAACGGCTGTGCTACGCGGGCAAAGGGACGAAAAAGATCGATGATGCTCAGCATCAAGCTGTCACAAGCCAGCGGGTCGTGAGCACGCCACAGTGCGGCCAACAGCGCAGAAAGTTGGCGGGCTGCCAGTGGGTCATGCCGTACCACATCGCTAAACCACCAGCCTTGCTCACCGGAGATCGCCTGCAACTGTGTGGGATCTATATAGATCATGCGATAATGCCATCCTTCCTCGCCGACAGCCTGCCCGGTATGCAGTTCATCTGGATTCATTAACACCAGCGTATCCTGCGCTGCCACGTGCTGAGTCCCCCGATAGCGAAACTGCTCGGCACCAAAGTCGATAGTGCCGATACCAAAGGCGTCATGGGTATGGGGTTCAAAAGCACAGCGGGCAATGTGCGCCTGATATAATTCAACGCCGGGTTGCTGCGGCACATGACGAAATTGCGCGCGATCCAATGGACCTTGGAACATCTCGCGAGCGACGCCTTCTTTTTTATCCAACAGCGAGAGAGGGGCGTTATTCATGAGCAGGTCCATGACGTATTTTTGGTAATGACTCCAATTAGTAGAACATGTGTTTTTCGATGAAGGCTCCTAGGCCTTGTTGAATAATAGGGAATCGTGCTGTTTTACTATGCCCATTTTGGTAGAAAATGCTTATCACCTCAGGCATTCCGTTTTCTCATGATGCTTAACTGCATGATTTTACGTTGCTGGAAACAATCGTATTACTGGGCTGGTAGCATAAAATCTGTTTATTCAACAAAGCCAGGCTCCGATGACTTTTTCGTGGATCTCGACGGAGCGCGAGAAGCAAATCGTTTTACGCGCCAGTCGTTTAATGCGGGTACGGAGCGTCAGGTTATTGCGCTCTATGCGTTGCGTGAAGATCTTGCCAGTCAGATGTTTCTGCTTCGGAACTTCTCTTGCATAGCTGCCCCAGTTGTCACTGGTAATCATGCCGATGTTGAACGGTGTCAACAGAGCCAGCAATTCACGGCAGGTCTCATCGGTTCGGGGGCCAAAAGTGTAGGCCAGAACACCGCCCGTTTTGGTATTGTAAGCGTACCAGAGCCAGTGCTGTAGCGCCTGACTGCCAACGAAGCTCCATTGCTCATCAAGTTCACAGATAAGGGCGACGTCGGCGTGAGCAACGGGAGAAGACGTTATCCTGCGGGGCGAGAGCTTTTTAAAGCCCGGATGACCGTATTGATGCCGATTTTCAACGTTCTGGCGGTATCGCGAACACCGGCACCGTTGAAGGCCATATCAACGATCTGCTCTTTGACTCCCGGCTTTCGCGCTTCATAGCGGTAGGTAAGCTGGAATACACGGCGACAGCACTGACACCGGAAGCGTTCGCGCTTAGTTGGACTAAGGCCATGTCGATAAACTTTATCTGAATGGCAGCGAGGGCAATGAACAAAAACAGTAACCACGTGGAAACCTCAAATAGCGGCAGAATATCACAAAAGCCAAATATTTGAAGGCATTACCGTATTTTTGAAGGAATAAGACCGGATTTATCTAAATCGTAACAAAAAGATTTATCGAACCGCGAAAGAAATTAAGTCCACATAAAAAGTGATTATTTTAATTCATTGATTATTAATATTTTTGTTTCTTTATGCATCAAAGAATGTTGCTCAGATGGCCACTGCTTATTTTCTTAGTAGAAAATAATATAACACCATCCGATTGCTTATTTGTCGCAGCATTTTTTCCCCCGTATCTATATGACGTTAGGGTAAAACGATGTAGAGATGGAGAACAACGTGAATTTTCAACAACTGAAGATTATTCGAGAATCGGCACGGCGTAACTATAATCTGACGGAAGTCGCCAATTCGCTGTTTACGTCTCAGTCGGGTGTGATCTTGACCCACCATCTCCGGACAGCTTTTGTATCTTAAGTTAACGATGCCCGCTGGCGCCGATATTCTCTTGGGGAGTTGTATCCCAGCGCACTGTGCGGATGGTTTTCATTGTAATGATTGAACGCCGCTGCAAGGTTCTTCAGCGCTGTTCGCACATCGGGTTTTGGCATGAAGGCGATGTAATCTTCCTTCATCGCCTTCACGAACCGTTCTGCCATGCCGTTACTTTGTGGACGGCTCACTGCTGTTGTGCAGGGCTCCAGATTCAGTTCTCTGGCGAACTTCCGCGTTTCATGCGCTGTGTACGCTGAACCATTATCCGTCAGCCATTGCACTGGTTTATCCGGCAGCGCGCTACCGAAGCGTTTTTCCACCGACCTCAGCATCACATCCTGCACGGTTGAACTGTCATAACCCCTGGTGCTCGCTGCCCAGTCTATGGCCTCCCGGTCGCAGCAGTCCAGTGCGAACGTCACCCGCAGCTTCTCGCCGTTGTCACAACCGAACTCGAAGCCATCTGAGCACCAGCGCATATCGCTCTCTGCTACCGCGATTTTGCCTTTATGCTCCCGCTTCGGACGTTCAGTTTTATCATGCAACAACAGCAGGTTATGCTCGCTCATTATCCTGTAAAGCCGTTTGGCGTTCACCGGTGGAAGTCCCTCTGCACGACGTTGCTTACCCAGGATACCCCACACTCGGCGGTAACCGTAACTGGGCATGTCACTGATGATACGGAGGATGTCCGATAATATCTCAGCATCAGCTTCGTCATTACGCCGGTTGCTGCGCCTGTCCAGCCAGTCGGCAGAACGGTTAACCCGCAGTGACAGCTGCGCACGCGACACGCTCATGGCGCGGCTGACCAGAGCTATTCCCCGTCCTTTGGCAACAAGGGCGCGTGCGCTATCCATTTTCGCGACTGGCGGTACTCCACTGCTTCTTTGAGGATCTCAACTTCCATCGTCTTCTTACCCAGAAGGCGCTGTAGCTCCCGGACCTGCTTGATGGCAGTCGCCAGCGCCGAAGCTGGAACCACTTCTTCTCCGGCCGCAACGGCGGTGAGGCTTCCTTCCTGGTATTGCTTCTTCCACTTAAACAAAAGGCTGGGCTGGATGCCATGCAGGCGGGCTACATGGGAGACGTTCATCCCCGGCTCCATTGTCTGCTGAATGATGGCGATTTTCTCTTGCGGAGTTTTACGCTTACGGACTTCTTGCCCTAACAGGATCCCGGTCATTTCAAAATTAGCATGATTGTTAGACATATATCTAAGCCTATCTCTTATCTGGAGATACAGCTACTGTCTGGTGTTACAGGGGGCTACATCAACGTCTCAGTCGGGTGTGAGTCGCCATATCCGAGAACTGGAAGAATAACTGGGCATCGAAATCTTTATTCGCCGCGGAAAACGACTGCTTGGCATGACCGAGCCAGGCAAAGAATTACTGGTGGTCGCGGAACGTATTTTGAATGATGCCAACAACATTTGTCGTCTGGCTAATGTGTTCACCAATAACGATGTGGGTCAACTGGTGATTGCCACCACGCACACCCAGGCGCGCTAAAGCCTGCCCAATGTGATTAAAGAGTTTCGTGCCATCTATCCGCAAGTGCGCCTGGTGCTTAACCAGGGTGCGCCGGACGATATAGTTGCCATGCTGCACTCCGGTGAAGCAGATATCGGCATTGCCAGTGAGCAACTGATGAATGACGCCACGCTGGCGGCATTTCCCTATAACCGCTGGCATCACGCTATCCTGGTGCCCCAGCAGCATCCCCTGATAGACGTGCCAACGGTGACGCTGGATATGCTCAGCAAACTGCCGCTGATCACTTATCGACAAGGGATTACCGGGCGTTCTCGCGTCGATCGCGCTTTTCTGGCGGCAGGCATGATGCCAGATATCGCCCTGAGTGCGCAGGATTCGGATGTGATTAAAACTTACGTTGAATTGGGTTTAGGGGTGGGGATTGTTGCCGATCACTCCTACGAGCCGGCGCGTGATAAAGGGCTGGTACGCTTGAATGCCGAGCATCTGTTTGAAGGGAACACGGTGTGGATTGGGCTGAATAAAAGCCAGCTACAGCGCAACTATGCCTGGAAATTCTTGCAACTGTGCAACAGCGAACTCTCGCTGGATGAGATCAAAGATAAAGTCTTTTCGGATAACGCAGAGTCGGTTATCGACTACCAGATTTAGCGCCTATTCCACTAGGCTATTTTACTTACCATTTTAACCCGGTAGTGCTCGAAATCCTCACGTACTCCGTGTGCGCTACGGTTTCTGCGCGCTGTACGTGATCAAACTGGCTGCGCCAATAACGCCTACAGGGATCGGTTTGCTTGATATCGATCAAGTGAATCGCTATTCGTGGCCGTTATGCATCCTGCTGCTGCATTTACCTCAGTCTGACATATCTTCTTTATCTTTTCTTTAGCGTGGTGAATAACTGCTTTTTTCACGTGCTTTTCAGTGTTTTATCATATTTTTTTGACATAACTGTGACTTTTGACGCTGTTTGCCTGCTTGATCTCACGGAAATGGGATAGTATTATCCCCGGTCATAACAATAACGTATGTCTGATGTTTTGCTTTCAGATACAGTCACTTGTCAATCCATTCAGCGCTATTACGGGCCGTATTCAAACGTGTGCGCCGTACCAAGGGTTATCAAGATGTACTGTCTCAGCATTCACATTGGTCGCATTTTATCTCAGCCACCCTTGTGCGCCGTTCAACCGGAAGAGAGGCGCTGTGGCCGTACGTTCGCGGCACCGGGTGTTCTTGCAATGGAATTCACTATGAAATCAATCAAAATCAGCCTAGCCTGGCAAATCCTTATTGCGTTGTTCCTTGGCATCCTTGTTGGTGCCGTATTGCATGAAAGCCCCAATGACCGCCAGTGGCTTATCAGTAACATTTTGAGTCCCGCCGGTGATATTTTTATCCGGCTAATCAAAATGATCGTGGTACCGATTGTGATTGCCACGCTGATCGTGGGCATCGCCGGGGTTGGGGATGCCAAGAAGTTGGGGCGTATTGGTCTTAAGACCATTGTCTATTTTGAGGTGATCACCACCTTTGCCATTATTCTTGGCATTACGCTGGCAAACCTGTTCCAACCCGGTCACGGCATTGATATGTCATCATTGACCACGGTGGACATTTCTCAGTACCAAAACACCACCGAACAGGTGCAGAGTGGGTCGCACAGTTTGGTGGTGACCGTGCTGTCGTTCATCCCACCCAACATTTTTGCGGCGATTGCCAAAGGCGATATGTTGCCGATTATCTTCTTCTCCGTCCTGTTCGGGCTGGGACTGTCGTCGCTGCCCAAAGCGCACCGCGATCCGTTGTTGAACGTGTTTCGCGGCATATCGGAAACCATGTTTAAAGTCACGCACATGATCATGCGTTACGCGCCGGTTGGGGTGTTTGCGTTGATTTCACTGACGGTTGCCAACTTCGGTTTTGCTTCGCTGTGGCCGCTCGCCAACCTGGTGATTCTAGTGTATGTCGCCATTCTGTTCTTCGCGCTGGTGGTATTAGGGGTGGTAGCACGCTTGTGCCGTCTGCGTGTCACTATGCTGATCCGTATTTTGAAAGATGAACTGATCTTGGCCTACTCCACCGCCAGTTCAGAAACCGTGTTGCCGCGCATCATTGAAAAGATGGAAGCCTACGGCGCGCCAAAATCGATCACCAGTTTTGTGGTGCCGACGGGCTACTCGTTTAACCTGGACGGCTCTACGCTGTACCAAAGTATCGCCGCTATTTTCATTGCCCAACTCTATGGCATTGATCTCTCTCTGTGGCAGGAGATTGTACTGGTGTTAACCCTGATGCTGACCTCCAAAGGGATTGCCGGTGTGCCGGGTGTCTCGTTTGTGGTGCTGTTGGCAACCTTGGGCAGCGTGGGAATTCCGCTGGAGGGGTTGGCCTTTATTGCTGGCGTGGATCGCATCATGGACATGGCGCGCACGGCGCTGAACGTAGTGGGCAACGCGCTTGCCGTACTGGTCGTTGCGAAGTGGGAAGGGCAGTTTGATGAAGAGAAAGCCCGCGCCTACGAGCGCGAAATCAAGGGCACTGATTCACGGCTGGTACAGAGCAAGGTCTGATTAACGCGTTGGAAAGACAATAAAAAAACCGCCCGAGAACCGGGCGGTTTTTTATGGCAAGAATTAGAGGAAGCCGTACATGGCGGCAAATACCCAGACAAACACACAGGATGTGGATACGCCAATCAACCCCGGCAGAATAAAGCTGTGGTTGATAACGAAGCGCCCAATCTTGGTGGTACCGGAGCGGTCGAACTGGATGGCAGCCAGATCGCTTGGGTAGGTAGGCAGAATATAGTAGCCATAGCAGGCGGGCGCTGAGGCGACGATATATGCCGGATCCACACCGATGGCTAACGCTACCGGCACGATCGCTGCCAGTACTGCCGCCTGCGAGTTAACAAACTTCGACACCAGTAGCAAGATCAACGCATAAGCCCACGGGTACTCTTTCACCAGCGTGCCCAGCGTGGCCTTGATTTGATCCAGGTGCGCACCGAACATGGTCTCTGCCATCCAGGCTATCCCATACACCGCAACGATGGCGATCATCCCAGAGCGGAAGACCTCGTTTTTGGAGATATTGGCCGGATTGGTTTTAGTGGCAATGATAATCACTGCACCCGCAAACAGCATGAACATCTGGATGACCAGCACCATGGAAAGCGGTTTACCGCCAAAGCTTGGGCGCAAGTCCGCATCGGCACCGAGAATCGCTACCGCAGCAATGGCTGCCAGGAAGAGCCACATGGCAACCCAGTTGCTCTTGGGCAGTTTTTTATCCAGCAGCGTAGCGGTATCACCGTAAACGTAATGCTTGTTTTCTGGCACGGAGATGAATTTCTGGAAGTCTTCATCTTTATCCAGATCTTTACCGCGGAACCAACTGAAAATACCAATTGCCAGAATACCTAACAGCGTTGACGGAATGGTAATGGCCAGCAGATCGAGAAATTCCAGATGGCGACCGTTAAAAGTAAAATTCCCCAGCATGGCTAATAACGAAACCACCGCCACGGAAACCGGGCTGGCGATAATTCCCGTTTGTGCGCCGATCGAACTGGCTGCCATGGGGCGTTCCGGACGGATATTATTTTTGATGGCGACATCATAAATAATCGGCAGAATGGTATACACCACATGGCCGGTACCGCAAAGAATGGTCAGGATACAGGTGACAAACGGTGCGATGATAGAAACGTATTTCGGGTTACGGCGCAGCAGACGTTCTGCAATTTGCAACATCACATCCAACCCACCAGAGGCCTGGAGGGTGGCGGAAGCAGCAACCACCGCGATAATCACCAGCATAACGTCGACGGGCGGCGTGCCGGGTTTGAGTTTAAATACAAAGACCAGAATAACCAGCCCGATACCGCCGAGCAGGCCGAGTGCTATACCGCCTTTTCTTGCCCCGTAAAAAAGGCAGATCAGAACGATCACGAATTGAATGATAAAATGTATTAGCTCAGACCTGATCTGACAGTTACCGGTTATTTATACAGGTGTCTGTCAGATTAAATCTGGTTCAGATTTTTTTCTGCCCAGACTCGTTTACCATCAAGTAACGTGGCCATTGGCGTACGCCCGCAGCACATTGTAGTGGCACACTGATACTGGCCACCTGATCGGAGGTGATATGCTCACCTCATCAACACGACAGGTGACCTCATGGGTAAACATTTTACGGCGGAATTTAAGCTCGAAGCCGCAAAGCTGGTTGTCGACCACGGCTACACATACGTTAAGGCCGCAGAGGCGGTTAATGTCAGCCATTCTGCCATTAGTCGCTGGGTCAATAAGCTTCGCCTTGAACGACAGGGAAAAACGCCAACGGGACTTCCTCTTACCCCTGAACAGCTCGAGCTGCGTGAGATGAAGAAAAAAGTCCAATGCCTTGAAATGGAGAACGAAATCCTAAAAAAGGCTACGGCGCTCTTAATGTCGGACTCACTCAACGGTTCACGGTAGTCGACAGGCTGAGGGCGCGATACCCGGTCACGGCGTTGTGCCAAACTTTTGAGGTACATCGCAGCAGCTACAGGCACTGGCAGGCTTCCGCTAATGAACCCGACGGTGAGCGCGTGGTTAAGTGTAGTCGCGTCATGGAAGCCTGGAACGCCAGCGGCGGCTCTGCCGGCGCTCGAAGTATCGCGACCATCGTCACCGGCAGCTCTGGTGTCAAAATGGGGCGCTGGCTGGCTGGCAAGCTGATGAAGGAGCTGGGTATCGCCAGCTGCCAGCGACCGGCTCACAAATACAAACGCGGCGGCAATGAACACGTTGAAATACCGAACTATCTCAACCGCCAGTTCGCGGTTACCGCGCCGGATCAGGTCTGGTGCGGCGATGTGACCTACATCTGGACGGGCAAATGCTGGGCTTACCTTGCGGTGGTGCTAGACCTGTTCGCCCGCAAACCGGTGGGCTGGGCCATGTCGACGTCGCCGGACTCGGCGCTGACAGTTAAAGCGTTGCAGATGGCCTGGGAACTCCGGGGACAACCAACAGGAGTCATGTTCCACAGCGACCAGGGCAGCCACTATACCAGCCGTCAATACCGGCAAGCCCTGTGGCGCTGCCGGATAAAGCAGAGTATGAGTCGGCGGGGTAACTGCTGGGATAATGCGCCAATGGAGCGGTTCTTCCGCAGCCTGAAGACAGAATGGGTGCCGACAAAGGGTTACAACAGCTTCAGCGAAGCCCAGGACGCGATTATCCGCTACATCACGGGGTATTACAGCGCTATCCGGCCTCACTGGTATAACGGCGGCTTAACTCCAAACGAATCTGAGCGACTGTTCTACATACAGTCTAATGCGGTGGCCAATATTAGTTGACCACTACACTTTCGTTTTCGTATGGTCTATATCGTTGATAGCCAAGTACAGCTGATAGTCATGTTGTTCCACCTTACCGCAGTACTCCGTCCCCCTGTCCGTCAGTATTCTTAGCATTGGCAGCCCCTGGGCTTCGTAGAACGGCAGCACGCGATCATTGAGCAGGTCGGCGGCAGAGATCGGTGCTTTACTCGTGTAAAGCTTGCAGTGCGCCACTTTCGAGTACGTATCCACGAACGTCTGCTGGTAGATACGGCCAACACCTTTCAGATTACCCACGTAGAAGGTGTCCTGCGACCCCAGATAACCCGGGTGAGCAGTCTCTATTTCACCACAGGCTTCGTCGTCGTGCGCCTTCTTCTCCAGTGCAGCGATTTGAGCATCAGTAAGTACAATGCCTTCTCTGGCAACTTTTTCCTCAAGTGCCTTCAGGCGCTTACGAAAGTTTTCCAGATCGTGTCGTTGCCAGATGGAGCGCACACCGCTGCCAGAAATGAAGACGCCTTTTTTACGCAGCTCATTACTGGTCCGGTGCTGGCCATGAGCCGGGAACTCAATGGCGTAATCAACAACCGCACGTTCAGTGGCTTCATCAGCACGGTTTTTCAGGTTGGGAACCCGGCGGTTTTGGTTAACCAGAGCGTCAATGCCGCCTTCTGCCGCCAGTTCCTGATAGCGATAAAACGTGTCGCGTGACACCCCCATGATTTTACAGGCTTTTGATACGTTACCGAGTTCTTCGGCGAGATTGAGCAGGCCGGCTTTGTGTTTGGTGGTGGCGCTCGAAGATAACGCCACGGCAGCGGGTGCCTGGATCTCTACCGTGGTCACGCTGCAACACTACCGCAGCTACGCGCAAGCCCATCAACAGATCGCCCGTCATCAACACACGCGGCGCTTCTTACCGCAGACCGATAACGTGGCGCTGTATCAGGCTCAGGCGGTAAAAAGCCGCATCGTGCAGGAACACATTTATTCATGATCGTTTTCTACTCATACACCAAGGTGATTGCATGCTGAACAAGATAAAAACTGACTTTCCGACTGACTTTCTGTGGGGCGCAGCCACCTCCGCTTTTCAGGTAGAAGGTGGCTATCTGGATGATGGAAAAGGGCTTTCCAAGGCGGACACGCGCGCGTTGTTGAAATCTCATCTACAGGCCGACACCAAAGTCGCCAGTGGACACTACACCCACTGGCGGGAAGATATCGCCTTGATGGCCGAGTTGGGCCTGCGTTCCTACCGTTTTTCCATCGCCTGGACCCGGATTTTCCCCAATGGCGATAAAACCGAACCAAATCAGGCAGGGATTGATTTTTATATGACACTGATCGATGAATTACGCCACCACCACATTGAGCCCATCGTCACCCTGTACCATTTCGACTTTCCGGAAGGATTGAATAAAAACTACGGTGGCTGGCTGGCGCGCGAATCGATCGCCGATTTCGAGAAATATGCGCGCACGTTGTTTCGCGCCTTTGGCGATCGGGTGAAATACTGGCTGACCATCAACGAACAGAACCTGATGCTGTCCGTGGATGTACTCATGGGATTGCAGGGTCTGGATGCCAACGAGGCCGATCGCCGTCGCTATCAGATGAACCACCACATGTTTCTGGCGACCGCCAAGGCGATTGAAGCCTGTCATGAACTGCTGCCACAGGCGAAGATTGGTCCGGCGGTTTCCTATGTGCCTATCTACCCGGCATCACCGCGCCCTGAAGATGTTTTAGCCGCGCGTCAGAACCACGATCTGCGCAACCACGCCATGCTGCACGTACATTGCTATGGCGACTATCCCGGTTACTACACCGTATTTTTACAACAGCACGGCTGGTATCCGCAGGTGGAAGACGGTGATTTTGACTACCTGCGGCAGCATGCGTCGGATTTCATCGCCTTTAACTACTATCGCACCAACGTTGCCAGTGCCTGTCCGGCAGACATCACCGCACAGGAAATTGAACGCATCAAAGACCAAACAGGCGATCGTTTGGCATCCGTAGTCCCCGGTTACTATCAGCGCGAAAAGAACCCCTACCTGAAGGCGACAGAATATGGCTGGCAGATCGACCCGATCGGGGCTTTGTTGAATAAACAGATTTTATGCTACCAGCCCAGTAAAACGATTGTTTCCAGCAACGTAAAATCATGCAGTTAAGCATCATGAGAAAACGGAATGCCTGAGGTGATAAGCATTTTCTACCAAAATGGGCATAGTAAAACAGCACGATTCCCTATTATTCAACAAAGCCCCCGATCGGCTTTCGTTTGGCCTTCCGTGAACTGCACGAACACTATCGACTACCGCTGATGGTGACAGAGAATGGGTTGGGTACACGTGATGAACTCACAGCAGACGGTCAGGTGCACGACGACTATCGCATTGCCTATATTCGCGATCATATCGAGCAGATGCGTCTCGTCATTCAGGACGGCGCGCAGGTTCTTTCCTATAACCCCTGGACCTTTATTGATGTGCTCAGTTCGAGCGATGGTTTCAAGAAGCGCTATGGGTTTGTCTATATCGATCGGGGTGAGTTCGATCCCACCCCGTTAACGCGTATCAAGAAGGACAGCTTCTGCTGGTATCAGGCGTTGATCTGCAATAACGGCAACGCCCCTGAGTGAGGTTTATTCCCAACGGAGGCTGGGTTGCGTCCCACTGGTTGGCAGGCGAGCGGGCATCGCCTGTACGGCGTTGCCCTGGCTGGCCTGCTTAACCGCCAGCCCCAGTTGCCACACGGCCATGGCATAGTGGACGCTGTGGTTGTAGCGGGTGATGGTGTAGAAATTCGGCAAGCCGAACCAGTATTGGAATTGGTTACCCATATCCAAACGCAGCAAACTGACCTCAGTATACCCAATCAGCGGCTGGGCAGTACGCAATCCGGCCGCCGTTAGCGTCGCCACCGGATAACGCGTTTTGAAACCACTGTCCCAGGTGTTGGGTACCTGCCCTTGTGTCGGGATCGCCACCTCGGCACCGGCGGTCCAGCCGTGTGCCTTGAAGTAGTTGGCCACACTGCCGATAGCATCAACCGGATCCCACAAGTTGATATGTCCGTCACCGTTAAAATCGACGGCATACTGCTTAAACGACGATGGCATAAACTGACCGTAACCCATGGCACCCGCATAGGAGCCTTTGAGAGAGAGCGGATCGTCCCCCTCTTTTCGCGCCATCAGCAGGAAGGTTTCCAGCTCACCGGCAAAATAGTCGGCACGGCGCGGATAGGCAAATGCCAGCGTGGCCAAAGCGTCGATAATGCGGGTTTTTCCCATCACTCGTCCCCAGCGGGTTTCCACGCCAATAATGCCGACGATGATCTCGGGCGGCACGCCATAGGTTTGCCAGGCGCGTTGTAAGGCATCGCTGTACTGATTCCAGAACATCACCCCATTTTGTACGTTATCCGGCGTAATGAATTTGCTGCGATAGCGCACCCAGGCACCGTTTGGGGTTGGAGGTCCACCGGAAGAGACCGACGCTTGCTGATCCATCAAACGGATCACCCAATCGAGCTTTTTGGCCTGTATCAGAACATCGTGCAATTGCTGGCGATCGAACCCGTGTTCTTGCACCATGCGGGCAACAAAACGGTCAGTTTCTTTGTTGAATGCAAAATCGCCTTGTTGCAGTGGTCCGGTATGCTCAGGTTGCAATAAAAAGCCACCGGATACCGGCGATTGGTTGGCAGGCTCAGCCGCCGAGGGTGCAGGGGTATGGCTGCTACAGGCAGCCAGCAGCAGGGGTAACACAACAGCCAAATAACGCATCAGAAAGCCATTTAACGCCAAATGATAGGATACATCTATGGTAAGCCAAAGCTCGGTATGAAAAAACAGAAATATCGAAATGAAACAGCGCGGTGCTTTGTCTGTCGTGGTCTCAGACTGATGATAAAGCCGCTTTATTCATGGTAATCCTCGGCGAAAGCCGGGGATCTCTGCATGAATAAACGCGTCTCTTCTGCGCGAGATTCCCGCCTTCGCGGGAATGACGAAAATGGGCAGGATTGACGGATGAAGATGGAATCGCCGTTTTAGGCAAATTTGTCAGCAACATAAAACCCCGGCAACATTTGCCGGGGTTTTTCACTAACATACTATGGAACACTAGGCTGTGTCCCTTAATCCCATGAGTTATACTAACTGTTTGTTTCTACATCATTTTGAACTATGGCTCGCTACGACCTTCCCGATGAAGCATGGGCTATCATCCAGCCCTTACTCCCTGCTGAACCAGCAACACCACAGGCCGGACGCCCATGGGCTGAGCATCGCATGATTATCAATGGCATGTTCTGGGTGCTGTGCCTGGTGCCCCATGGCGTGATTTACCTGAGCGATACGGCCCATGGAAAACCGTTTATAACCGCTTTAACCGATGGTCAAAATCGGGAGTCATTAACATTATTTTCAATAAGTTACTTTCATCACTTGATGCCCATGGCCTCGTGGACTGGTCAGCGACTGCGCTGGATGGTAGCAATATCAGGGCGCTGAAATGTGCTGCCGGTGCTCAAAAAAACATCCCGATATCACCGGAGATAATGGGCTGGGTCGCTCTCGAGGTGGTTTTGGCACCAAAATCCATATGGCTACAGACGGAAGTGGTCTTCCGTTAAACATCGTGTTGAGCCCCGGTCAGGCTCATGAAAGTCAGTTTGCACTACGTCTTTTGGACGGTATTGGTGTTCAACGCCAGAACGGCAGTATGAAACGCCGTGGTCATGCGGTACTCGCTGACAAGGCGTACTCCGGGCATGTATTACGTAACGAGCTGAAAAAAAGAGGTATAAAAACTGTCATCCCCCGAAAATCCACTGAAAAAATGGCGGTGGATGGTCGTTCAAAGCTCGATCGTGACGCCTACCGCAATCGGAACGTTGTTGAGCGGTGCTTTGGCCGTCTGAAAGAATACCGTCGCATTGCGACACGTTACGACAAAACGGCGAGGAATTATCTGGCAATGGGCTTTGTTGAATAAATAGAAAGTTTGGTTAATCATCGGATCAGATCACCATAGTTGTTTCAACATCAGGTCTCCATGGCAAAACAAAATTTTAAAATCACTAACTGGCCCTCCTATAACAAGGCCCTCAAGCAGCGCGGTTCTCTAACCGTATGGCTAGATGAATCAGCCATTGCTGCATGGACGGAAAAAACGACTACTGAACGGCGTGGACGACCGCTCCACTACTCAGATATGGCCATCACCACAGTCCTGATGATGAAACGCGTGTTTGGCCTTTCATTGAGGGCTTTACAGGGTTTTGTTGACTCGATTTTTAAACTGATTAAATTGTCGCTGCATTGTCCAGACTATTCGCTGCTCAGCAAGCGAGCAAAGACAGTGAACATCAGCATAAAAACGCCAACCCGTGGTGAAATCTCACATCTGGTCATTGATGGAACCGGCCTGAAGGTCTTTGGCGAAGGCGAATGGAAAGTCCGGCAGCATGGTGCCGACAGACGCAGGGTGTGGCGTAAGCTGCATCTGGCAGTAGACAGTGCGACGCATGAGATTATCTGTGCGGATTTGTCGCTCAGTGGTACGACTGATGCCCAGGCTCTACCGGCACTGATAAACCAGACCCACCGGAAAATCAGAGAGGCATCGGCTGACGGCGCTTACGATACAGGTTACTGCCATGATGCTCTGCTGAGGAAGAAAATAAGGCCGCTTATCCCGCCGCGAAGGGGGGCGCAATATTGGCCGGACCACTACCACGAGCGTAACCACGCTGTTGCAAATCAGCGCCTGAGCGGCAGCAACGATACCTGGAAAAAGAAAGTGGGCTATCACCGACGCTCAGTGGCTGAAACGGCCATGTTCCGGTTCAAAACGCTTCTGGGTGGTCATCTAAGTCTGCGTGACTACGATGCTCAGGTGGGTGAAGCCATGGCGATGGTCAAAGCGCTTAACCGGATCACGCTATTAGGAATGCCGAACAGTATTCGCATCACGTAACAATCGACCTGGGGCACAGTCGTTACAAGTTCTGATTTATTCAACAAAGCCTATAGAATCAGTAACCAATAATTTATTACTTATTAATATGTCAAAGGGATACAGAACCGTACATACAAGTACCAATACACAAAATATTCGTTCCCACTTAGGATATTTACTGGGGTTCAATATTGGCATACAGAAACGTCGACGATATGGCCATAGTAACGGTATTCCTGCTGGTGTTAACATATCAGCTACAACGTGGCTAATATAACCAACGACCATGGCATGGACAAAATCTACCGGTATCGGAATGATAATTCGTGACAACAAGTCTGAAGAAAGAAATATGCCGCACCCTACAATAGCCAGAAAACTGTGAGTAATACCTCTATGACCGAACACTTTGGCAATGGGTATCGAAAGCCATTTTAATCGCTGGCCTAAAAAAGACTTGGGGTGATCGATATCTGGCAGCAGGCAGGTTAATATTCCGCCAATAATGATATGCCCCCAGCTCCCTTGAGCTAATGCTGGTGATAACTCCAATTTCTTCGCAAAAATAGCGCTTGCTAAAGCAAAGATAAAATGCCCGCCAGCAGTCATAGTAACCACACATAGTTATATTTAAATATGATTATTTATTTGTGTGCATTATGCAGCTAAAATAATTCAACAATCAACAGTTTACTAAGTTAAAAACTCAGTCAATGCTAGATAGCTGTTGCTAACATCCATCAGAAGCGATCCGGCTTATTAGAGGTTCAGTAATTTCAATGGTAGACTATCCCCTTAACGCGGTATACTACACTCATGAAAAAATCCTCACTATCCCAACATGATTCACTGTTCAAAAAGTTTCTTGGCGATATTGCTGTAGCTCGGAACTTTCTGGAAGTGCATTTGCCACCTCATCTTCGAGAGCGCTGCGATTTCAGCACTCTTGCAATGGAATCAGGTAGCTTTATCGAAGATGACTTGCGTACCCAGTGTTCAGATATGCTTTACTCTGTGCAGACGAATTCGGGGAAAGGTTATATATACACAGTAGTCGAGCACCAGAGCCGCCCTGAAAAGCTAATGGCATTCAGGCTTTTACGGTACAGTGTGGCAGCCATGCAGCGGCATCTTGAACAAGGCAATGACTCTTTGCCTGTCGTAATCCCCCTCCTGTTTTATCATGGCACCACATCACCCTACCCCTACAGCACAAAATGGTTCGATTGCTTTGCTGACCCTGAACTGGCCGAATCAGTCTATAGGCAAGCATTTCCGCTAGTTGATATTACCACGATACCGGATGAGGAGATCCTAACGCACCGCCGAGTAGCACTCCTGCAACTCGTACAAAAGCACATCAGAACGCGAGATATGTTGGAACTTGCCGCAGAGTTAGCAACTCTAATAGAAAAGTGGCAGTATTCCAAAGAACAATGTGATCTTGACCCACCATCTCCGGACAGCTTTTGTATCTTAAGTTAACGATGCCCGCTGGCGCCGATATTCTCTTGGGGAGTTGTATCCCAGCGCACTGTGCGGATGGTTTTCATTGTAATGATTGAACGCCGCTGCAAGATTCTTCAGCGCTGTTCGCACATCGGGTTTTGGCATGAAGGCGATGTAATCTTCCTTCATCGTCTTCACGATGCGTTCTGCCATGCCGTTACTCTGTGGACGGCTCACTGCTGTTGTGCAGGGCTCCAGATTCAGTTCTCTGGCGAACTTCCGCGTTTCATGCGCTGTGTGCGCTGAACCATTATCCGTCAGCCATTGCACTGGTTTATCCGGCAGCGCGCTACCGAAGCGTTTTTCCACCGACCTCAGCATCACATCCTGCACGGTTGAACGGTCATAACCCCTGGTGCTCGCTGCCCAGTCTATGGCCTCCCGGTCGCAGCAGTCCAGTGCGAACGTCACCCGCAGCTTCTCGCCGTTGTCACAACCGAACTCGAAGCCATCTGAGCACCAGCACATATCGCTCTCTGCTACCGCGATTTTGCCTTTATGCTCCCGCTTCGGACGTTCAGTTTTATCATGCAACAACAGCAGGTTATGCTCGCTCATTATCCTGTAAAGCCGTTTGGCGTTCACCGGTGGAAGTCCCTCTGCACGACGTTGCTTACGCAGGATACCCCACACTCGGCGGTAACCGTAACTGGGCATGTCGCTGATGATACGGAGGATGTCCGATAATATCTCAGCATCAGCTTCGTCATTACGCCGGTTGCTGCGCCTGTCCAGCCAGTCGGCAGAACGGTTAACCCGCAGTGACAGCTGCGCACGCGACACGCTCATGGCGCGGCTGACCAGAGCGATTCCCCGTCCTTTGTGCGTATTCGCATGCGATCGATCATCGATTCGCATCTAAGGTCGATCACGTTTTCGCATTGTAGTGGCACACTGATACTGGCCACCTGATCGGAGGTGATATGCTCACCTCATCAACACGACAGGTGACCTCATGGGTAAACATTTTACGGCGGAATTTAAGCTCGAAGCCGCAAAGCTGGTTGTCGACCACGGCTACACATACGTTAAGGCCGCAGAGGCGGTTAATGTCAGCCATTCTGCCATTAGTCGCTGGGTCAATAAGCTTCGCCTTGAACGACAGGGAAAAACGCCAACGGGACTTCCTCTTACCCCTGAACAGCTCGAGCTGCGTGAGATGAAGAAAAAAGTCCAATGCCTTGAAATGGAGAACGAAATCCTAAAAAAGGCTACGGCGCTCTTAATGTCGGACTCACTCAACGGTTCACGGTAGTCGACAGGCTGAGGGCGCGATACCCGGTCACGGCGTTGTGCCAAACTTTTGAGGTACATCGCAGCAGCTACAGGCACTGGCAGGCTTCCGCTAATGAACCCGACGGTGAGCGCGTGGTTAAGTGTAGCCGCGTCATGGAAGCCTGGAACGCCAGCGGCGGCTCTGCCGGCGCTCGAAGTATCGCGACCATCGTCACCGGCAGCTCCGGTGTCAAAATGGGGCGCTGGCTGGCTGGCAAGCTGATGAAGGAGCTGGGTATCGCCAGCTGCCAGCGACCGGCTCACAAATACAAACGCGGCGGCAATGAACACGTTGAAATACCGAACTATCTCAACCGCCAGTTCGCGGTTACCGCGCCGGATCAGGTCTGGTGCGGCGATGTGACCTACATCTGGACGGGCAAATGCTGGGCTTACCTTGCGGTGGTGCTAAATCTGTTCGCCCGCAAACCGGTGGGCTGGGCCATGTCGACGTCGCCGGACTCGGCGCTGACAGTTAAAGCGTTGCAGATGGCCTGGGAACTCCGGGGACAACTAACAGGAGTCATGTTCCACAGCGACCAGGGCAGCCACTATACCAGCCGTCAATACCGGCAAGCCCTGTGGCGCTGCCGGATAAAGCAGAGTATGAGTCGGCGGGGTAACTGCTGGGATAATGCGCCAATGGAGCGGTTCTTCCGCAGCCTGAAGACAGAATGGGTGCCGACAAAGGGTTACAACAGCTTCAGCGAAGCCCAGGACGCGATTATCCGCTACATCACGGGGTATTACAGCGCTATCCGGCCTCACTGGTATAACGGCGGCTTAACTCCAAACGAATCTGAGCGACTGTTCTACATACAGTCTAATGCGGTGGCCAATATTAGTTGACCACTACAAACCGACAAAAAATGCGTGGCGGACTGCAAAATATCTGGGACGCTATTTGAAAAAGCCAGCGGTATCAGGTTGTCGTTTGGCCCACTATGACGGCGGCTCCCGTATAACTCTACGTTTTCTTAACCATCGCACAAATCATCATGAAAATTTGGAATTACCACAACGTGAGTTGATTTTACGACTGATTAAGCATATCCCGGAAAAACACTTTCGGATGGTGCGGTACTTTGGTTTTCTGGCGAACCGAGTGGTTAGAACATTATTGCCGAAGGTAAAAAAGGCACTGAGTCAGGAAGAAAACAAACCTGTAAAAGTAGTGACATTTTCCAGCCTCAGCCAAGCACTGCTCAATACGGACCCGTTTAAATGTATTTTGTGTGGCGGAAAAATGGTCTATCAGCGGGTCTTGTATGGGCTGGCAACAAAGGATCTGGTTGCTAACGCAGTGGAAATAGCGCGAATGCGTTACGTGATGTAATGCAGGGAAGAGCTGCCTGAATTCAGCAAAGTCGTTCAAAAATCAGTCGATTAGCCCACGAATAATGATTTCACTCCCTCTTGTGCTGAAAAAAACAGCAAATCTCACCGACTGTGATCTCTATTTCATGCGGCCTCAGGTGTATTAGTCGCGACTAATACAAATAATTAAAAAAGTAATAAACCACATACTTAATATAGCAATATTAATTTTTGTTTATTTTTTAATATTCAAATAAAAACACACTCAATCAACTTTAAGATGTAGGAATAGGGGAAACTAGATAGCCTGACTCCTCACGCCTTCTACTGTATAAACGACTGTATCTTAAAGTATTTTGAGTATAGCTTCTTTCTCATAGTTTATCTAGTTCACTATCTGAAAGACTGGTATAGCGTTTAATATTTTCTCTCGCTACACCATCAGATAGAAGCTGTCTTGCCAGTTGGCGAGTAGCTTCTTGCTTGCCTTCGTTAACCCCATCCTGTCGGCCTAGCTGGTAGCCTTCATGTTTGCCTTTCTCGCGGCCTTTAGCCTCAAGCTGTTCTGCAATCGTCATAAAATCCTCTCGGTAAGTCGGTGCTTTTTCCGCAAGGGTTCGGATGAATCCCTCGCCATCAATTGTATTCCCTGCTTTAGCTATATAATATAATAAACTCTTGCATTGTTCTTTGGAATACTGCCATTTTTCTATTAGAGTAGCTAATTCTACGGCAAGTTCCAACATATCGCGCGTTCGGATGTGCTTTTGTACAAGTTGCAGGAGTGCGACTCGTCGGTGGGTCAGGATCTCCTCATCCGGTATCGTGGTAATATCAACCAGTGGGAATGCTTGCTGATACACTGTAGCTGCCAATCCTGGATCAGCAAAACAGTCCAGGAAGTGCGTGCTATAAGGATAAGGTGACGTAGCGCCTTGATAGAACAAGATCGGGATGACTACCGGCAAGGTGTTGTTACCTTGCTCAATATGCCGCTGCATCGCTGCCACCGCATACCGCATCAGGCGAAACGCCATTAGTTTTTCAGGGCGGCTCTGGTGCTCGACAAGACAATAAACGTAACCACCGTGGCCCGTCATAGTCTTTATCGAGTAAAGCATATCTGAACACTGGGTGCGCAAGTCGTCTTCGATAAAGCTGCCGGACTCCATAGCAAGAGTGCTGAAATCGCAGAGCTCTCGAAGATGAGGTGGCAAATGTACCTCCAAAAAGTCTCTAGCTACAGCAATATCGCCAAGGAACTTTTTGAACAGTGAATCATGTTGGGATAATGAAGATTTTGTCATTGGGGCAGTATATCGTGACCATCAAAATTTAACCATTGAAACAATGTATATAATCACCAAGTAAATTTGTGATAAACAATCATAATTTTATAAATTATTTGTATTAGTCGCGACTTGATCTGACACTGGACCTTGAAAGGTTGAGAGTTACCGGTTTTGATATGGGTGTCGAATCCTTATACAAAACACGAGGTAACTCTCATGCTTCATACTAACAATCCCATCATCAAACACAAAGCCGGCCTGCTCAATCTCGCCGAAGAACTCGGTAACGTATCAAAAGCCTGTAAAATCATGGGTGTGTCACGCGACACGTTTTATCGCTATCAGGAACTGGCGGCAGAAGGCGGCATTGACGCTCTGGTTAACCAAAACCGCCGGGTTCCCAACCTGAAAAACCGTGCTGATGAAGCCACTGAACGTACGGTTGTTGATTACGCCATTGAGTTCCCGGCTCATGGCCAGCACCGGACCAGTAATGAGCTGCGTAAAAAAGGCGTCTTCATTTCTGGCAGCGGTGTGCGCTCCATCTGGCAACGACACGATCTGGAAAACTTTCGTAAGCGCCTGAAGGAACTTGAGGAAAAAGTTGCCAGAGAAGGCATCGTACTTACTGATGCTCAAATCGCTGCACTGGAGAAGAAGGCGCACGACGACGAAGCCTGTGGTGAAATAGAGACTGCTCACCTGGGTTATCTGGGGTCGCAGGACACCTTCTACGTGGGTAATCTGAAAGGTGTTGGCCGTATCTACCAGCAGACGTTCGTGGATACGTACTCGAAAGTGGCGCACTGCAAGCTTTACACGAGTAAAGCACCGATCTCTGCCGCCGACCTGCTCAATGATCGCGTGCTGCCGTTCTACGAAGCTCAGGGGCTGCCAATGCTAAGAATACTGACGGACAGGGGGACGGAGTACTGCGGTAAAGTGGAACAACATGACTATCAGCTGTACTTGGCTATCAACGATATAGACCATACGAAAACGAAAGCGATGTCTCCGCAGACAAACGGTATCTGCGAGCGCTTCCATAAAACTATTTTGCAGGATTTTTATCAGGTTGCGTTCCGTAAGACGTTATACGAGGACCTAGAAAGTCTACAAAAGGATCTGGACAACTGGTTGTGGCATTACAATAATGAGCGAACTCATCAGGGTAAAATGTGCTGCGGGCGTACGCCAATGGCCACGTTACTTGATGGTAAACGAGTCTGGGCAGAAAAAAATCTGAACCAGATTTAATCTGACAGACACCTGTATAAATAACTAGTAACTGTCAGATCAGGTCTGAGCTAATACAATTAATGTCCTGATTGCCGGGCGTATCTGCTTTAATTCCTTGCGGCGTAATGTCATGGCGGCACTTCCGGGTTTACCGTGCCCGTGAGAGGATTCCTTTTCAGCCTTGGCGACAATATGCTGGGCTTTCTCTTCTGCCATCTCGCGCAACTCTTCGAGGCTGGGTATCTCAACGTGACGGAGTTCGCCTAAGGTGTTGCGGCGGAAGTAGATATTGACCAGTTGCTTCTGTACGTCCCATGAAAGATCATCGCGAAATGATTTCACTAGCATCAAATACCCGGACTCGGTGAGAGCGGTTAGCCCACGGTTAGGCACAGAAATCCCAAAAGAACGTAAAACGTTTTTTAGAGATGCTGGAATGAGCACATAATCTTCATCACAAACAAAATGTGACCGATGAACATTGAATGCCCGCTTTGCCGTCCCTTTAGGGCGACCATGCACTTTGTCAATCATGGCGAAGGTGACGACGCGCTTACCTTGGTACTCGACTACCGGCATAGCGGTGTTCTGGATGGCGACGAAGTTAGACATGTGCCACCTCCTGAACTGTAACGATTTCCGTTATGGTTGAAGGTGGGGTGATGTTGACCCTTCCTTGCACGGGTTGACGCCCAGCCCATATCAGGCGGCTGTCTTTGAACAGGGCGATGAAGGTGCGGCGATCTTGGCGTGTGAGCGACACTTTGCCGTAGGGCGTGGTGGAGTATTCGGGGATAATCCAGTAGGTATCAATAAAATCGGGGCGAGTTTGGGCGGTAGCCATAGTTGCGGCCTCTCTAGTAGATTCTTGCGAATCTCGCTCCCCGAGTCGAAGCGGGGTGGCGAGACGTAACAGGGTTCGACTACCGGTACTAGAGAACCCGGCGAGCGCGGACGCTCCCCCGTTACACCCCGCCATTATAGAGGTACAACGCTGGAAACGGACGTAAAAAAACCGCACGTTTAAGCGGCTTATATCCATATCGTTATACACATCGTTCTAACGCACTGTTTAATCAATGAGTTACGGGTTTATCTCAGAGTGGCATTTTGAACCTCAAAAAGCCAATGGGATGGCTTGAATGCCTTAATTCACGGGGTTCTGAGCATCCTGTTCAAAAAATGGCCAAAAGATGTGTATAACGATATGGCTTATATCCGCTCTAGTACTCGGGAGTCGAAGCCCGGCACCCGTTTTATTTGGGTGCTGATGACGACTATAGGACAGATTGCCGGTAGCTTGCAAGAGCCAATTGTGTTCTAATCCCTGTGAATTTCTAGGGCTAGAAATTATAAGCGTTGAAAGAAGGGCCGGACGTGGCCCTTTTTCTTTGCCTGTCGTCTGCACAAATGCCGATTCAGGCTTGATATTCAATAGGTTGTCTGCACAGACCCCCACCATATGAGTGTATGCTAAACCATTGATTGTATTGCGAGAGGTCACAGTGACCTCCGGCATGGGGATCTGGTGGTGGCGAGATTTTGCACTCACGAGGGTTTTCGCCGATTCTGGCGAAAAGTGGGAGCCGGAATCATCATTTAACCACTTGATAAAATTACACTTCCTCACTTTGGCTAAACTAGAACATGGTTCCCATTTACCGTAACCTACTGAATTCCCGGAGGTCATCGATACAGTGACCCCGGCGCTGCCCGTTGCTGTCGCTTTGATTGAGCTAAATATTAAGCTCAATGAGCCAGCCAAGGAGAAGGCTTCTTTCTGGCTGGCCTTCCCCAAGTCAATTAATCCCTCCGTTTCAATCGGAGGAATGCCGCACTGGAATATATCGCTCACTTTATTTAAGGCGTAGGGATACCCGTTCCGGTTATTACCGGAAATTATCGTTAACATTGGGAGACCTTAATTATTTATGAGCGTTGGCGTACGGGTTATGCACGTTTTCAACTTCAGGAATATTACGCATCCAATGCATTAAATCACTCAGCAGCCACGCGCAATGTTTTTCTGTTAATGCACGACGAGCAGGGAAGCGCCCTTTTAATTCCATGCGGTGTACCGAAGAACGAGATAGCGATGTAATGCGTTTACGCTCATCCTCGCGAACCAGACGGTCATAGGGTTCATTTAATTCATCCAAAATTAATTTGCGTTCTTCTTCTGTGGGATAGACATATTTATTGGACATTTCATTTCCTCTTTGAGAATAGTGTTTTGATAGCATGGTAGCGCCTCAATTTGGAAAGTAAATAGGAGGTGTGAGAGCTAGTTTGTGGATAACTCTCACTTGGTATTTTATTTGATGTCTCCTGATGCTTCCTGGTGTTTCTAGACGCATCAATGCTTGTACGAAAAAAAGTTTAAAATATTTTCTCGTCAGCCTGACTTTTTATTCTCGGAGGTGATAAATGGGTGTTTTTTAGCCAATTCATCTAATCTATCTACCCACATATTGAGCGCATCGAGCTTTTCCGGTAGGTACTGACTCCGGTTGTAAATACCCATCACCCCCGGCATAGCATGGCCTAGAAGCTGCTCTACGATATGTGGAGCTACACCCATGTCATTCATCTTGGTTGCCAACGTTCGGCGTAGGTCGTGAGGCGTCCATGGGGTATTGTGATTTAAAGTCTTCCATACCCTACAGCCCCATACGGGCTTTGTTGAATAATAGGGAATCGTGCTGTTTTACTATGCGCATTTTGGTAGAAAATGCTTATCACCTCAGGCATTCCGTTTTCTCATGATGCTTAACTGCATGATTTTACGTTGCTGGAAACAATCGTTTTACTGGGCTGGTAGCATAAAATCTGTTTATTCAACAAAGCCCCCCATACGCTAACTGCTGGTCGGTTTTTCATTTCTCCCAATAAATATCCTGTTTTTAGATTACAGGCTCTCAACTTTTTCATATATGGCCGGATTTTTTCTGGTATTGGTCTTATTATTGGAGCATCGTTTTTGCTATGCCCCTTGGGGACTTTCCATAACCAGTTATCAAAATCCCATTCATCCCAACGTGACAATCTAGCCTCAGTACCTCTACAGCCAAATACTATTAATATTCTTAACCAAGCTGAATAATAAGGCTGGAAGGAATTTGTATTATTTATAGCATTCCATAGCTGACCGACTTCTATATCAGTTAATACTCTGTCGCGCTTTGACTCTTTCTGACCAACATCAGATACGACTAAATCATCAAGAGCATTGCTAACGGCATATCGACGTACACGGCAAAATTTAAGAACTTGCTTACATAATTGAAGAAGTTTTCCCGCGCTTACCGGAACCGTTTTTTTCATTCGGTCGAAACATTGTAGCCAATAGCGAGTTTCACAGTCCGATAAAGCCATATCCCCAATGTAAGTGCATATTCGCATCGTGATCGATCAGTGATTCGCATGACAATCGATCACGATTTCGCATCTAAGGTCGATCACTGATTCGCGTCGTATCGATCACTCCGGGACTTAACTCTTCTAACCTCCTCTCCGTTCGCAGTTTCTACTGAAATGGAGATAACGATGGCCAGAAAGAGAAAAAGCAGGAGTCCCATGGAGACTTGTCTTCAGATCTTCAAACTCAAATTTGAGTGCAACCAGTCTAATCGCACCATCGCCGCTGCTCTTAGGGTCAGCCCTTCCACAGTTTATGAGGTGCTCTCCCGTTTTACCGCCGCATCGCTGTCGTGGCCATTGCCTGATGCGCTCTTGCCAGAAAAACTGGAAAAGATGCTGTTCCCCACCCGCAGAATGCGCACCTCGGAGCTTATCGCGCCAGACTGGCTGTATATCGATACCGAGCTAAGACGGCCAGGGGTTACCAGGCAGCTGTTGTGGATAGAATACAGCACCGAAACCGGAGAAATGGCGCTGGGCTACTCTCAGTTCTGCCGTTGTTATCGCCAATGGAAGAAATGCCAGAAACGCTCGATGCGCCAGACCCACCGTGCCGGTGAGAAGCTGTTCATCGACTTCTGCGGGCCCACGGTGCCGGTATCCGACCCCGATACGGGAAATGTGCGCCGGGTCGCCATCTTCGTCGCTGTCATGGGAGCGTCAAATTATACCTATGCAGAAGCCTGCCCCGGTCAGGACATGATGAGCTGGCTGAATGCTAACAGCCACTGCCTGACCTTCCTCGGCGGCGTTCCAGCCCTGCTGGTACCCGATAATCTGCGTAGCGCGGTGAGCAAAGCAGATCGCTACGAGCCGGTCATCAACGACAGCTATCAGTCTTTGGCCTCGCATTACAGCACGGTAGTGATGCCAGCCAGACCCTACAAACCGAAAGACAAGGCCAAAGTGGAAAACGGCGTCCTGCTGGTCGAAAGGTGGCTCCTGGCGCGAATACGCAATGAAACCTTCCATACGATGCATGCGCTCAACGTCAGGCTCAGTGAGCTGATGACCGAGCTGAATAACCGGCCAATAAAAGGTTATGGGGGCCAGAGCCGAGCGCAGCGCTTTGCGCTGCTCGATGCGCCGTGCCTGCAGCCGTTGCCAGCCATGCCCTATGAATACACCGAATACCGTGCGGTGAAGGTCGCTCCTGACTATCACGTCGAATACGACCGCCACTGGTACTCCGTTCCCCATGAGCTGGTTGGTGAAAGGCTGTCGGTAAAAGCGGGTCAGACGTTGGTCCAGGTCTGGCATAAGGGCCGCTGCGTGGCTCAGCACCCTCGCAGCGATCGGCAGTACAGCCACAGCACGAATCCGGCACACATGCCGGTCAATCACCGCGGGCACAGCAGCTGGACACCTGAAAAGCTGCTGGATAATGCCGCGAGAACCGGCAAGGCGACCCGGCAGGTGGTGGAAGCGATGCTAAACGCGAAGAATCATCCTGAGCAGGCTTATCGGGCTGTTCTCGGCCTACTGTCGCTCCAGAAAAAATACGGTGCCGAACGGCTGGAAAAAGCCTGTGACAAGGCCTGCGGGCTGAACCATCCGGAAAGGCGTTTTATCGAGAATCTGCTGCGTCACAACAGGGAGGGCATCGGAGAAACAGTTAAAGGAAATAGAGAGTTACAGCTTCCACTGGAGCACGAGAATCTGCGTGGTCCAAAATATTACCACTGAAAAAGGGAGTCGTTATGACTGATGACCTGCTAACCAAACTTAGAACGCTGAAGCTGTCGGCAATGGCCGATGGCATGATACGCCAGCGTGAGGCACCTGGTACATACAATGAGCTGGGGTTCGCAGAACGCCTGGGGTTACTTGTCGAAGAAGAGCTACTGAATCGTGAAAACAGCCGTGTTGGGCGGTTGAGAAAGCAGGCACGGTTGCGCCACGGTGCAACCCCTGAGGGTATGTACTATCCGGTCTCCCGAGGGTTAAAGGCCGAACAGATGCGCGAGCTTCTGAACGGGCATTACATCACCCACAGCAAGAATATCCTGATAACAGGGCCAACTGGCAGCGGAAAAAGCTGGGTAGGTTGTGCCCTGGGCGAGCAGGCGTGCCGGCAAAAGAGAAGCGTTCAATACTGGCGCATGGGTCGGCTGCTGGATCAGCTTGAGCAGGGCCGACTGGACGGCAGCTGGCTTAAGCAACTGAAACAGCTTCAAAAAATAGAGTTTCTTATCTTGGACGACCTTGGTCTTGAAGTTATCACAACGCGGCAATGCAATGACTTGCTGGAAATAACGGAAGAGCGATATGGGCAAACCAGCACGATCCTTATCAGCCAGTTGCCGGTGGAGCAATGGTACGGAGTGATGGAAAACCCGACGGCGGCAGATGCCTTCCTGGATCGGCTGATCCACAACTCTCACAGATTGGAGCTTCAGGGAGAATCATTAAGGAAAAATAGCCTGGCAGTGGAAAGCGCAGAAGAAACACGCTAAAACGATAAAAAAGTTAGGTTCCCGGGTGATCGATTACGATGCGAAAACGTGATCGACCTTAGATGCGAATCGATGATCGATCGCATGCGAATACGCAATGTAAGGGTAGATATGCTTTTTTAATTGTAATAACTGTTTATCAACATCTGTGCGATTGTCCGTTGCGTAATGTTTTATCCAATACTCAATTGCATCTTTGACTGTTACAGGCTTTAGCGATTTGTAGTGGTCAACTAATATTGGCCACTACACAGCGACTGCGCTGGATGGTAGCAATATCAGGGCGCTGAAATGTGCTGCCGGTGCTCAAAAAAACATCCCGATATCACCGGAGATAATGGGCTGGGTCGCTCTCGAGGTGGTTTTGGCACCAAAATCCATATGGCTACAGACGGAAGTGGTCTTCCGTTAAACATCGTGTTGAGCCCCGGTCAGGCTCATGAAAGTCAGTTTGCACTACGTCTTTTGGACGGTATTGGTGTTCAACGCCAGAACGGCAGTATGAAACGCCGTGGTCATGCGGTACTCGCTGACAAGGCGTACTCCGGGCATGTATTACGTAACGAGCTGAAAAACAGAGGTATAAAAACTGTCATCCCCCGAAAATCCACTGAAAAAATGGCGGTGGATGGTCGTTCAAAGCTCGATCGTGACGCCTACCGCAATCGGAACGTTGTTGAGCGGTGCTTTGGCCGTCTGAAAGAATACCGTCGCATTGCGACACGTTACGACAAAACGGCGAGGAATTATCTGGCAATGTTGAAACTGGGCTGCATCCGCCTGTTTTACCAGAGGTTATGTAATTAAGGGACACAGCCTATTACCTATCGCTTTGCTTTCACAAAAAAAACAATAAACAGAGATAGTTAATTATGCTGCTGAGTTTTCTAAATCACCACTTATCGCGCAAAATTTAGGAATAAGCGTTCAAACAATGTTCGCCGAACACGGCTTATGAAAGTCTATATACCAGCACAATTCCCGGAGTCCTCATTCTGACTCATCTCACCATTACCGATGAATATTGGGGTTATAACGAATACCCAATTCTTCATTTGTTCATGGTTCAGATCCTACTAAGTTGGTTGTTTTCACTTATTCCTTCGGTGCTTTATACTCGACGATATAACATGCCGGTTGATTTTTAGCAGAAAATCAATAACTAACGCCTATAAGAGAAAGACATTTGCTGAATTCTGCAATGAAGTCTTAGAAATCAAAAATAGCGGGAGCGCTGTTGTTCAAAAAAATCACTTTGAAGTATCGTAATTAGGTTGCGTCACTCTTTTTAACATGTAATTACGCGGCAGAGAGACACAACCTAAAATATCATTTATTTAACATTCTATTTAATCATTGAATCAAATCATCCACGATTAGAATATCTATTTATGTTTATTGAATGGTTAGACTGTTGATTTAGCCAATAATAAAACTCCTCATTGTATTTTTGTCCAAAGTTTTTTAAAACTCTAGAATAAGAAGGTTTATCACCGCTGGATCCAATTTCTTGTCTTAGGGAGCGAACTAATTCACCACGAACAGAACGCAGTTGTGGTGAACTATCGAGAAATTTTTGCACAAAATATGGCCAGGCGTATAATCTCTCACTATGACCATTAGCAGAAAACCCATCTATATCAATTATTTGTCTTAAGCTAGGTCTATTTTCTGGCGGGCAATTCATTAAAACACTTTCTGCATATTCATTTTTTTTTCCATGCGATATATACTCTGCCAGACCTTCGCTCCACCATGTAATTTCCTCTGAAGGAAACATATTAGCATCACCATACTTATTATATTTACCATCAAGATAATGAACAATTTCATGTCCAAAATTATGAATATTATTGTCTTTCATATAAACAAAAATACGTGGTTGATTATTAGGATTGTTAGAATTCCCTTCAATATAAATACCTCCATTATTTGTGTCTATACGGAAAGGATAGTTACCATATCGATGGTAGTGATCTTTATTCTTCATCACTATAATTTCCAATGGTTTTGAATAATCATCTCTTACACTTTTTTCCCCGAATGATTCATGAAAAATTTTTAGAACTTTAGTTGCTATAACATTTAGTTTATTTTTCTCTTCATTATTAAAATGATAAGAAGATTTTATTCTATATCCGCTATTAAGTTTGAAATCATGGGGAATGAATTCTTTTTCTAAAATAGGTTTCAAAAAACCAGAAAATATAGACGAGTCATTCTTTTCAAAACTTCTCCCGGTATCTTCTAGAAATTTAGTCAAAACAACATTAATTTCCTCACGCAATTCACTTTTGGCTGGTAAGGAATTATATTTCTTTAATATATTATTTAAATTAAAATCAATATTTTTTTGTGTTTCAAAGCTAATTTTAGGATTGTTTCTCTTCTCAGAATTGATGATGGATGACAATACATCCAAGGCACAACGAATGTGATAAAGAGGGAAATTGTTTTTTTTTGAATTGACAATATTTAAAGATTGACTGACAAGTTTCAATAAATTTCTCTCTATCGCATCCTTACTCTTAGATAATATCTGACTATCGAGTGTCCCCGGTCTTATATGATAAATTAAATTTAGTAATTTCCCTGTATTAACAGAAAATTCATAATTGTTCAATAGTTTTTCTTGGTTTAAAACATGATACTCCAATATTGCGTTGAAATTTTTATAATTTATAGTGGAATTATCCCCTTGGGAATTATTCTTGGTCATCTCTATCATCGCTGCTACCCAAGAACTTGTTAAACCTGATAATTCTTTATCCGGTTCATTTGATATACCATGAAGATTATTATATGTCTTAGCAAGATAGTCTCCTATTTTGCTTAATGTTCTAGACACAATATTATTTTCTTTTTTCCAATATGGACCGGATGTATCAACTCTATGATAAAAACTTTCAATATATTTTGACAACAAACCAAGATCGCGTTTGTTTATCTCCGGCTCGAGCATTAACTTATTAATAATTTTAATTGAGGCTATTAATGTTTTTTTAGAGTGTTGATAACTTGTCTTTAAGAACAACTCTTTTTCATCATGAAGATCCTCTATTATTTTTTTTTCTAGTACGGTAAACCTCACTTTACTTTGAAGAGGATTTAAATATGTTAATGGGATATTTTTTCCAGTTTCATTTTCGACATGTGAATGTCTTTTTTTTTCTAAAACAGCTTCATTTTGTTTATTTTTTACATTATTCACCTCATCGAAGAAAACATTTGAATGATTATTATAACCGACACCACTTAAATTTACTGACATAAACAACAATCTCCATTTAATTACAAAAAACTAATAAATCATAGCGATATAGCATCTATAGCAATTATGCATAAATCTATTTGCAAGTCATAAGTTAAATTTAGAACCAATATTTACTGAACACTCCTTATTAACGTTAATTGATTTATATATAAACCAACAGGACCCACTATTTGATAGTGAGAAAACAGCGCAAAGCATAAGGCGTATCGATGAATTTCGATATTTACTAGTAGATGCAACCAAGTCTATTTGTAATAATCACTGAATTTAAACAGTTCCATACTCATCTCTTGTTTGAAATCAATAATTCACTTCTTTCTTCTTAGCCCATTATTTAATGTAAACAACCCTCACAAAATCAGCTAAATACCTTATTTTTGTTATTGTGGATACTTTGTTAAATAATTAAAAACCAAGTCATGATAAAAACTAAACGGTATAAAAGGGTCACAGGAGTAGAGTTACTTACCCTAAATGGTATAAATAAGATAGTTTGTCTGAAAATTGTCATTGCAATGATATAATACTTATTATCATATGTTATTCTGTACGAAAAAAATTTTTCTTCTATCTGACCTATATTGATAAAAAGTGGCTCACCTTTCACAGAAAGGGGCTTTGTTGAATAATAGGGAATCGTGCTGTTTTACTATGCCCATTTTGGTAGAAAATGCTTATCACCTCAGGCATTCCGTTTTCTCATGATGCTTAACTGCATGATTTTACGTTGCTGGAAACAATCGTTTTACTGGGCTGGTAGCATAAAATCTGTTTATTCAACAAAGCCGATTCTATACAGAATATATGGCAATTGGTACGTAATAATCTGATTTGAAATCGACTTTTACATAAGATATTGCTTCTAAGTGATCAAATTCATATCTATGATATACTAACAAATCTGAGTCACAGATTGATATCAATTACATAGCCTCAAGCTGGATATTGCGAGTTTCGCGAGCAAACAGATAAACGATAGAACCGATAAAAAAAATAAACGCAAATATGAGGAAAGGTACGAACACGACATTTTCAGAAAAATTTTTGCCATCGATGAGACCGCCGAGAAAAACAGGACCAATAATTTTAGCGGTAGAACCTACACCATAACCAAGTCCAAGGCAGGTCGAGCGTACCTGACTAGAGAACATTTCTCCGCCAAATGCATTGATAATTCCAAATGCACCATCGCCAAACATCATAGCAATAAGAGTGCCAACAAAGAAAATCCAGCCTGAAGATATCATATTCAAATTTAAAAAATGCACGATTGTGCTGATCTTTACAGACAGTGCTGCAATCATACATCCAAGCGCACCAATAAGACCGAATAAAAAGAGTGTTCGACGCCTTCCAAGATAATCGGAAAGCCATGCTGAAAATAATCGACCAACTAAATCCCCTAAAGAAAGTATCATGAATAAATTTGCTACAACATTAAAACTAAAATGGAAAACATGATTCAATAATATCTGTCCCCATGACTGAATAGCGAAACTTCCAAGTATAAAAGAGAATGAACCAATAGCGACAATAGCAAGTTGTTTTGGATAGTGTCTTATTATATTTAGATAAGACTTTTTGCTAATCGATATATCTTCAGGTAAATGCCCCACTTTAGTTACAGGGATATTCATCGCCCAGGCGTAAGCTTCACGGGCATCCTGAAAACGTCCTTTAGATACTAAATATCTTGGTGATTCTGGAATGAATTTTATCCATGCCAATAAAATAGCAGGAAGACAACCAATAATTAAAAGTCCTCTCCAACCAAGCGGTTCAGCCAGATAACGAGTTGCGAATGATCCAAGAAATAGACCTAACGGTACAAATGCTGAAGTCAGACCAGTAAATAACCCTCTTTTTTTAGAAGGTACAAATTCTTGAACATAAGGCACAGTAGTCACATTAAGCCCGCCAACGGCTATACCTACGCAAACTCGCATGATTGACAAAAATAACCAATTATTTTCAGGCGTTAGCGCAGCCAGTCCGGTAAATATTACAAGTAATAAAATACATGAGAAAAATGATTTCTTACGGCCATATTTATCAGCAAGCCACCCCAAAAAAATTGCGCCGATGACAGTTCCAAGTCCTGCTCCAGCGAGGATTAAACCTGACTGTATTGTGCTTAATGACCACCGTTGATCTTGCATAAGCAGCGTAATGACAAAACCGACTAGAAATAAATCAAAAAATTCGAGAATATTTCCAATAGTAAGCATACATATAAGGGATTTTTGATTTTTTGTTAGGGGGGATGAATCCAGTTGTTGTATAGCAGTGATACCTACTTTTACTGATTGCATACTTGCTCCTTTTGTATCCGCAAAAGAGTATTCCTAGCGGTATAAGGCCCTATATTTCTAATCTATTTGTAGTGGTCAACTAATATTGGCCACCGCATTAGACTGTATGTAGAACAGTCGCTCAGATTCGTTTGGAGTTAAGCCGCCGTTATACCAGTGAGGCCGGATAGCGCTGTAATACCCCGTGATGTAGCGGATAATCGCGTCCTGGGCTTCGCTGAAGCTGTTGTAACCCTTTGTCGGCACCCATTCTGTCTTCAGGCTGCGGAAGAACCGCTCCATTGGCGCATTATCCCAGCAGTTACCCCGCCGACTCATACTCTGCTTTATCCGGCTGCGCCACAGGGCTTGCCGGTATTGACGGCTGGTATAGTGGCTGCCCTGGTCGCTGTGGAACATGACTCCTGTTGGTTGTCCCCGGAGTTCCCAGGCCATCTGCAACGCTTTAACTGTCAGCGCCAAGTCCGGCGACGTCGACATGGCCCAGCCCACCGGTTTGCGGGCGAACAGATCTAGCACCACCGCAAGGTAAGCCCAGCATTTGCCCGTCCAGATGTAGGTCACATCGCCGCACCAGACCTGATCCGGCGCGGTAACCGCGAACTGGCGGTTGAGATAGTTCGGTATTTCAACGTGTTCATTGCCGCCGCGTTTGTATTTGTGAGCCGGTCGCTGGCAGCTGGCGATACCCAGCTCCTTCATCAGCTTGCCAGCCAGCCAGCGCCCCATTTTGACACCGGAGCTGCCGGTGACGATGGTCGCGATACTTCGAGCGCCGGCAGAGCCGCCGCTGGCGTTCCAGGCTTCCATGACGCGGCTACACTTAACCACGCGCTCACCGTCGGGTTCATTAGCGGAAGCCTGCCAGTGCCTGTAGCTGCTGCGATGTACCTCAAAAGTTTGGCACAACGCCGTGACCGGGTATCGCGCCCTCAGCCTGTCGACTACCGTGAACCGTTGAGTGAGTCCGACATTAAGAGCGCCGTAGCCTTTTTTAGGATTTCGTTCTCCATTTCAAGGCATTGGACTTTTTTCTTCATCTCACGCAGCTCGAGCTGTTCAGGGGTAAGAGGAAGTCCCGTTGGCGTTTTTCCCTGTCGTTCAAGGCGAAGCTTATTGACCCAGCGACTAATGGCAGAATGGCTGACATTAACCGCCTCTGCGGCCTTAACGTATGTGTAGCCGTGGTCGACAACCAGCTTTGCGGCTTCGAGCTTAAATTCCGCCGTAAAATGTTTACCCATGAGGTCACCTGTCGTGTTGATGAGGTGAGCATATCACCTCCGATCAGGTGGCCAGTATCAGTGTGCCACTACATTTCCCACTGTTCAATTATTTCTCGTTTTTCTCTTAGGTAATCATACCTATCGTAATGTTTTGCTGACACGCCAGGACTTTTGTGATTTTGAAGTCTATCACGCATTTCTGCACTAATGCCCATATCTCCTGCCAAGGTTTTGAAGGTACGGCGAATATCTCTGGGGATGAATTTATTAAAACCGGTTAATTTACAGAATTTACGGAGTTGTTTACTGTACTCAGCGGACAGCAAATGCCCTTCTTTTGTATTGCCCGGAAAAATAAACAGCGCGTCTGGATATTTTTTTCTCTGCCGTTTCAGAATCTCAGTGGCGCTTTGATTCAGAGGGATAATGTGGAAATCACTATTTTTTGATATGTGAGGCGGTACTGTAAGGGTTTTATTTTTTTCATCCCATTGATCACGAGTATTGGTCATTATTTCCCAAGGGCACTGCCCGCCACTAAAGATACACAGCAGGGTCAATTGAGCGAAGTCTGGATGAATGGGGCAAGCTGATTCCGTTACTGAGAACAATCTTAATAGTTCGCTGAGTTCGTCCCATGACAAAAAACGATCAAGCGCCTTATCTACCCGTTTTTGCGGTGGAATGAGGCTTTGTTGAATAATAGGGAATCGTGCTGTTTTACTATGCCCATTTTGGTAGAAAATGCTTATCACCTCAGGCATTCCGTTTTCTCATGATGCTTAACTGCATGATTTTACGTTGCTGGAAACAATCGTTTTACTGGGCTGGTAGCATAAAATCTGTTTATTCAACAAAGCCGTGGAATGACACTGACTGGATTTCGGTCAAACTAGTAAATGGTTTTTTCGTTAATGTTGGCCGGATCGTTATCCGCGAATAACCCAAAATTGAATACGGCATGAAGGTTAGCTCTAATCTTATTTGCTCCGGCGTTTGCTCCACGTTCTATAAACTCTGCAAGAACACGCTTGATCTGAACAGGTGTTATTTCCTTAGCGGGTGTAGCAGGATCAATGTACTTACTGGTTAACACTTGGTTGAGTCTGTTTTTTGTTTTGTCATAAGAGCGATTACCTTGTTTTTTTTGAGTGGTTATGTAATCGTCAAACAATTGTTTTATAGTGGCGTGTTCAGCAATAGACGTTTCTGGCGCGGTGATATTGGCAGAGGCGGTGAGGGCTTTTGCGGTTGCTTCTGCGAGGGTTACCGTGGGATAATCTCCCAGTGAAAGGAATTTTCGAGCACCATCTTTATGGTACTTGTAAACAAAAATCTTTCTGCCGGAAGGCTAAATTTTCAGACCCAAGCGCCCTGTACCTCTGGTGGCTGATGACTGCCATACGTAATACGCTTGCTCTTTTGGTTTAATACCTTTGATCTTGCTGTCAGTGAGTAATATTCCTGCCATTACGGGTGCTCTCACGGGTGTCGTTATGGTGAAATACTATGTTATAAAGTGAAATCATACAACATGTAAAATTCTTTTTATTACAGCAAGTTGAAACTGAATGAAATCATCTGTTATGAGTTAAAATCAGAAGTTATCGCCCTTCTAAGCCGTAGGTCGTAGGTTCGAATCCTACAGGGCGCACCAATAAAATCAATTACTTAGGCTATTTTTCAATAGCCACCTTTTCACAGTGGGACGGATTTGGGACGCCATCGCTAAAAATCGCATCAATTTGTTGTGCATGTACTGTTAGATGGTTTGGCGCTAAGTGCGCATACCGCTGTACCATTTCTATGCTTTCCCAGCCCCCCATTTCTTGCAATGCAGACAGAGGCACCCCTGACTGGACTAACCAGCTTGCCCATGTGTGACGCAGATCATGAAACCGGAAGTTTTCGATTCCTGCACGTCTCAGTGCTGCTCTCCAAGCCGTGTTTGAATCAACGCGCATTTTTCGTACAGATGATGTGGTCGTACCATCATTTCTTTTAACTGCGGTTGTATGGACGAACACCAAATTATGATGATGTCCTATTTGCCGTCTCAGTACTGCACATGCCATATCATTCAACGCAACCCCGATAGCACGCCCTGATTTACTATCCTCCGGATGCACCCATGCAACCTTCCGCTGCATATCTATCTGCTGCCATTTTAAGTTGACAATGTTAGAACGGCGAAGACCTGTTGATAACGCGAATTCTACGATAGACTTAAGAGGTTCAGGACATTCTTTAATTAGCCTTTTGGCTTCTACGGGGTCGAGCCATCGTACCCGCTTATTTTTTTCTTGTGGAACCTTGATAACAGGTGATTTTTCTATCCACTTCCATTCACGCTCAGCTACCCGCATGATAGATTTCATCAAAGCAAGGTGCTTGGCTTTTGTTGAAGTACAAACCGGCTCTGGCGTATAGTCACCAATGTCAATCCCTTTTTTACTCATCGTTGCTGCTTTCTGATGCCAACGTGCTTCAGATTTTCTATTCGTCATCTTACTCACAGCTGAATAAATTTTCGCCTCCGTGATATTTTTAAGTAAAACACCTGTAAAATGCATAAGCCAGAATCCAATACGTCCCTTGTCGGCATCAAGGGATTTCTTATGTGATTTTTCTTCAAGCCAGCGCAGACAAGCCTCATCGAAAGTAACATCAGGAAAGTCGCCTAATTTCTCTATCCGCCATAGTTCAGCTTTTCGACGGTCGTGGAACTCCTGAGCTTGTTTTCTGTCCGTTGTTCCAAGAGATTCTTTAATGCGCTTGCCGCCCGGCGTCGTGTAGTTACCGTACCAGACGTTACCTCTGCGGAATAATGACATGTTTTTTTCTCCTCATGTGCATCAACCGCGCTCACGGCGACAGTGTGCATCGGATTGTTAAGTGCCGCAAGACATGCTTGCCGAGTAATGAGATAGGGCGATTTAGATTTGGAAGGATCTTTGCGCGTGGCGACGAGCCGTCCAGAGCGAATCCAGCTATTCGCTGTTGGTCGTGAAATACCAAGAAATGTACATGCTTCGCTTAACGTAAATGGATACGCTTGCATGATGGTTACCTCTACTTAAATCAAACCGCTACGCCCTGTGTTATGAGGTGGTGCAGTCCACCTCGTTATACACAAGTCCGCAACGCCTTATATGCCAAGGGTTAGCGGGCTGAAATAGGCAGCCGGTGGGGTTGTAAATGAAGTGAAACCGACGTGTACTATCGCCATTTACGGCGCTGAAAAATGACACGGGATTCAGATGGCTGGGCACACCAAGAACTGGAAGGGGTAAATCTTGGTGACACGAGGCTCAATAAGCGCGCCAAAGGGCTTTTGATACGGCTGGCTGAGAATCCGCAAGCCAGCATTCCGCATGCGTGCCTCGGATGGTCTGAGACGCTGGGTGCTTACCGCTTCATGGAGAACCAAGCATTCGAATGGCGAGACATTCTGCAACCTCACTGGCAGCGTACGCAGGAAAGGATCCGAGAACACGAGGTTGTGCTGTGTATCCAAGACACTACCGAGCTTGACTTCAACGGGCAGCAAATCCAAGGCTTGGGTCCCTTGAACTACGAAGCCAGGCGTGGTCTGTACCTGCATCCGACCTACGCGGTCAGTCCGGATCGCGTGGGGTTGGGCGTACTGGATGCGTGGATGTGGGCAAGAGAGCCGAAGGATGCAGACGGAAAACGCGATGGGCTCAAGGAGAGTACGCGCTGGCTCGAGGGATACGAGCGAGTTGCTGAACTCGCCTCGGAGTTGCCAAACACACGTCTGGTGTACTTAGCTGTATTAGTCGCGACTTGATCTGACACTGGACCTTGAAAGGTTGAGAGTTACCGGTTTTGATATGGGTGTCGAATCCTTATACAAAACACGAGGTAACTCTCATGCTTCATACTAGGCTGTGTCCCTTAATCCCATGAGTTATATTAACTGTTTGTTTCTACATCATTTTGAACTACGACTCGCTACGACCTTCCCGATGAAGCATGGGCTATCATCCAGCCCTTACTCCCTGCTGAACCAGCAACACCACAGGCCGGACGCCCATGGGCTGAGCATCGCATGATTATCAATGGCATGTTCTGGGGCTGTGCTCTGGTGCCCCATGGCGTGATTTACCTGAGCGATACGGCCCATGGAAAACCGTTTATAACCGCTTTAACCGATGGTCAAAATCGGGAGTCATTAACCTTATTTTCAATAAGTTACTTTCATCACTTGATGCCCATGGCCTCGTGGACTGGTCAGCGACTGCGCTGGATGGTAGCAATATCAGGGCGCTGAAATGTGCTGCCGGTGCTCAAAAAAACATCCCGATATCACCGGAGATAATGGGCTGGGTCGCTCTCGAGGTGGTTTTGGCACCAAAATCCATATGGCTACAGACGGAAGTGGTCTTCCGTTAAACATCGTGTTGAGCCCCGGTCAGGCTCATGAAAGTCAGTTTGCACTACGTCTTTTGGACGGTATTGGTGTTCAACGCCATAACGGCAGTATGAAACGCCGTGGTCATGCGGTACTCGCTGACAAGGCGTACTCCGGGCATGTATTACATAACGAGCTGAAAAACAGAGGTATAAAAACTGTTATCCCCGGAAATCCACTGAAAAAATGGCGGTGGATGGTCGTTCAAAGCTCGATCGTGACGCCTACCGCAATCGGAACGTTGTTGAACGGTGCTTTGGCCGTCTGAAAGAATACCGTCGCATTGCGACACGTTACGACAAAACGGCGAGGAATTATCTGGCAATGTTGAAACTGGGCTGCATCCACCTGTTTTACCAGAGGTTATGTAATTAAGGGACACAGCCTAACAATCCCATCATCAAACACAAAGCCGGCCTGCTCAATCTCGCCGAAGAACTCGGTAACGTATCAAAAGCCTGTAAAATCATGGGGGTGTCACGCGACACGTTTTATCGCTATCAGGAACTGGCGGCAGAAGGCGGCATTGACGCTCTGGTTAACCAAAACCGCCGGGTTCCCAACCTGAAAAACCGTGCTGATGAAGCCACTGAACGTGCGGTTGTTGATTACGCCATTGAGTTCCCGGCTCATGGCCAGCACCGGACCAGTAATGAGCTGCGTAAAAAAGGCGTCTTCATTTCTGGCAGCGGTGTGCGCTCCATCTGGCAACGACACGATCTGGAAAACTTTCGTAAGCGCCTGAAGGCACTTGAGGAAAAAGTTGCCAGAGAAGGCATCGTACTTACTGATGCTCAAATCGCTGCACTGGAGAAGAAGGCGCACGACGACGAAGCCTGTGGTGAAATAGAGACTGCTCACCCGGGTTATCTGGGGTCGCAGGACACCTTCTACGTGGGTAATCTGAAAGGTGTTGGCCGTATCTACCAGCAGACGTTCGTGGATACGTACTCGAAAGTGGCGCACTGCAAGCTTTACACGAGTAAAGCACCGATCTCTGCCGCCGACCTGCTCAATGATCGCGTGCTGCCGTTCTACGAAGCTCAGGGGCTGCCAATGCTAAGAATACTGACGGACAGGGGGACGGAGTACTGCGGTAAAGTGGAACAACATGACTATCAGCTGTACTTGGCTATCAACGATATAGACCATACGAAAACGAAAGCGATGTCTCCGCAGACAAACGGTATCTGCGAGCGCTTCCATAAAACTATTTTGCAGGATTTTTATCAGGTTGCGTTCCGTAAGACGTTATACGAGGACCTAGAAAGTCTACAAAAGGATCTGGACAACTGGTTGTGGCATTACAATAATGAGCGAACTCATCAGGGTAAAATGTGCTGCGGGCGTACGCCAATGGCCACGTTACTTGATGGTAAACGAGTCTGGGCAGAAAAAAATCTGAACCAGATTTAATCTGACAGACACCTGTATAAATAACCGGTAACTGTCAGATCAGGTCTGAGCTAATACAATTTATCTATAAGCTAGAGGCAAGCTAGCTTCTTGCCTCATAGTTTATCTAGTTCATCATCTGTTAGGTTGGTAGATATCTTAATAACAGAACGATCTACGCCATTAGCAAGAAGTCTCTGTGCCAATTGGCGTGTAGCTTCTTTAACCCACCTCGTTATACACATCTCTGTTCGTGCCTGAGCGCGCGTAGCGTTTCGGCGGCCGTCATGACTTTCTGCAAGCCTTTCCAGATAGTTTTTGCGCCTGGTTCACCGTCGCCTTTTCGAGCAAGAATGCCTCCGAGTTGCGCAACTAAGCGCAATACTTCGTTTAGCTTAGGGCGGCCCTTGGGCATACGCTTGTTCATCAGTAGGTAAGCTCCATGAGTCTCGTCGGAATCAAAGAACAACATTGCGTCCAGCTCTGGACAGGTTCGTCCCATACGCATTAAATAGGCGATGCGCCATGCCACGATCATGAACAGCGCCAATGCCCGCTCAATGCGATCCACGGTCGATAACTGTAACGCTTCGACACAGCTGTAGTGGTCAACTAATATTGGCCACCGCATTAGACTGTATGTAGAACAGTCGCTCAGATTCGTTTGGAGTTAAGCCGCCGTTATACCAGTGAGGCCGGATAGCGCTGTAATACCCCGTGATGTAGCGGATAATCGCGTCCTGGGCTTCGCTGAAGCTGTTGTAACCCTTTGTCGGCACCCATTCTGTCTTCAGGCTGCGGAAGAACCGCTCCATTGGCGCATTATCCCAGCAGTTACCCCGCCGACTCATACTCTGCTTTATCCGGCAGCGCCACAGGGCTTGCCGGTATTGACGGCTGGTATAGTGGCTGCCCTGGTCGCTGTGGAACATGACTCCTGTTGGTTGTCCCCGGAGTTCCCAGGCCATCTGCAACGCTTTAACTGTCAGCGCCGAGTCCGGCGACGTCGACATGGCCCAGCCCACCGGTTTGCGGGCGAACAGATCTAGCACCACCGCAAGGTAAGCCCAGCATTTGCCCGTCCAGATGTAGGTCACATCGCCGCACCAGACCTGATCCGGCGCGGTAACCGCGAACTGGCGGTTGAGATAGTTCGGTATTTCAACGTGTTCATTGCCGCCGCGTTTGTATTTGTGAGCCGGTCGCTGGCAGCTGGCGATACCCAGCTCCTTCATCAGCTTGCCAGCCAGCCAGCGCCCCATTTTGACACCGGAGCTGCCGGTGACGATGGTCGCGATACTTCGAGCGCCGGCAGAGCCGCCGCTGGCGTTCCAGGCTTCCATGACGCGGCTACACTTAACCACGCGCTCACCGTCGGGTTCATTAGCGGAAGCCTGCCAGTGCCTGTAGCTGCTGCGATGTACCTCAAAAGTTTGGCACAACGCCGTGACCGGGTATCGCGCCCTCAGCCTGTCGACTACCGTGAACCGTTGAGTGAGTCCGACATTAAGAGCGCCGTAGCCTTTTTTAGGATTTCGTTCTCCATTTCAAGGCATTGGACTTTTTTCTTCATCTCACGCAGCTCGAGCTGTTCAGGGGTAAGAGGAAGTCCCGTTGGCGTTTTTCCCTGTCGTTCAAGGCGAAGCTTATTGACCCAGCGACTAATGGCAGAATGGCTGACATTAACCGCCTCTGCGGCCTTAACGTATGTGTAGCCGTGGTCGACAACCAGCTTTGCGGCTTCGAGCTTAAATTCCGCCGTAAAATGTTTACCCATGAGGTCACCTGTCGTGTTGATGAGGTGAGCATATCACCTCCGATCAGGTGGCCAGTATAAGTGTGCCACTACACAACCGAACTCGAAGCCATCTGAGCACCAGCGCATATCGCTCTCTGCTACCGCGATTTTGCCTTTATGCTCCCGCTTCGGACGTTCAGTTTTATCATGAAACAACAGCAGGTTATGCTCGCTCATTATCCTGTAAAGCCGTTTGGCGTTCACCGGTGGAAGTCCCTCTGCACGACGTTGCTTACGCAGGATACCCCACACTCGGCGGTAACCGTAACTGGGCATGTCACTGATGATACGGAGGATGTCCGATAATATCTCAGCATCAGCTTCGTCATTACGCCGGTTGCTGCGCCTGTCCAGCCAGTCGGCAGAACGGTTAACCCGCAGTGACAGCTGCGCACGCGACACGCTCATGGCGCGGCTGACCAGAGCTATTCCCCGTCCTTTGGCAACAAGGGCGCGTGCGCTATCCATTTTCGCGACTGGCGGTACTCCACTGCTTCTTTGAGGATCTCAACTTCCATCGTCTTCTTACCCAGAAGGCGCTGTAGCTCCCGGACCTGCTTGAGGGCAGTCGCCAGCGCCGAAGCTGGAACCACTTCTTCTGCGGCCGCAACGGCGGTGAGGCTTCCTTCCTGGTATTGCTTCTTCCACTTAAACAAAAGGCTGGGCTGGATGCCATGCAGGCGGGCTACATGGGAGACGTTCATCCCCGGCTCCATTGTCTGCTGAATGATGGCGATTTTCTCTTGCGGAGTTTTACGCTTACGGACTTCTTGCCCTAACAGGATCCCGGTCATTTCAAAATTTGCATGATTGTTAGACATATATCTAAGCCTATCTCTTATCTGGAGATACAGCGACTGTCTGGTGTTACAGGGGGCTACATCATGCGTAATTCATGGGGTGCTCCTGTGATTATATGTATTAGCTCAGACCTGATCTGACAGTTACCGGTTATTTATACAGGTGTCTGTCAAATTAAATCTGGTTCAGATTTTTTTCTGCCCAGACTCGTTTACCATCAAGTAACGTGGCCATTGGCGTACGCCCGCAGCACATTTTACCCTGATGAGTTCGCTCATTATTGTAATGCCACAACCAGTTGTCCAGATCCTTTTGTAGACTTTCTAGGTCCTCGTATAACTTCTTACGGAACGCAACCTGATAAAAATCCTGCAAAATAGTTTTATGGAAGCGCTCGCAGATACCGTTTGTCTGCGGAGACATCGCTTTCGTTTTCGTATGGTCTATATCGTTGATAGCCAAGTACAGCTGATAGTCATGTTGTTCCACTTTACCGCAGTACTCCGTCCCCCTGTCCGTCAGTATTCTTAGCATTGGCAGCCCCTGAGCTTCGTAGAACGGCAGCACGCGATCATTGAGCAGGTCGGCGGCAGAGATCGGTGCTTTACTCGTGTAAAGCTTGCAGTGCGCCACTTTCGAGTACGTATCCACGAACGTCTGCTGGTAGATACGGCCAACACCTTTCAGATTACCCACGTAGAAGGTGTCCTGCGACCCCAGATAACCCGGGTGAGCAGTCTCTATTTCACCACAGGCTTCGTCGTCGTGCGCCTTCTTCTCCAGTGCAGCGATTTGAGCATCAGTAAGTACGATGCCTTCTCTGGCAACTTTTTCCTCAAGTGCCTTCAGGCGCTTACGAAAGTTTTCCAGATCGTGTCGTTGCCAGATGGAGCGCACACCGCTGCCAGAAATGAAGACGCCTTTTTTACGCAGCTGATTACTGGTCCGGTGCTGGCCATGAGCCGGGAACTCAATGGCGTAATCAACAACCGCACGTTCAGTGGCTTCATCAGCACGGTTTTTCAGGTTGGGAACCCGGCGGTTTTGGTTAACCAGAGCGTCAATGCCGCCTTCTGCCGCCAGTTCCTGATAGCGATAAAACGTGTCGCTTGACACCCCCATGATTTTACAGGCTTTTGATACGTTACCGAGTTCTTCGGCGAGATTGAGCAGGCCGGCTTTGTGTTTGATGATGGGATTGTTAGTATGAAGCATGAGAGTTACCTCGTGTTTTGTATAAGGATTCGACACCCATATCAAAACCGGTAACTCTCAACCTTTCAAGGTCCAGTGTCAGATCAAGTCGCGACTAATACACAAGTTGTGTTTTGGTGATTTTGGTCATAACAATTTATCCATAATTAAACGGATGTGGTTATCAGAGGGCTAACGGGTAAAATTTTGCAGATTGGCGGTCAGATCGCTTACACTTGGCTTAACACAGGAGGATTTCCCATGGGCCAGGTTGCATTTGATACATTGCAGGCGTCAGAAGAGCTTCAAACCGCCGGGCTTACCAGTCAGCAGGCCAAGGCGATCTCGCTCGTCGTACGTAAGTCTCACGAAGTGGCGGATGTGGCTACCAAGGCTGATATTGCCGAAGTGAAGCGTGATATAGCTGATGTCCGTAAGGATCTATCCGCAGAGATAGCCGATGTCCGTAAGGATATTGATGCTCGTTTCGAGAAGAACGAAGCTCAGATGCAGGCTCGCTTCGAGAAAACTGAAGCTCAGATATCTTTAGTCCGCAAGGATTTACAGCTTGAGATGGCGGGTATCCGCTCAGAACAGAAGTTAATTCGCTGGATGCTGAGTGCTGGAGTTTTGGGTATTATCTCTCTGGTTGTGAAAGCTTTTCTCGTCACAGCCCTTTAATTAATTTGTCTCAGGGTTGTTAGCTCAGTTGGTAGAGCAGTGGACTCTTAATCTGTATTAGTCGCGACTTGATCTGACACTGGACCTTGAAAGGTTGAGAGTTACCGGTTTTGATATGGGTGTCGAATCCTTATACAAAACACGAGGTAACTCTCATGCTTCATACTAACAATCCCATCATCAAACACAAAGCCGGCCTGCTCAATCTCGCCGAAGAACTCGGTAACGTATCAAAAGCCTGTAAAATCATGGGGGTGTCAAGCGACACGTTTTATCGCTATCAGGAACTGGCGGCAGAAGGCGGCATTGACGCTCTGGTTAACCAAAACCGCCGGGTTCCCAACCTGAAAAACCGTGCTGATGAAGCCACTGAACGTGCGGTTGTTGATTACGCCATTGAGTTCCCGGCTCATGGCCAGCACCGGACCAGTAATCAGCTGCGTAAAAAAGGCGTCTTCATTTCTGGCAGCGGTGTGCGCTCCATCTGGCAACGACACGATCTGGAAAACTTTCGTAAGCGCCTGAAGGCACTTGAGGAAAAAGTTGCCAGAGAAGGCATCGTACTTACTGATGCTCAAATCGCTGCACTGGAGAAGAAGGCGCACGACGACGAAGCCTGTGGTGAAATAGAGACTGCTCACCCGGGTTATCTGGGGTCGCAGGACACCTTCTACGTGGGTAATCTGAAAGGTGTTGGCCGTATCTACCAGCAGACGTTCGTGGATACGTACTCGAAAGTGGCGCACTGCAAGCTTTACACGAGTAAAGCACCGATCTCTGCCGCCGACCTGCTCAATGATCGCGTGCTGCCGTTCTACGAAGCTCAGGGGCTGCCAATGCTAAGAATACTGACGGACAGGGGGACGGAGTACTGCGGTAAAGTGGAACAACATGACTATCAGCTGTACTTGGCTATCAACGATATAGACCATACGAAAACGAAAGCGATGTCTCCGCAGACAAACGGTATCTGCGAGCGCTTCCATAAAACTATTTTGCAGGATTTTTATCAGGTTGCGTTCCGTAAGAAGTTATACGAGGACCTAGAAAGTCTACAAAAGGATCTGGACAACTGGTTGTGGCATTACAATAATGAGCGAACTCATCAGGGTAAAATGTGCTGCGGGCGTACGCCAATGGCCACGTTACTTGATGGTAAACGAGTCTGGGCAGAAAAAAATCTGAACCAGATTTAATTTGACAGACACCTGTATAAATAACCGGTAACTGTCAGATCAGGTCTGAGCTAATACATATAATCACAGGAGCACCCCATGAATTACGCATGATGTAGCCCCCTGTAACACCAGACAGTCGCTGTATCTCCAGATAAGAGATAGGCTTAGATATATGTCTAACAATCATGCAAATTTTGAAATGACCGGGATCCTGTTAGGGCAAGAAGTCCGTAAGCGTAAAACTCCGCAAGAGAAAATCGCCATCATTCAGCAGACAATGGAGCCGGGGATGAACGTCTCCCATGTAGCCCGCCTGCATGGCATCCAGCCCAGCCTTTTGTTTAAGTGGAAGAAGCAATACCAGGAAGGAAGCCTCACCGCCGTTGCGGCCGCAGAAGAAGTGGTTCCAGCTTCGGCGCTGGCGACTGCCCTCAAGCAGGTCCGGGAGCTACAGCGCCTTCTGGGTAAGAAGACGATGGAAGTTGAGATCCTCAAAGAAGCAGTGGAGTACCGCCAGTCGCGAAAATGGATAGCGCACGCGCCCTTGTTGCCAAAGGACGGGGAATAGCTCTGGTCAGCCGCGCCATGAGCGTGTCGCGTGCGCAGCTGTCACTGCGGGTTAACCGTTCTGCCGACTGGCTGGACAGGCGCAGCAACCGGCGTAATGACGAAGCTGATGCTGAGATATTATCGGACATCCTCCGTATCATCAGTGACATGCCCAGTTACGGTTACCGCCGAGTGTGGGGTATCCTGCGTAAGCAACGTCGTGCAGAGGGACTTCCACCGGTGAACGCCAAACGGCTTTACAGGATAATGAGCGAGCATAACCTGCTGTTGTTTCATGATAAAACTGAACGTCCGAAGCGGGAGCATAAAGGCAAAATCGCGGTAGCAGAGAGCGATATGCGCTGGTGCTCAGATGGCTTCGAGTTCGGTTGTGTAGTGGCACACTTATACTGGCCACCTGATCGGAGGTGATATGCTCACCTCATCAACACGACAGGTGACCTCATGGGTAAACATTTTACGGCGGAATTTAAGCTCGAAGCCGCAAAGCTGGTTGTCGACCACGGCTACACATACGTTAAGGCCGCAGAGGCGGTTAATGTCATATCGTTATACACATCTTTTGGCCATTTTTTGAACAGGATGCTCAGAACCCCGTGAATTAAGGCATTCAAGCCATCCCATTGGCTTTTTGAGGTTCAAAATGCCACTCTGAGATAAACCCGTAACTCATTGATTAAACAGTGCGTTAGAAAGATGTGTATAACGATATGGGTTAATGTCAGCCATTCTGCCATTAGTCGCTGGGTCAATAAGCTTCGCCTTGAACGACAGGGAAAAACGCCAACGGGACTTCCTCTTACCCCTGAACAGCTCGAGCTGCGTGAGATGAAGAAAAAAGTCCAATGCCTTGAAATGGAGAACGAAATCCTAAAAAAGGCTACGGCGCTCTTAATGTCGGACTCACTCAACGGTTCACGGTAGTCGACAGGCTGAGGGCGCGATACCCGGTCACGGCGTTGTGCCAAACTTTTGAGGTACATCGCAGCAGCTACAGGCACTGGCAGGCTTCCGCTAATGAACCCGACGGTGAGCGCGTGGTTAAGTGTAGCCGCGTCATGGAAGCCTGGAACGCCAGCGGCGGCTCTGCCGGCGCTCGAAGTATCGCGACCATCGTCACCGGCAGCTCCGGTGTCAAAATGGGGCGCTGGCTGGCTGGCAAGCTGATGAAGGAGCTGGGTATCGCCAGCTGCCAGCGACCGGCTCACAAATACAAACGCGGCGGCAATGAACACGTTGAAATACCGAACTATCTCAACCGCCAGTTCGCGGTTACCGCGCCGGATCAGGTCTGGTGCGGCGATGTGACCTACATCTGGACGGGCAAATGCTGGGCTTACCTTGCGGTGGTGCTAGATCTGTTCGCCCGCAAACCGGTGGGCTGGGCCATGTCGACGTCGCCGGACTCGGCGCTGACAGTTAAAGCGTTGCAGATGGCCTGGGAACTCCGGGGACAACCAACAGGAGTCATGTTCCACAGCGACCAGGGCAGCCACTATACCAGCCGTCAATACCGGCAAGCCCTGTGGCGCTGCCGGATAAAGCAGAGTATGAGTCGGCGGGGTAACTGCTGGGATAATGCGCCAATGGAGCGGTTCTTCCGCAGCCTGAAGACAGAATGGGTGCCGACAAAGGGTTACAACAGCTTCAGCGAAGCCCAGGACGCGATTATCCGCTACATCACGGGGTATTACAGCGCTATCCGGCCTCACTGGTATAACGGCGGCTTAACTCCAAACGAATCTGAGCGACTGTTCTACATACAGTCTAATGCGGTGGCCAATATTAGTTGACCACTACACCAAGAACTGGAAGGGGTAAATCTTGGTGACACGAGGCTCAATAAGCGTGCCAAAGGGCTTTTGATACGGCTGGCTGAGAATCCGCAAGCCAGCATTCCTCATGCGTGCCTCGGATGGTCTGAGACGCTGGGTGCTTACCGCTTCATGGAGAACCAAGCATTCGAATGGCGAGACATTCTGCAACCTCACTGGCAGCGTACGCAGGAAAGGATCCGAGAACACGAGGTTGTGCTGTGTATCCAAGACACTACCGAGCTTGACTTCAACGGGCAGCAAATCCAAGGCTTGGGTCCCTTGAACTACGAAGCCAGGCGTGGTCTGTACCTGCATCCGACCTACGCGGTCAGTCCGGATCGCGTGGGGTTGGGCGTACTGGATGCGTGGATGTGGGCAAGAGAGCCGAAGGATGCAGACGGAAAACGCGATGGGCTCAAGGAGAGTACGCGCTGGCTCGAGGGATACGAGCGAGTTGCTGAACTCGCCTCGGAGTTGCCAAACACACGTCTGGTGTACTTAGCCGATCGCGAAGCGGATATCAAGGCGTTGATGCAGCTCGCTGATGACCTTGGCACTCCGGCTGACTGGTTGATCCGCTCGACTCATAATCGCAGTCTGGACTGTAATGAGAAGCTTTGGCAGAAGGTTGGAAAGACCGTGCCGGTGGGAGAAATCCAATTCGTTATGGCGGCTCGCGCGGGGCAGAAGGCGCGTACGGTGAAACAGGCGCTGCGCGTGAAGTGAGTGTCGCTGCGTTGCGGGTTGGCAGTGACTTGTGTGATAGCCAAGGAAATTGAGCCGCCAGCAGGCGTGAAGCCGGTCGAGTGGCGGTTGCTGAGCAATCGCGTACCTGAAGGACGAGAAGATATCGTGGAGCTGATCGACTGGTATCGGGCTAGATGGGAAATCGAGATGTTCTTCAATGTGCTGAAGAACGGCTGCTGTGTCGAAGCGTTACAGTTATCGACCGTGGATCGCATTGAGCGGGCATTGGCGCTGTTCATGATCGTGGCATGGCGCATCGCCTATTTAATGCGTATGGGACGAACCTGTCCAGAGCTAGACGCAATGTTGTTCTTTGATTCCGACGAGACTCATGGAGCTTACCTACTGATGAACAAGCGTATGCCCAAGGGCCGCCCTAAGCTAAACGAAGTATTGCGCTTAGTTGCGCAACTCGGAGGCTTTCTTGCTCGAAAAGGCGACGGTGAACCAGGCGCAAAAACTATCTGGAAAGGCTTGCAGAAAGTCATGACGGCCGCCGAAACGCTACGCGCGCTCAGGCACGAACAGAGATGTGTATAACGAGGTGAGCCTGAGTACGCTCAACAATCAGTTCCCGCTCCATTTGTGCCAACGCACTCATCACATGAAAGAAAAAACGACCTGCTGACGAAGAGGTATCGATAGAATCCGTCAAACTATGAAAATGAATGCCTTTATCTGTATTAGCTCAGACCTGATCTGACAGTTACCGGTTATTTATACAGGTGTCTGTCAGATTAAATCTGGTTCAGATTTTTTTCTGCCCAGACTCGTTTACCATCAAGTAACGTGGCCATTGGCGTACGCCCGCAGCACATTTTACCCTGATGAGTTCGCTCATTATTGTAATGCCACAACCAGTTGTCCAGATCCTTTTGTAGACTTTCTAGGTCCTCGTATAACGTCTTACGGAACGCAACCTGATAAAAATCCTGCAAAATAGTTTTATGGAAGCGCTCGCAGATACCGTTTGTCTGCGGAGACATCGCTTTCGTTTTCGTATGGTCTATATCGTTGATAGCCAAGTACAGCTGATAGTCATGTTGTTCCACTTTACCGCAGTACTCCGTCCCCCTGTCCGTCAGTATTCTTAGCATTGGCAGCCCCTGAGCTTCGTAGAACGGCAGCACGCGATCATTGAGCAGGTCGGCGGCAGAGATCGGTGCTTTACTCGTGTAAAGCTTGCAGTGCGCCACTTTCGAGTACGTATCCACGAACGTCTGCTGGTAGATACGGCCAACACCTTTCAGATTACCCACGTAGAAGGTGTCCTGCGACCCCAGATAACCCATATCGTTATACACATCTTTCTAACGCACTGTTTAATCAATGAGTTACGGGTTTATCTCAGAGTGGCATTTTGAACCTCAAAAAGCCAATGGGATGGCTTGAATGCCTTAATTCACGGGGTTCTGAGCATCCTGTTCAAAAAATGGCCAAAAGATGTGTATAACGATATGCAGATAACCCGGGTGAGCAGTCTCTATTTCACCACAGGCTTCGTCGTCGTGCGCCTTCTTCTCCAGTGCAGCGATTTGAGCATCAGTAAGTACGATGCCTTCTCTGGCAACTTTTTCCTCAAGTGCCTTCAGGCGCTTACGAAAGTTTTCCAGATCGTGTCGTTGCCAGATGGAGCGCACACCGCTGCCAGAAATGAAGACGCCTTTTTTACGCAGCTCATTACTGGTCCGGTGCTGGCCATGAGCCGGGAACTCAATGGCGTAATCAACAACCGCACGTTCAGTGGCTTCATCAGCACGGTTTTTCAGGTTGGGAACCCGGCGGTTTTGGTTAACCAGAGCGTCAATGCCGCCTTCTGCCGCCAGTTCCTGATAGCGATAAAACGTGTCGCGTGACACCCCCATGATTTTACAGGCTTTTGATACGTTACCGAGTTCTTCGGCGAGATTGAGCAGGCCGGCTTTGTGTTTGATGATGGGATTGTTAGTATGAAGCATGAGAGTTACCTCGTGTTTTGTATAAGGATTCGACACCCATATCAAAACCGGTAACTCTCAACCTTTCAAGGTCCAGTGTCAGATCAAGTCGCGACTAATACACTTTATCTTCCAGTTCAGAGATTAAGCCGATTAAATGTTTGATGCTGCGCCCCAGTCTATCGAGTTTCCAAACAACTAACGTATTGCCCGTTTTTAAGCAATTTAACGCGCGTTTTAATCCAGGTCTCTGGTCTGTTTTTCCACTGATTTTATCCTCAAAAATCTGGTCACAATTTGCACAAATGAGTTATTTTCGCTGTAAATCGGTGTTTTGGTCATTTTTTGACACCCTTATATAGCCTATTTTTGCCATTTTAGCCTCTTATTCTCCCTCTGAAAGCCTTGTCATCGCTGGTTTTGGGCAAAATATTAGCTAAATTTCCTATTCAATAAAACCTTGGTTTGTTGGAAACGGTAGATTGTGCAAAAAATGCACTAGATAAACGCACGGGTGGAACTGTCACCGGACGTGTCACTCTCGGTAAAAATTTAACCATTTCGTGGGGCGGCAGAACCGCAACCTTTCACGAAAACGGTGATGTGACAGGACCCGTTTGGGGCGGGACTTTAGGCGGCTGGGTGGATAACAAAGTCAATGGTCGCGCTACTTGGGATTATGTCAATACTACGTTCGTAAAAGATATTCGATTGGGGCATATGCAGGAGGTTCAGGTCATATCGTTATACACATCTTTCTAACGCACTGTTTAATCAATGAGTTACGGGTTTATCTCAGAGTGGCATTTTGAACCTCAAAAAGCCAATGGGATGGCTTGAATGCCTTAATTCACGGGGTTCTGAGCATCCTGTTCAAAAAATGGCCAAAAGATGTGTATAACGATATGGGTTCAGGTATGGAAGGGGCCAGGCTATCGGGATGAACCTCATTATGTGATTACTGGTGTCTATAACGGTAATGGTGATAACTATGTAGATTTCGTTCAGCGCCGTATCCTACAAAAAAACGTTAATGGTAACTGGATAAATGTGTGGTTTATGTGATGAAAAATATTAAAAACTTTAAGCGCTATCACACTGATTATGTTGATAAAAAAGCGCTAGAATACGCTGTTGGGGCGATTTTCCTTATCTCGGAAGATGATCAAGACTGGTATGAGTGCCAGAAAAGCTTTCAGCCCGATACGATGAAAGTCGAGTATGAAGCCGATGGAGTTATACGCTCGATGGGCTACGATATCAGCGGTTTCTGTCCCGAAGGATGCAGCATAGCAGAAGTATCAGAATGGCCTAAAGAGATGGCCCCTAACCGAAAATGGTGTTTTATCGATGGTGAGGTTGTTCCACGCGTTTATACAGCAGATGAACTCAGGGAGCAAGCGACTCATAAACGCGATTATCTACTTGAACAGGCAGGAAAATTTATAGCGCCGTTGCAGGATGCGGTAGACATTGACATGGCGACAGAAGCCGAAAAAGCGGCACTGCTGGTCTGGAAAAAATACCGTGTGCTGCTAAACCGTGTCGATATCAGCGCAGCCACGGATATCGACTGGCCAGATCCTCCTTCAGAAACCAATCGCCAGAACCACGGTTTCAAGACTGTTATCCACTGTCACCCTGACGGTCGCGTTATCGACCAGATGGGCTGACTGGGACTGCTCATAGGCCCAGAAGTTTATCGCCGCGCCAGCATAGCCGATACAGAACAATCCTGTGGTGGAAAACTTTATGGGCAGCGGGAAATCGTATGTCCCTGACCCTTTGTCTTTTCCGTATCTCGCCCACTGGATAATTAACCCCGTATCCCCGCATTTCCACCATCCGTTGACCTCGCGCTTCGCCGTATTCGGTTGGCCGTAGGCCCCTTTGGGCTGGAAGGTATTTCTCAGGTAAATGTTCAGCCATTGATTGCCCCACATGCTACCGTAGATATTGCCGTCATGGGCTATCCTTGCAGCTCCGGCATACACCGAAGAAGGGGCACGAAAACCACCGTCTTTATGGAAAACGTACTCACCACCACCGTCATTGCCGTTGTTTAGTCGAACGCCATCGCCGCCCTTGTCTTTGTAGAGCCACATGCGAACGCTACCATCCTGATTATGAATACCCAGATGCTTGCGATCATCCCCCTTCAGTGAGAGTACACCACCCTGTGAAATAATGTCGCCATTGACCGTTCCTCCAGTCCGTTTATCCAGTGCATTTTTTGCACAATCTACCGTTTCTAACAAACCAAGGTTTTTTTAACTCGACAATTTAGCTAAGATTTTGACCAAAACCAGTGATAACAAAGCTTTCAGAGGGAGGATAAGGGGCTAAAATGGCAAAAATAGGCTATATGAGGGTGTCAAAAAATGACCAAAACACCGATTTACAGCGAAAATCACTCATTTGTACAAATTGTGAGCAGATTTTTGAGGATAAAATCAGCGGAAAAACAGACCAGAGACCCGGATTAAAACGCGCGTTAAATGCACTGAAATCGGGTGACACCTTAGTCGTCTGGAAGTTGGATAGACTGGGTCGCAGCATTAAACATTTGATTACTTTAATATCCAAACTGGAAGATGAAGGCATTCATTTTCATAGTTTGACGGATGCCATTGATACCTCTACGTCCGCTGGCCGTTTTTTCTTTCATGTGATGAGCGCGTTGGCACAGATGGAGCGAGAACTGATTGTTGAGCGTACTAAGGCAGGTTTAGCAGCAGCAATAATTAGGGGACGTATTGGCGGCAGACCTCAGTCGCTATCTTTTGCACAGCAACAGGAAGCTCAAAAATTATTGGCGAATGGTCATAGCAGAAAACAGCTTGCATTACTGTATGGTGTTTCATTGACCAGCATCTACAAATATTGTCCCGTTGATCGTACCACTCAAACAGACCAAAGTGCCTCTGATGAAAAATGACAGTGTAATTTCGTTGCACTGATGGAAAGAAAAGTAGCCTGCCATTTATCGCACGTTTTGGCTTCAAATACCGCACGCCGCATCATCATCAACCGGACTGAGCGATGTCGAGCATAGCACCGATACCCCGTAACGAACGACGCCTGATGAAGAAAACTATCCATAAAACGCGTGACAAGAATCACGCCCGCAGGCTGACCGCCATCCTGATGTTGCACCGGGGCGAGCGCGTGAGCGATGTCGCCAGAATGCTTTGCTGCGCCCGTTCGTCAATCGGCAGATGGATTAACTGGCTCACCCTGTACGGCATTGAAGGCCTCAAATCTCTGCGGCCCGGTCGTGGCCGTCGCTGGCCGTTTGAACAGATCTGCGCACTGTTAATCCAGCTCGTAAAGCGTTCCCCTCATGATTTTGGCTATCAGCGTTCGCGTTGGAGCACGGAACTGCTAGCGATAAAAATCAATGAGATAACCGGTTGCCAGTTGCATGCTTCCACGGTGCGCCGTTGGCGGCCTTCTGCCGGTCTGGTGTGGCGACGCGCAGCTCCTACGCTGCGTATCCGCGACCCGCATAAGGAAGAAAAAATGGAGGCCATCGCGATGGCGCTGGAACAATGCAGCGCGGAACATCCCGTCTTTTACGAAGACGAAGTGGATATTCATCTGAATCCCAAAATTGGCGCGGACTGGCAGGTTCGCGGGAAGCAGAAACGCATCGTGACGCCGGGCCAGAACGAGAAATATTATCTGTCGGGTGCATTACACAGCGGGACGGGAAAAGTCAGCTATGTTGGAGGAAACAGTAAAATTTCGTGTTTTTTATCAGTATTTTAGAGCATTTGAGAGCAACGTACAGACGGGCAAAAACGCTCACGCTGATAGTTGATAACTACATTATTCACAAAAGCCGGGAGACGCAGCGCTGGCTGGAAGAAAACCCGAAATTCAGGGTTATTTATCAGCCGGTGTACTCACCATGGGTAAATCATGTAGAGCGGTTATGGCAGGCGTTGCATGAAACCATTACCCGCAATCATCAATGCTGTTCAATGTGGCAGTTACTGAACAAGGTTCGCCGCTTCATGGAAACTGTCAGCCCGTTTCCCAGTGGAAAACATGGACAGGCAAAAGTGTAGCGGTATTAGGAACAGCTATTTAGTGGGGTTACTTTCTTACAACGCGTTCATCGGCATGGCCAATACGGGAAAAGATATTAAATACTTCGCCTAAACCGTAGATAGCACCGAGGATGATCGCCATCATCATAGGCACCATGGCAACTGCAAACAGCAGACTTTTGAGCAAATCCAACATGCTTACCTCACTTATCGCTAACGGTCCGTTTCTCAATACACGCGACATTCATCGCGAATCTCAACGTACCGCAACGAAAAATCATTACGGGTGATGGTGAATAGTGTACCGTAACTGTAAGAATTAATGTGACCATTTGTGCGGTTTGCCCGCACCGCTCAAACGCGCGACAATAGCGCTGTACCGAACGTCACGCACGTTCGGTTTTGTCTTTTTTAATCTCCCTGGACCGTGACCATGCAAGCTGAAATCCTTCTGACACTCAAATTACAACAACGTCTTTTTGCCGACCCACGACGCATTGAGCTGATCAAACAGATTCGTCACACCGGTTCCATTAGCCAAGGTGCCAAACTCGCAGGTATCAGCTACAAAAGCGCCTGGGATGCCATCAACGAAATGAATCAACTGGCAGAGCAGACCATTGTAGAGCGCATGACCGGCGGTAAAGGCTGCGGTGGGGCCACGCTGACGCGTTATGGCGAACGATTGATTCAGCTCTATGATTTGCTGGCACAAATACAGCAAAAGGCGTTTGACGTTCTGCAAGATGATAATTTGCCGCTGGACAGCCTGCTGGCCGCCATCGCGCGTTTTTCACTGCAAACCAGCGCCCGCAACCAATTCTTTGGTACGGTGCAAGCCCGCAGTCGGGACGCGGTTCAGCAGCATCTGAGCGTACTGCTGGCCGATGGAAAGACGGCGGTGAATGTATTACTGACCCAACAGAGCGCCGAGCGATTGGGGCTCAATGAAGGTAAAGAAGTGCTGGTGTTGATTAAAGCGCCCTGGATTGCGGTATACGATGCCGTAGCAACACGGCCGCAATCCGATAACGAGCTGACTGGCACACTGTCATCGCTGGAAACGGGACAGGATAGCAGCGAAGTGCTGATCGCACTGGCAAGCGGCGAGACACTCTGCGCCACGGTGCCAAACGAGCAGGTTACACAGCAAAAACTGCGCGTGGGAATGGCGGTGACAGCCTGCTTTAATGCCGATCGTGCGATTGTCGCGACCTTGTGCTGATCGCTGAACTCCCGTGACAGGAATCGCCATACGAACGGCTTGACAATGACGGCAATGCCCTTTATTTCTGAGAGTATTACTTGCTGAAAAATCAAGGAAGGGCGACTGCGCACGCAAAGAGGTGCTGGCTCAGCTGACGGCGCAGGGACTGCGGGTGATCGTTCCCAACGTAGACCTAACGATGACTTACAGCGAATTGATCGAGCATTATGCCGATCGCGTCGATAGTGTCATCGTCGGGGGCGGCGACGGCAGCCTGAACGCGGCCGCTTCGGGCTTGGTGGCGACAGGATTGCCGCTGGGAGTGCTTCCGCTGGGAACGGCCAATGATTTTGCTCGCACGCTGGGTATCCCCTTCGATCTGAAAAATGCCATTTCTGTTATCGTTGCTGGTCACCGTCGAGCTGTAGATTTAGGAAAGGTGAACGGTCACCTGTTCTTTAACGTGTCCAGTATCGGTTTTTCTGCTGCTTTGGCGCGTGAACTGACGGCTGAATCCAAAAAACGCTGGGGAACGCTTGGCTATGCGCTGGCTGCCTGTAAGCTGTTGCGCCAAAGTCGGCCATTTCGTGCGGAAATTGTTCATGAAGGCATGGCCGAACGTGTCAGAACGATAAAAATCTCAGTGGGTAACGGGCGTTTTTATGGTGGCGGTATGGCGGTAGAAGAGCGTGCCGCGCCAGATGACGGGCTGCTTGATGTCTACAGCCTTGAAGTGACCCATTGGTGGCAGATGGTTGCGTTGATCCCATCTCTACGCCATGGCCCTCAAGGGCGTTGGCGTCAGGTGCGGGCTTTTTCCACGACAGAGTTGATACTGAACACCCGGCGACCACACGATATCAACGCGGATGGTGAACTGATTGGCCGCACTCCGGCATATTTTACCATTGAACAGAAAGCCATTGAGGTGTTTGCTCCGCGCTGATTCAGAGGCGTAAATACGCCCCTGAACGTTTGTGCGGTTTATTCCTTATTTGAAAACGCGAAAACGGATTTCGTCATCAATATAGGTTTTCTCTCCGGCAGGTTGCTCAATGGAGCCGAACGGTAACTGCGCCCGCAGTTTCCACTGCGCGGGCAAATTCCACGCTTTTTTCACATCGTCATCAATCAGCGGGTTGTAGTGCTGTAGTGATGCACCGACGTTTTCTTGTGCCAAGGCGGTCCAGACGGCGAACTGCGCGATACCGGTGCCGTGTTCAGACCAGATAGGGAAGTTGTCTGCATAAAGCGAGAACTGCTTTTGCAACGTCTCGATCACGTCAGTATCTTCAAAGAACAGCACGGTCCCGGCACCCGCAGCAAATGAGGCCAGTTTTTTTTCGGTGGACTCAAAAGCATCCGCAGGCACGATTTTTTGGAGCTGATGTTTGACGATATCCCACAGTTTCTTATGCTGCGCGCCGAACAGAATCACGGCGCGAGAGCTTTGCGAGTTGAAAGATGACGGGCTCTGCTTGACTGCTGTAGTGACGATCTCGGTGATTTTCTCTTCAGAAATCGGCAGATGTGAACCGATGGCGTAGATGGAACGGCGAACCTTGATAGCCTGCAAAAATGCGTTGCTCATGCGTTATTCCCCTCTAATCATTCCTCATCAGGATGTTATTTCGCAACCTTGACGCAAAATACCCGTGATACTCTGGCACCCTTGGGTGACAGGTTCAAGTCTGATAACTCAATACAATATACAATAGAAGAATAGCTGCTAAGCAAAAATGTGCTCAACCTATGGGGGGATCCAGCGCTACCGCAGCCAGATCAGTGTCCGCACACCTCACAGTGTGGACTTTTGGGTAGCGTAATCGTGCGAAACTGTGTGGTCATGGCTTCATACAATACCAACCGACCGACGGCCGGTTCGCCAAAATGCGCCAGCAGTTTGATCGTCTCCATCGCCTGTAAGGCACCAATGATACCAACCAGCGGGGACATTACCCCAGCTTCGGCGCAGGTTAACGCGTTTTCACCAAACAGTCGGCTCAGGCAGCGGTAGCAGGGCTCTTGTTCACCGTAGGTAAACACGCTGATCTGGCCTTCCATGCGAATTGCGGCACCAGAAACCAGCGGCGTTTTGCTGTGAAAACAAAAGCGGTTAAGACGATCGCGTATCGCTACGTTGTCGGTGCAATCCAGTACCACCTGATGGCGGTTTACCAGCGCCTGTAAGGCTTTATCCGCCAGATCGTCGTTAATGCACTCGAGTGAAATATGGGGATTAATCGCGGCCAGCTCCGTAGCCGCAGAGGTGACCTTCGCCATATCGATACGTGCATCGCGTTGCAAAACCTGGCGTTGCAGGTTGGAAAGCGCAACGGTGTCAAAATCCAGCAGCGTCAAATGTCCTGTGCCCGCCGCTGCCAGGTACTGTGCTGCGGCACAACCCAAGCCCACCTCGTTATACACAAGTCCGCAACGCCTTATATGCCAAGGGTTAGCGGGCTGAAATAGGCAGCCGGTGGGGTTGTAAATGAAGTGAAACCGACGTGTACTATCGCCATTTACGGCGCTGAAAAATGATACGGGATTCAGATGGCTGGGCACACCAAGAACTGGAAGGGGTAAATCTTGGTGACACGAGGCTCAATAAGCGTGCCAAAGGGCTTTTGATACGGCTGGCTGAGAATCCGCAAGCCAGCATTCCGCATGCGTGCCTCGGATGGTCTGAGACGCTGGGTGCTTACCGCTTCATGGAGAACCAAGCATTCGAATGGCGAGACATTCTGCAACCTCACTGGCAGCGTACGCAGGAAAGGATCCGAGAACACGAGGTTGTGCTGTGTATCCAAGACACTACCGAGCTTGACTTCAACGGGCAGCAAATCCAAGGCTTGGGTCCCTTGAACTACGAAGCCAGGCGTGGTCTGTACCTGCATCCGACCTACGCGGTCAGTCCGGATCGCGTGGGGTTGGGCGTACTGGATGCGTGGATGTGGGCAAGAGAGCCGAAGGATGCAGACGGAAAACGCGATGGGCTCAAGGAGAGTACGCGCTGGCTCGAGGGATACGAGCGAGTTGCTGAACTCGCCTCGGAGTTGCCAAACACACGTCTGGTGTACTTAGCCGATCGCGAAGCGGATATCAAGGCGTTGATGCAGCTCGCTGATGACCTTGGCACTCCGGCTGACTGGTTGATCCGCTCGACTCATAATCGCAGTCTGGACTGTAATGAGAAGCTTTGGCAGAAGGTTGGAAAGACCGTGCCGGTGGGAGAAATCCAATTCGTTATGGCGGCTCGCGCGGGGCAGAAGGCGCGTACGGTGAAACAGGCGCTGCGCGTGAAGCGAGTGTCGCTGCGTTGCGGGTTGGCAGTGACTTGTGTGATAGCCAAGGAAATTGAGCCGCCAGCAGGCGTGAAGCCGGTCGAGTGGCGGTTGCTGAGCAATCGCGTACCTGAAGGACGAGAAGATATCGTGGAGCTGATCGACTGGTATCGGGCTAGATGGGAAATCGAGATGTTCTTCAATGTGCTGAAGAACGGCTGCTGTGTCGAAGCGTTACAGTTATCGACCGTGGATCGCATTGAGCGGGCATTGGCGCTGTTCATGATCGTGGCATGGCGCATCGCCTATTTAATGCGTATGGAACGAACCTGTCCAGAGCTGGACGCAATGTTGTTCTTTGATTCCGACGAGACTCATGGAGCTTACCTACTGATGAACAAGCGTATGCCCAAGGGCCGCCCTAAGCTAAACGAAGTATTGCGCTTAGTTGCGCAACTCGGAGGCTTTCTTGCTCGAAAAGGCGACGGTGAACCAGGCGCAAAAACTATCTGGAAAGGCTTGCAGAAAGTCATGACGGCCGCCGAAACGCTACGCGCGCTCAGGCACGAACAGAGATGTGTATAACGAGGTGATTTCAGCCCGCTAACCCTTGGCATATAAGGCGTTGCGGACTTGTGTATAACGAGGTGGGCACACCCTGCGGCGGTGATTATTTCGCCTGCCGCGTTGCAGCAATATGGCAAGGAGATTGGTTTTCACCCAGTGGGCACCGGCCCTTAAAAGTTTGTCACCTGGAACCAGACGGACTATGTGAAAGTGGAGAAATTCTCCGGTTATTGGCGTGCGGGGCTGCCCAAGCTCGACAGTATTACCTGGCGTCCGGTGGTGGATAACAACACGCGTGCCTCGCTGCTCCAGACGGGTGAAGCGCAGTTCGCTTTCCCGGTGCCGTTTGAGCAAGCCAAGGTGCTGGAGAAAAATGACCAGTTGGCGGTGGTGATATCGCCCTCTATTTTGCACCGTTATATCAGCTTTAACGTCACACAAAAGCCGTTTGACAATATCAAGGTGCGGCAGGCGATTAACTACGCCATCAACAAAGACGCGCTGATCAAGGTAGCATTCTCCGGTTACGCGGTTCCGTCACAGGGACCTTTGCCAAAGAGCATCGATTTTGCGCAGCAGTATCAACCGTGGCCTTATGATCCGGCAAAAGCGCGTGAACTGTTGAAAGAAGCGGGCTACCCGGAAGGATTTACGACCACACTGTGGGCATCACATAACCACAGTACGGCACAGAAAGTACTGCAATTTACCCAGCAGCAGCTGGCGCAGGTAGGGATTAAAGTGCAGGTTACGGCGATGGATGCCGGGCAGCGTGCCGCCGAAGTGGAAGGCAAGGGAGTGAAGGAAACCGGTGTGCGCCTGCTCTACACCGGCTGGTCTGCCTCAACCGGGGAAGCCGATTGGGCGCTGACACCGCTGTTTGCCACAGCGTCCTGGCCGCCGGCTCTGTTTAATACGGCATTTTACAGCAGCGAGCAAGTGGATGCCGATCTGGCGAATGCGTTGAAGACCAACGATCGCGCGCAGAAGGAAAAACTGTACAAAGACGCGCAGGACAAAATCTGGGCGGATGCTCCTTGGGCGTTTTTGGTGACGGAACAGCTGGTTTCAGCTAACAACAAGAAACTGAGTGGGTTCTACGTGATGCCTGATACCGCATTCAGTTTTGATGAGGCTGATTTGGCGCAATAAGTGATGCAGGTTTTTTTTCTCAGCCGCGTGATAGACGCGGCTGAGAACCTGGTAATTTCCGTGTTGCCGCCGCGTGTAAAACAGGGAGCAGAGAACGCCATGCCAGACAATGAAACAAGAAGGATAATCATGTTGTTATGCTGAATTACTTCCTCAAACGGCTGCTGGGCATGATCCCCACCTTGCTGATTGTGCTGGTCGTGGTGTTTATGTTTGTACACCTGCTGCCAGGCGATCCTGCGCGCCTGATGGCGGGGCGTGAGGCTGATGCTGCCGTGATTGCCATGGTTCGGCAGGATTTAGGTTTGGATAGACCGCTCTACGAACAATTCTGGCGATTTTTTACCCATGTGTTGCAAGGCGATCTGGGCACCTCGATGGCCTCTAAACGCCCGGTCGCCAATGAGATTGCCATCCGCTTTCTGCCGACGCTTTGGCTTACCTTAACCCATATCGTTATACACATCTTTCTAACGCACTGTTTAATCAATGAGTTACGGGTTTATCTCAGAGTGGCATTTTGAACCTCAAAAAGCCAATGGGATGGCTTGAATGCCTTAATTCACGGGGTTCTGAGCATCCTGTTCAAAAAATGGCCAAAAGATGTGTATAACGATATGACCTTAACCAGCATGGTGTGGGCCGTTATCTTCGGCATGAGCATCGGCATGATTTCCGCTATCTGGCGCAATCGCTGTCCTGACCGTCTGGGGATGACGCTGGCGGTATCCGGTCTGTCATTTCCATCGTTTGCGTTGGGGATGCTGTTGATGCAGGTGTTTTCCGTTGAGCTGGGTTGGTTACCCACCGTCGGAGCGGAGAGCTGGCGTCACTATATTTTGCCCTCAATAACCCTAGGCGCTGCCGTTGCGGCCGTGATGGCGCGTTTCACGCGCGCCTCCTTTGCCGATGTGCTGCAAGAAGATTACATGCGCACCGCACGTGCCAAAGGGGTCCGCAAATTTTTGGTCATAACCAAACATGGTTTGCGCAATGCGCTGATCCCGGTGGTGACGATGATGGGCCTTCAGTTTGGCTTTTTGCTGGGCGGGTCTATCGTGGTGGAAAAAGTGTTCAACTGGCCGGGGTTAGGGCATATCGTTATACACATCTTTTGGCCATTTTTTGAACAGGATGCTCAGAACCCCGTGAATTAAGGCATTCAAGCCATCCCATTGGCTTTTTGAGGTTCAAAATGCCACTCTGAGATAAACCCGTAACTCATTGATTAAACAGTGCGTTAGAAAGATGTGTATAACGATATGGGGTTAGGGCGCTTGTTGGTGGACGCGGTGGAGATGCGCGATTACTCCGTGATTCAGGGATTGGTGCTGTTGTTCTCACTGGAGTTTATTGTCATTAACCTGCTGGTGGATGTGCTTTATGCGGCAATCAACCCGTCAATTCGCTATCGATAAGGAACCGCGATGAAACATTGGCGACGTAAGGCCGTGCTGGCAACGCTGCCGCTGCTGCGGGAAACCACCATCCGCACTCCGCTCGGTGAGTTTTGGCGACGTTTTTTGTTGCAGCGCACCGCCGTGATGGCGGGCGTGTTTGTGCTGCTACTGATCGTCGTAGCGCTACTTGCGCCTTATCTGGCTACGTTCGATGCGGAAAATTATTTCGATTATGACCGTTTGAACGAGGGACCCTCTTCGCTGCATTGGCTCGGCGTTGATGCGCTGGGTCGCGATATCTTCAGCCGTATTCTGCTCGGCGCGCGTATTTCGCTGGCGGCAGGCATCTTGTCCGTGGAGGTGGGCATGATCATCGGTACATTGCTGGGGCTGGTGGCCGGTTACTATGAAGGGATCTGGGATCGGCTGATTATGCGCTTGTGTGACGTGCTGTTTGCCTTTCCGGGGATTCTGTTGGCGATTGCCGTGGTGGCGGTGATGGGCAGCGGTATGCCCAATGTGATTGTCGCCGTGGCGATTTTCAGCATTCCGGCCTTTGCGCGTCTGGTGCGTGGTAATACCTTGGTGTTGAAACAGCAAACGTACGTGGAATCGGCGCGTAGCCTGGGCGCATCTGACCGCACCATTTTGTTGCGGCACATTCTTCCCGGCACCTTTTCGTCGATTGTGGTCTATTTTTCGATGCGTGTGGGCATGTCGATCATTACGGCGGCTAGCCTCTCTTTTCTTGGCCTCGGGGCGCAGCCTTCGACGCCAGAGTGGGGGCGATGCTCAATGAGGCGCGGGCTGATATGGTAATGGCACCGCATGTGGCGTTGTTTCCCAGTTTGGCGATTTTCCTGACCGTGCTGGCGTTTAATTTGCTAGGGGATGGTTTGCGCGATGCGCTCGACCCCAAATTACGCCCGTAGCTCAACACAAATAAAAACGGCCCCATTATCGGGGCCGTTGTGTTTCAGGTGACAGAAACGCTTAGAACGAGGTGCGTTTATAGCTGCGGTATTGCGGTTGCCAGAAGTTGTGCGTAATGGCCTTCGCCAGCGTATCGCTGGAAGTCACTTCTGCCACTCCCTGCAACTGCGCGGCTTTTGCTACGTCCATCGCGATACGGCGAGACACATCCTGGATGTCTTTCAGGTCAGGCAACAAGGCACCTTCACCGTTGTTGGCAAGCGGTGAACAGTCTGCCAATGCGCGGCTGGCGGCCATCAGCATGCCATCGGTAATGCGTTTGGCACCACAAGCCAACACGCCTAAGCCAATACCGGGGAAGATATAGGAGTTGTTGCATTGAGCAATCGGGAACAGCGTGTCCTTGTGCTTAACCGGCGCAAACGGACTTCCGGTTGCGACCAGTGCTGCACCGTCGGTCCAGCGGATAATATCTTCCGGACGCGCTTCCTCACGGGAGGTCGGGTTGGAAAGCGGCATCACGATAGGACGTGCGCAGTGGGTGTGCATTTCACGAATGATCTCTTCCGTGAACAGACCCGGCTGACCAGAAACGCCAATCAGGATAGTCGGCTTGGCGTTGCGCACCACTTCCAGCAGTGAGATAGCGTCACTGGCAACGTCCCACTCGATCAGCAATTCACTCTTCTGCACCAGCTTGCTCTGGAAATCGAGCAGGTTCGGCAGTTTGTCGGTCAGCAGACCGAAGCGATCCACCATAAACACGCGGGCACGCGCTTCTTCTTCGCTCAGACCTTCAGATTTCATCTGTGCGATAATTTGCTCGGCGATACCGCAACCGGCGGAACCGGCACCCAGGAAGGTGACCGTCTGATCGCGCAGTTGTGTGCCAGCAGCACGGCTGGCGGCAATCAGGCTGCCCAACGCCACGGCGGCGGTGCCTTGAATGTCGTCGTTAAAGCAGCAGATTTCATCGCGGTAACGGTTTAACAGCGGCGTGGCATTGCTTTGCGCAAAGTCTTCAAATTGCAACAACACGTTCGGCCAGCGGCGTTTTACTGCCTGAATAAATTCTTCTACGAAGTCATCGTACTCTTCGCCAGTAATGCGTGGGTGGCGCCAGCCCATATAGAGTGGATCGTTCAGGCGCTGCGGGTTGTTGGTGCCCACATCCAGCACGACGGGCAAGGTATAAGCCGGGCTGATGCCGCCACAGGCGGTGTAGAGCGACAGTTTACCGATAGGGATCCCCATGCCACCGATGCCCTGGTCGCCCAGGCCAAGGATACGCTCACCGTCGGTGACCACGATCACCTTCACGTTCTGCTTGGTGGCGTTTTGCAGCATGTCATCGATGTTTTCACGGTTCGGATAGGAGATAAACAAGCCGCGAGCACGACGGTAAATATCTGAGAAGTGTTCGCACGCCTGACCGACCGTTGGGGTGTAGATGATCGGCATCATTTCGGTCAGGTGTGCGTCCAGCAGGCGGTAAAACAGCGTCTCGTTAGTATCCTGAATGTTACGCAGGTAGACGTGCTTCTCCATATCATTTTTGAATTCCTGATACTGACGCCAGGCACGTTCTGCCTGTTCTTCAATGGTCTCCACGGCTTCAGGCAACAGGCCATGCAGGTTGAAGTTGGCACGCTCTTCATTGGTGAAGGCGCTACCTTTGTTCAGCAAAGGGAATTCCAACAGAATGGGGCCAGCATAAGGGATGTAGAGGGCGCGTTTGCTTTCGTATTCTAATTCCATGACTTTTCTTACTCTTCGGGTAACAGAAACGAATTTAGGTAATGACACGACATGACAGCGCGGATCTTAAATTACCCACAAAATATGTACAGAAAATGTTAATTAAAATAGTTACACATGACTTGCGTCACAATATTTTGTCAATGCTCCCCGGTTCATCCATCATTTTTGTGCGCTGTATCAGTCGATAAAGTGCTGCTGTACGTCGGTACACCCGTCTTCCGCCAGAATAATTTGCAACATCACCCACTGACTGATGGTGGTATTGCGCGGCTCAACCAGCGCCGCGCGGCGCACACTGTGAATATCTTCACCGGCCAGATTCATCAGGTTCAATGCCACCTGAAGCGGCGGCAGACTGGGGTTGAACGCGGCATTCTCTGCGTAGCGCCCGGTATACACTGTGCCGCGATCGATTTCCAGCGCGACGCCGCTCAGTGCATTGCTGTAAGGCGCATGGCTACGGTTTGCGGCGTCCAACGCGGTCTGCGCCAGCAGATCGGCATCGAGCAGGGTGCGTCCGTGATTGACCGGGTCCATCAACAGCGTGGTGATATTCAGATTCTGCGGTCCAAAGCGTCGGGTAAATAGTGGTGCAACTGCGCGGGTTCGCGCCCCGGCAGGTGGATATGCAGCGTGTTCGCCCGGTTCAGTTCATTCATAAACTGACGGCAGTGCCCGCAGGGCGTGTAGTTCACCGTGATACTGGTCAAACCGAGCTCCTGGCGCAGCCAGGCATGGGCTATGGCGCTCTGCTCTGCGTGCAGCGTTTGTTGTAACGGCACGGCAGTGAACTCCATGTTGGCACCAAAGTAGAGGTTGCCACTTTCGCCCTGAGCAACGGCACCCACTTGAAATTGAGAAATAGGGGCAATGGCGCAGGCAGCCGCAAGGGGGAGTAAGGCGTAGGCTAACGTCTCTGGCGTCAGATCGCATTGGGTACAAAGGGTCGTTACGTCGTCAGCAAGCAACATCCCGACAAAGTCAGGACGTTCAAGTATTGGTAGCAAGGCGTGTTGCAGTGTGTCAGAAAATTGTGCAAAAGGGGCGTGATATCGTGGATGCATAGCGATGTACTCTTTTTGCCATTATTGTTTGTTGTCAGGGTAAAAAGTAGCCTATCAATAAATCGTGATCATTATCTCGTCGAACGTGAACTTATTGAAATTAAGATGCATTCTGCGTGATATATCTCAAATTGTCGAGCAGAATGCAACGGCGCGGCGATTATCGCGCCGTCTGCATCATCTGTCTCGCTAGTGAAACAGTTGTACCAGCAGCGGAAAGATAAAAGGCGCAATCAGCGAGGTCATGATTCCGCAAATGTAGTGGTCAACTAATATTGGCCACCGCATTAGACTGTATGTAGAACAGTCGCTCAGATTCGTTTGGAGTTAAGCCGCCGTTATACCAGTGAGGCCGGATAGCGCTGTAATACCCCGTGATGTAGCGGATAATCGCGTCCTGGGCTTCGCTGAAGCTGTTGTAACCCTTTGTCGGCACCCATTCTGTCTTCAGGCTGCGGAAGAACCGCTCCATTGGCGCATTATCCCAGCAGTTACCCCGCCGACTCATACTCTGCTTTATCCGGCAGCGCCACAGGGCTTGCCGGTATTGACGGCTGGTATAGTGGCTGCCCTGGTCGCTGTGGAACATGACTCCTGTTGGTTGTCCCCGGAGTTCCCAGGCCATCTGCAACGCTTTAACTGTCAGCGCCGAGTCCGGCGACGTCGACATGGCCCAGCCCACCGGTTTGCGGGCGAACAGATCTAGCACCACCGCAAGGTAAGCCCAGCATTTGCCCGTCCAGATGTAGGTCACATCGCCGCACCAGACCTGATCCGGCGCGGTAACCGCGAACTGGCGGTTGAGATAGTTCGGTATTTCAACGTGTTCATTGCCGCCGCGTTTGTATTTGTGAGCCGGTCGCTGGCAGCTGGCGATACCCAGCTCCTTCATCAGCTTGCCAGCCAGCCAGCGCCCCATTTTGACACCGGAGCTGCCGGTGACGATGGTCGCGATACTTCGAGCGCCGGCAGAGCCGCCGCTGGCGTTCCAGGCTTCCATGACGCGGCTACACTTAACCACGCGCTCACCGTCGGGTTCATTAGCGGAAGCCTGCCAGTGCCTGTAGCTGCTGCGATGTACCTCAAAAGTTTGGCACAACGCCGTGACCGGGTATCGCGCCCTCAGCCTGTCGACTACCGTGAACCGTTGAGTGAGCCCGACATTAAGAGCGCCGTAGCCTTTTTTAGGATTTCGTTCTCCATTTCAAGGCATTGGACTTTTTTCTTCATCTCACGCAGCTCGAGCTGTTCAGGGGTAAGAGGAAGTCCTGTTGGCGTTTTTCCCTGTCGTTCAAGGCGAAGCTTATTGACCCAGCGACTAATGGCAGAATGGCTGACATTAACCGCCTCTGCGGCCTTAACGTATGTGTAGCCGTGGTCGACAACCAGCTTTGCGGCTTCGAGCTTAAATTCCGCCGTAAAATGTTTACCCATGAGGTCACCTGTCGTGTTGATGAGGTGAGCATATCACCTCCGCTCAGGTGGCCAGTATCAGTGTGCCACTACAAACAGGGTGTGCCCGAAGACCGCACCAAGGATGCCGACAAAAATCACACAGACCGCGCTGATGGCGTGAATGCCGCCGATGGTGCTTGCGACTGCCATGGCGATGGGCGTGGTTACCGATTTAGGCAGCACCGATGCGGCGATCTCGGGCGTGGCACCAAGCCACAGCGCAATGAGCGTACCGGAAATAATAGCCGCCATACTGCCGATAAAGCAGACGCTGATGATGGATTTCCAACGCGCACGGATCTGATGAAGCTGTTCATAGAGCGGAAACGCTAACGCCACCACGGCGGGCTGCAACAGATCGTTCAGCACTTTACTGCCTGCGAAGTAGTTTTCGTAAGGGATATTGAGCAGCAGTAATACCGGGATCAGGATAGCCATCGACACAAGCAGTGGGTTTAGCAGTGGCATTTTGCATTTTATCGACAACTTGCGCGCCGCGAAGAAGGTCAGCAATGTCAGGGGTAATGACCACCAGATGTTGGACAACATTATTTTTTCCCTTCCTCATCGGGTGTTTCGTGCGTGGTGATGATGTGTTCGCGTTGCATCAACTGCGTGCAAAAACCGACGACCAGCATTACCACCAGCGTACTGATCAGACAGGACACCACGATGGGGCCAAACTGCTTGCTCAGCAGATCATAGTAATTCATGACGCCCACGCCGATAGGCACAAACAGCAGCGCCATGTAGCGAATCATCAAATGGCAGCCGGGCTTTACCCAAGGCGCAGGAAGGATCTGCGAAGCCAGCAGAGCAAAGAGGATAAGCATACCGATAATGCTGCCGGGAATAGTCAGCGGGAGTAACGCGGATATCGCATTACCTGCGAACAGACACAGATAAATAAGTGCGAAAGCGCGTAAATACTGCTCGCAAAGGATTGTCGTATTACGCATGGGAAGTTCCTGATAAGCTGAGGCGATTATCATAGCGCTAATCAATTTGGTGTGCCACAGATCACAGGTTTTTCCCGCTGACTTTCCCCGCCGTTATTGAAACAATTCAGGTCGCTGTACGGCGTCACGCAGTGCGCGGGTCAAGCGTGTTAAGGCCTGTTGCGAGATAATATAGGGCGGCATCACATACAGCAGCTTACCAAAAGGCCGGATCCACACACCGAGCTCGACAAAAAAGCGCTGCACGCGTGCCACGTTCACAGGTCGTGTGGTTTCCAGTACGCCAATCGCGCCCAGAACGCGCACGTCCTCCACCAACGCGGCATCCAGTAATGGCAGTAATTCAGCGCGCAATTGGCGCTCAATTGCCATCACCTGTGGCTGCCATTCCCCGTCTGCCAGCAGTTCAAGACTGGCATTGGCGGCGGCACAGGCCAATGGGTTAGCCATAAAAGTCGGGCCATGCATAAAACAACCCGCTTCGCCGTTGCTGATGGTGTCTGCGACGTTACGCGTGGTCAAGGTAGCTGACAGCGTCAGGTATCCTCCGGTCAGCGCTTTACCCAGACAGAGAATGTCGGGGGCTATATCGGCATGTTCACAGGCAAACAGCGTCCCCGTGCGGCCAAATCCGGTCGCTATTTCGTCTGCTATCAATAAGATACCGTAGTTATCGCACAACTCGCGCACGCGCTTGAGGTAGGTGGGGTGGTAGATACGCATTCCGCCTGCGCCCTGAACCACCGGTTCAAGGATAACGGCGGCGATATCATGACCGTGCGTTTCCAGCATATCGCGTAGCGACTGGATATCAGATTCATACCACTCGCCATCAAAGCGGCTGCGTGGTGCATCGGCAAACAGGTGTTCAGGCAGATATCCCTGATAGAGGCTGTGCATGGCATTGTGCGGGTCACACACCGACATCGCACCAAAGGTGTCGCCATGATAGCCGTGACGCAGGGTCAAAAAGTGCGCCCGACGCTCGCCTGCCAATATTGCAGCGCCATTTTGAGCGCCACTTCCACGGCCACCGAACCGGAATCGGCCAGAAACACACACTCCAACGGGGCAGGCGTAATAGTGACCAGCCGTTGGCATAACTCGATGGCTTGAGGGTGGGTAATTCCGCCAAACATCACATGCGACATTTGAGCTATTTGCTGCTGCAAGGCCTGGTTCAGACGCGGGTGGTTATAGCCGTGGATCGCCGCCCACCAGGAAGACATGCCATCCACCAGTTCTCTCCCATCGTCCAGTTGCAGGTGATACCCGTGTGCCGCTACCACCGGATAACAGGGAAGGGGGTGTGTCATTGAGGTGTAAGGATGCCAGATATGGCGTTGATCAAATTCCAGGTCTGCGTTCGAAAGCAATATTATCAATAAACCGTGTTGTAGACTAAATTAACACTCATTTGGTTGACAGTATAGCATTGTCATTTACACTTACGCCACATTTTCATGTCACACTGGCGGCATGACACCCTGTCGAACAAAGAGGCCAACCATATGGCAGAACGTATTCATTGGACGCTGGAGCAAGCGCAACAACTGTTTGATAAACCGTTTTTAGAGTTGATGTTTGAGGCGCAGCAGGTGCATCGTCAGCATTTCGATCCGCGTCAGGTGCAGGTCAGCACACTGCTCTCCATCAAAACTGGTGCCTGCCCGGAGGATTGCAAATATTGCCCGCAGAGTGCGCGTTATCGCACCGGGCTGGAAGCGGAGCGATTGATGCAGGTCGAGCAGGTGCTGGATTCCGCGCGTCAGGCTAAAGCGGCAGGCTCAACCCGTTTCTGTATGGGCGCCGCCTGGAAAAATCCCCATGAGCGCGATATGCCTTATCTGGAACAGATGGTGAAAGGCGTCAAGGAAATGGGGATGGAAACCTGCATGACGTTAGGCTCGTTACACGGCGATCAGGCAGAACGACTGGCTGACGCCGGGCTGGATTTCTATAACCATAACCTGGACACCTCGCCGGAGTTCTACGGCAACATCATCACCACCCGTACCTATCAGGAACGACTGGATACGCTGGACAAAGTGCGCCACGCGGGAATTAAAGTCTGCTCCGGCGGCATTGTCGGATTAGGGGAAACGGTGCGTGATCGTGCCGGATTGTTGGTGCAACTGGCAAACCTGCCGACGCCGCCGGAAAGCGTGCCGATCAATATGCTGGTGAAAGTAAAAGGTACGCCGCTGGAAAATAACGACGATGTTGAACCTTTCGATTTTATCCGCACTATCGCCGTCGCTCGCATCATGATGCCCACCTCCCACGTGCGCCTGTCTGCGGGTCGCGAACAGATGAGCGAGCAGACCCAGGCCATGTGTTTTATGGCTGGTGCCAACTCCATTTTTTATGGCTGCAAGCTGCTGACCACCCCCAATCCGAAAGAAGACAAGGATTTGATCCTGTTTCGCAAACTGGGTCTCAATCCTCAGCAAACGGAAACGGAGGCCGGTGACAACCAACAGCAGATGCGGCTGGCGCAGCAGGTGCTGGAAGCCGATACTGAACAGTTCTATAACGCTGCCGTGTAACACTTATGGGATGGCAAAAACGCATAGATACGGCGCTGATCGCGCGCCGTGAGCAAGATGCTTATCGCTCACGTATTGTTAATCAGGGCGGTGGGCGTTGGTTGACGCAGCAAGGGCAGCGCTACCTGAATTTCTCCAGCAATGACTATCTGGGCTTAAGCCAGTATCCAGCCATTATTGAGGCCTGGCAAACCGGTGCAACGCGCTATGGCGTGGGCAGCGGCGGTTCAGGGCATGTCACAGGGTATACCGATGCGCATGCGGTGTTGGAGGGTGAAGTGGCGCAATGGCTGGGTTACCCGCGTGCGCTGCTGTTTGTCTCCGGTTATGCTGCGAATCAAGCGATGGTTGCCGCCCTGATGCAGGGACAAGATCGCATTCTGGCGGACAAACTCAGTCATGCGTCATTACTGGAAGCTGCCGCCCAGTCACCGGCCACTCTGCGGCGCTTTGCGCACAATCAGCCGGCAGCGCTGCAACGCCTGTTGGGAGGGGATTGCCCGGGCGAAACCCTTGCCGTCACGGAAGGTATTTTCAGTATGGACGGTGACAGCGCACCGCTGGGGGCACTGCATGCGTTGACGCAGGCGCACGGCGCCTGGCTGATGGTGGATGATGCACACGGGATAGGCGTGTGCGGTCAGCAGGGCCGTGGCAGTTGCTGGCAACAGGGGATAAAACCCGAATTGCTGGTCGTGACGTTCGGCAAGGCGTTTGGCGTGAGCGGAGCTGCACTGTTGTGCAGCGAATCGGTGGCCGACTATTTTTTGCAGTTTGCCCGTCATCTGATCTACAGCACCAGCATGCCACCGGCCCAGGCTTGCGCATTACGCGCGGCGTTGTCCTGTATTCAGCAGGGTGACGCGCTACGTGACAGGCTAGGCCGCCATATTGCTCAGTTTCGCGCCGGAGCTGGGGATTTGCCTTTTACCTTGATGCCGTCCCACAGTGCCATTCAACCGTTGATTGTCGGCGACAATGCTGCCGCGTTGCGTGTGGCACAACGTCTGCGTGAACAGGGACTCTGGGTCAGTGCGATGCGCCCGCCCACCGTGCCGCCCGGTAGTGCGCGGCTGCGTATTACGCTGACTGCCAGCCACACGGATGATGACATCGCCCGTCTGCTTGCCGCTTTGCACTCGGTGGCGTATGAGCAAGGAGAGGGTGTCAATGAATAATGAATTGCATAACAAGCGGGCCATTGCGCAGGCTTTTGGTCGTGCGGCACAGCGCTACACCCGATTTGCCGAACTGCAACGCACCAGCGGTGAGCATCTGATGACCTTGGCGCTACCGCTTGCCGGACAACGGATACTGGATGCGGGCTGCGGCACCGGTCATTTCAGTCAACGCTGGCGCGCGCTGGGTAAACAGGTGATCGCCTTGGATCTTTCTGCTGGCATGTTGCAACAGGCTGTGACTGAACACAGTGCTGATGCTTACGTACAAGGGGATATTGAACATTTGCCGTTAGCGGATGCCAGCATCGATCTTTGCTTCAGCAATCTGGCGGTGCAATGGTGCGAAGATCTGCCGCGTGCGATTGCGGCCTGTTATCGGGCCACGCGTCCCGGCGGTGTGGTGGTGTTTTCTACGCTGGTTGACGGTTCCCTCGGCGAACTGGCGCAAGCATGGCTGAGCTTGGATGGATCAAAACGCGTCAATGATTTTTTGCCGTTGGCACAAATCGCCGATGCCTGTCGCCCTTATCGTCATCGGCTCCACCCGCACACGCTGAGCTACCGCTTTGCGACCGTAAGAGATGTGATGCACTCGTTGAAAGGGATTGGCGCCACCTTGCTACATGGCGATCGTTCGCGCGGTTTGCTTACCCGGCGGCGGTTACAAGCGCTGGCGCAGGTTTATCCTGCTGCACCGGGCGGCTTTCCCCTCAGTTATCATTTGGTTTATGGAATTATTTATCGTGACTAAACGTTGGTTTATTACCGGAACAGACACAGAAGTGGGCAAAACCATCGCCAGCGGCGCATTGCTACAGACTGCTGCACGGGCAGGGTATCGCTGTGCGGGCTATAAGCCGGTAGCTTCCGGTGCAGATATGACCCCACAGGGCATTCGTAATGAAGATGCTTGCCATTTGCAAGCGTGCAGCAGCGTGTCGCTTACTTACGATGAGGTCAATCCTTTGGTGTTTTTTGAGCCAACCTCGCCGCATATCGTGAGCCGGGTTGAGCAGCAGCCCATCGATTTCGAGGTGATGTCGCGCGGTCTGGCGGCCTTGACCGAAAAGGCTGATTGGGTGCTGGTGGAAGGCGCGGGGGGCTGGTTCACGCCACTGACTGTGCAGCAGACGTATGCCGACTGGGTACAGCACGAGCAATTGCCGGTGATTCTGGTGGTGGGCATCAAATTGGGCTGCATCAATCACGCGTTACTGACGGCTCAGGCTGTTACGCAGGCAGGATTGACGCTGGCGGGGTGGATTGCTAACGATATTCAACCGACCGGACGCTGGCATCAAGACTATCTGGATACGCTGCAACGTCATCTTTCCGCGCCGCTGCTCGGCGAAATTCCCTACGTCAATGCACACTATACGCAGGATTTGAGCACGTATCTGGATATTGGATTGCTGCCAGTGTGACACGTTATTGTCTGAAACAAAAAATACGGCATTAACCTTCTTACTGATATATAACCGTCTGACAATAATGTGCGCCTATTCGTTAAGTATTTTTTATCAGATAAGGGAATTATGATGGCTAGCATAAGTTCATTATACAATATTACAGCATGTGCCGCTGGTGAGGTAAATCAGGATGAGATAAATAAGGCTGTATCTCCTAAGGGATTGCTGGAATATATTATTAATTTTTTCACTTTCGGCGGTGTACGAAGGGATAATAAGGCGTTATATCATCAGATTGATAATAATATTATGCGGCTCATAAACTCCCCAGAAGCCATGAATGAATGTTCAAAAACAGGGGTTATTACTCTGGATGACATTCAGGGTAATAAAGTGACCTTTACCCTACCGGGTAATAATAATGAGAACGGTATGGTCACCGTGACAGTCAGTAAAGGTAAAAATATGGCAACAGGGGAGATTCCTGGTGATAAGTTTAAATTTCAAGTTGCAACACAGTGGAAGCAGGATGCGGACGCGTTAAACACCATTGATAAAGAGAATGTAATTGACTTTGAGTCTGATGATGATAGTGATTATTATTATTATGATTATAACTATCATCGTTATGATGGCGATGTCTCTAATCATTTTAAAACGCTTTGCGTGTCTAATACAAGGTTTGCCGATCTCGATAGTGATATAATTAAAAATATGTACTTACAAGATATTGAAGCTGAGATGAGCGATATCATTCGGGAAGGCGGGATTTTTTCTTAATCGAGTCAGGATGGCGCTGACCTAAATAACTGTTCCGAATAGTAGATCACCTGAAGGGAACTCAGTCCGAGTTGAGCGATCTGATCAATCGATAAAGATCCCAAATCATCAACCGGACTGAGCGATGTCGAGCATAGCACCGATACCCCGTAACGAACGACGCCTGATGAAGAAAACTCTCCATAAAACGCGTGACAAGAATCACGCCCGCAGGCTGACCGCCATCCTGATGTTGCACCGGGGCGAGCGCGTGAGCGATGTCGCCAGAATGCTTTGCTGCGCCCGTTCGTCAATCGGCAGATGGATTAACTGGCTCACCCTGTACGGCATTGAAGGCCTCAAATCTCTGCGGCCCGGTCGTGGCCGTCGCTGGCCGTTTGAACAGATCTGCGCACTGTTAATCCAGCTCGTAAAGCGTTCCCTTCATGATTTTGGCTATCAGCGTTCGCGCTGGAGCACGGAACTGCTAGCAATAAAAATCAATGAGATAACCGGTTGTCAGTTGCATGCTTCCACGGTGCGCCGTTGGCTGCCTTCTGCCGGTCTGGTGTGGCGACGCGCAGCTCCTACGCTGCGTATCCGCGACCCGCATAAGGAAGAAAAAATGGAGGCCATCGCGATGGCGCTGGAACAATGCAGCGCGGAACATCCCGTCTTTTACGAAGACGAAGTGGATATTCATCTGAATCCCAAAATTGGCGCGGACTGGCAGGTTCGCGGGAAGCAGAAACGCATCGTGACGCCGGGCCAGAACGAGAAATATTATCTGGCGGGTGCATTACACAGCGGGACGGGAAAAGTCAGCGATGTTGGAGGAAACAGTAAAAGTTCGTGTTTTTTATCAGTATGTTAGAGCATCTGAGAGCAACGTACAGACGGGCAAAAACGCTCACGCTGATAGTTGATAACTACATTATTCACAAAAGCCGGGAGACGCAGCGCTGGCTGGAAGAAAACCCGAAATTCAGGGTTATTTATCAGCAGGTGTACTCACCATGGGTAAATCATGTAGAGCGGTTATGGCAGGCGTTGGATGAAACCATTACCCGCAATCATCAATGCTGTTCAATGTGGCAGTGACTGAACAAGGTTCGCCGCTTCATGGAAACCGTCAGCCCGTTTCCCAGTGGAAAACATGGACAGGCAAAAGTGTAGCGGTATTAGGAACAGCTATTTAGGCTGTGTCCCTTAATTACATAACCTCTGGTAAAACAGGCGGATGCAGCCCAGTTTCAACATTGCCAGATAATTCCTCGCCGTTTTGTCGTAACGTGTCGCAATGCGACGGTATTCTTTCAGACGGCCAAAGCACCGCCCAACAACGTTCCGATTGCGGTAGGCGTCACGATCGAGCTTTGAACGACCATCCACCGCCATTTTTTCAGTGGATTTTCGGGGGATGACAGTTTTTATACCTCTGTTTTTCAGCTCGTTACGTAATACATGCCCGGAGTACGTCTTGTCAGCGAGTACCGCATGACCACGGCGTTTCATACTGCCGTTCTGGCGTTGAACACCAATACCGTCCAAAAGACGTAGTGCAAACTGACTTTCATGAGCCTGACCGGGGCTCAACACGATGTTTAACGGAAGACCACTTCCGTCTGTAGCCATATGGATTTTGGTGCCAAAACCACCTCGAGAGCGACCCAGCCCATTATCTCCGGTGATATCGGGATGTTTTTTTGAGCACCGGCAGCACATTTCAGCGCCCTGATATTGCTACCATCCTGCGCAGTCGCTGACCAGTCCAGGAGGCTATGGGCATCAAGTGATGAAAGTAACTTATTGAAAATAATGTTAATGACTCCCGATTTTGACCATCGGTTAAAGCGGTTATAAACGGTTTTCCATGGGCCGTATCGCTCAGGTAAATCACGCCATGGGGCACCAGAGCACAGCCCCCAGAACATGCCATTGATAATCATGCGATGCTCAGCCCATGGGCGTCCGGCCTGTGGTGTTGCTGGTTCAGCAGGGAGTAAGGGCTGGATGATAGCCCATGCTTCATCGGGAAGGTCGTAGCGAGCCATAGTTCAAAATGATGTAGAAACAAACAGTTAGTATAACTCATGGGATTAAGGGACACAGACTAGCCATTCTGACCTGCCTGATTCTATTCAATAGCATATTGAGAGCCTATCATTGATGCGATCGCGAGTAGTGCGTAGAAACTGGAGCGTACACCGAGTGCGCGAGGATTTCGAGCACTGTGCAGAGCGCAGACGGGTCGCGTCAATTACGCCTATCTGGGATAGGCTCTTGGTTGATAGTGTTGAACACTATTTCTTCGTAAAATTCTCTCCATGCCTGCCACTCTGTTCTCAGTTGGCGTCTCTTGCTTCGACTCGCCAGTTTGTGCGCCAAGACGATTTTTTGTGCAAAATGTTTAAAAGCCATGCATAAGTGAAATCCTTGCAAAAACGCTAAAAAAATTCTGATTTCCCTCAACCCCATAACGATAAGATATTTCACTAAAGCAGCAGGCATGCGGGCTTGTGGGAGTTATCCACTACTTCTGTGGATAACCATGTGCATTAGGTTTAGAAAAACGGTGGCAAGCGAGAATTGGCGCGGGTTTTGGTTGAGTTGATGTGATTCTCTGCTTTTTTATTTAATTGATATAAATCAGTAATTTAATTAAAATCAAGTCTCGGTTTATCTCCGACTGACGGTTGCATATTTTTACAGCACAGGTCTAACCACTTTGTTATGACAAATACGCATTCTGGGGATAAATAGCACATTTTTAACTGGATAAATGCGTAACGCTGTGTTAGCGCTTTTTGCGCTCGCTTTCCTCTTTCCAATGCCCTACGCTGGCCGATGATTTACTCCGCGCATCATTTTCGCCAACAAATGACTGGATGCTGTTTTTATATCCAGTATACTGTGGGTAAACGAATTTCTGAGGCGCACTGTTAGTGCTATGCTTGTCGCCTCACACTATTGTTGAATGTTACTGTGCGTTGCCTGGTTTCGCGACGCTTGGTCCACTTTCTGGCAGGTTGTTCATGAGCAAACCTTTTAAACTGCACTCCGAGTTTACCCCCTCAGGCGATCAGCCTGAAGCGATCCGTCTGCTGGAAGAGGGGCTTGAGGCGGGGTTGGTGCATCAGACGTTGCTGGGGGTAACCGGTTCGGGAAAAACCTTTACCATTGCCAACGTGATTGCGGATCTTAACCGCCCCACCATGGTGTTGGCGCCCAACAAAACCCTGGCGGCGCAACTCTATGGTGAGATGAAAGCGTTTTTCCCTGATAACGCGGTTGAGTATTTCGTCTCTTACTATGATTACTACCAGCCCGAGGCCTATGTACCTAGCTCGGACACTTTTATCGAGAAAGACGCGTCGGTTAACGAGCATATTGAACAGATGCGCCTGTCAGCCACCAAAGCGCTGCTGGAGCGGCGCGATGTGGTGGTGGTCGCGTCGGTCTCGGCTATTTACGGGTTGGGCGATCCAGATCTCTATCTGAAAATGATGCTGCACCTGACGGTAGGCATGATTATCGATCAGCGCTCGATTTTGCGCCGACTGACCGAACTGCAATATTCGCGTAACGATCAGGCCTTTACGCGTGGTACTTTCCGTGTGCGCGGCGAAGTGATTGATATTTTTCCGGCGGAATCCGATGAGATCGCGTTGCGCGTTGAGCTGTTCGATGAAGAAGTTGAACGCCTGACGCTGTTCGATCCGCTTACTGGCCAGCAGTCACAAACAGTGCCGCGCTATACCATCTACCCGAAAACCCACTATGTCACCCCGCGTGAGCGTATTCTTCAGGCGATGGAAGATATCAAGGTGGATCTCGCTGAGCGTCGCAAAGTATTGTTGGAAAAAAATAAACTTCTGGAAGAACAGCGGCTGACACAGCGTACGCAATTCGATCTTGAGATGATGAATGAACTCGGTTATTGCTCCGGTATCGAAAACTATTCGCGCTATCTTTCTGGACGCGGGCCGGGTGAGCCGCCGCCAACGCTATTTGACTACCTGCCTGCCGATGGATTGTTGGTGATCGATGAATCCCACGTAACGATCCCGCAATTGGGCGGCATGTACCGCGGTGACCGGGCGCGTAAAGAAACGCTGGTCGAATATGGTTTTCGGCTTCCGTCAGCGTTGGACAACAGGCCGATGAAGTTTGAGGAGTTTCAAGCGCTCGCACCGCAAACCATCTATGTTTCGGCGACACCCGGCAATTACGAACTGGAACATTCCGGCAGTGATGTCGTCGATCAGGTGGTGCGGCCTACGGGACTGCTTGACCCGCTACTGGAAGTGCGTCCGGTTGCGACGCAGGTGGACGATTTGTTGTCTGAAATCCGCAAACGCGTTGCGTTGAACGAGCGCGTGCTGGTCACCACCTTAACCAAACGTATGGCGGAAGATCTCACCGAATACCTGGAAGAACACGGTGAGCGCGTGCGTTATCTGTACTCGGACATCGATACCGTCGAGCGCGTTGAAATCATCCGCGACCTGCGACTGGGCGAATTTGATGTGCTGGTGGGTATCAACCTGCTCAGGGAAGGGTTGGACATGCCAGAAGTGTCGCTGGTGGCTATTTTGGACGCTGATAAAGAGGGTTTCCTGCGTTCGGAACGCTCCTTGATTCAGACCATCGGCCGTGCCGCACGTAACCTTAATGGTAAAGCCATCCTGTATGGCGACAAGATTACGCCATCAATGCAGCGCGCCATTCAGGAAACGGAGCGGCGACGCGAGAAGCAGCAAGCGTACAACGAAGTGCACGGGATTGTGCCTACCGGGCTTAACAAGAAAATCGACGATATTTTGCAATTGGGGCAACCGACGCCGAAAGGCAAAGGGCGTACCGGTCGTAAAGCCGCTGAACCTGCCGCAGAATATCATGCACTGACGCCAAAAGCGTTGGAGCAAAAGATTCGTGAACTGGAAGGCCAAATGATGAAGCATGCGCAGAATTTGGAGTTCGAAGAAGCTACTGCATTGCGTGACCAGATTCATGCATTACGTGTATTAGCTCAGACCTGATCTGACAGTTACCGGTTATTTATACAGGTGTCTGTCAGATTAAATCTGGTTCAGATTTTTTTCTGCCCAGACTCGTTTACCATCAAGTAACGTGGCCATTGGCGTACGCCCGCAGCACATTTTACCCTGATGAGTTCGCTCATTATTGTAATGCCACAACCAGTTGTCCAGATCCTTTTGTAGACTTTCTAGGTCCTCGTATAACGTCTTACGGAACGCAACCTGATAAAAATCCTGCAAAATAGTTTTATGGAAGCGCTCGCAGATACCGTTTGTCTGCGGAGACATCGCTTTCGTTTTCGTATGGTCTATATCGTTGATATGTAGTGGTCAACTAATATTGGCCACCGCATTAGACTGTATGTAGAACAGTCGCTCAGATTCGTTTGGAGTTAAGCCGCCGTTATACCAGTGAGGCCGGATAGCGCTGTAATACCCCGTGATGTAGCGGATAATCGCGTCCTGGGCTTCGCTGAAGCTGTTGTAACCCTTTGTCGGCACCCATTCTGTCTTCAGGCTGCGGAAGAACCGCTCCATTGGCGCATTATCCCAGCAGTTACCCCGCCGACTCATACTCTGCTTTATCCGGCAGCGCCACAGGGCTTGCCGGTATTGACGGCTGGTATAGTGGCTGCCCTGGTCGCTGTGGAACATGACTCCTGTTGGTTGTCCCCGGAGTTCCCAGGCCATCTGCAACGCTTTAACTGTCAGCGCCGAGTCCGGCGACGTCGACATGGCCCAGCCCACCGGTTTGCGGGCGAACAGATCTAGCACCACCGCAAGGTAAGCCCAGCATTTGCCCGTCCAGATGTAGGTCACATCGCCGCACCAGACCTGATCCGGCGCGGTAACCGCGAACTGGCGGTTGAGATAGTTCGGTATTTCAACGTGTTCATTGCCGCCGCGTTTGTATTTGTGAGCCGGTCGCTGGCAGCTGGCGATACCCAGCTCCTTCATCAGCTTGCCAGCCAGCCAGCGCCCCATTTTGACACCGGAGCTGCCGGTGACGATGGTCGCGATACTTCGAGCGCCGGCAGAGCCGCCGCTGGCGTTCCAGGCTTCCATGACGCGGCTACACTTAACCACGCGCTCACCGTCGGGTTCATTAGCGGAAGCCTGCCAGTGCCTGTAGCTGCTGCGATGTACCTCAAAAGTTTGGCACAACGCCGTGACCGGGTATCGCGCCCTCAGCCTGTCGACTACCGTGAACCGTTGAGTGAGTCCGACATTAAGAGCGCCGTAGCCTTTTTTAGGATTTCGTTCTCCATTTCAAGGCATTGGACTTTTTTCTTCATCTCACGCAGCTCGAGCTGTTCAGGGGTAAGAGGAAGTCCCGTTGGCGTTTTTCCCTGTCGTTCAAGGCGAAGCTTATTGACCCAGCGACTAATGGCTGACATTAACCGCCTCTGCGGCCTTAACGTATGTGTAGCCGTGGTCGACAACCAGCTTTGCGGCTTCGAGCTTAAATTCCGCCGTAAAATGTTTACCCATGAGGTCACCTGTCGTGTTGATGAGGTGAGCATATCACCTCCGCTCAGGTGGCCAGTATCAGTGTGCCACTACACAACCTTTCAAGGTCCAGTGTCAGATCAAGTCGCGACTAATACACATTACGTGAGCGATTTATCGCCGTATCCTGATTTCCCTTCGCGCCAGGAGCCGACATGACATTTTCTATACCCTATGTAGATGTACTGTTTATCGCGGGCTTCGGCCCGATCGCTGCGGACGCGGTGTCCAGTCGATCGCTCTATCTGGACTCGCTACATTTGCCGCTTAAACCGTTGGGGGAGTCGAGCGATTATCTGGTCGCCGATACGCTCGATGGAGTGAAGCACTTCGCGCTGTGGCCGTTGGTGCAGGCGATTCAATCCTGCTTCGGCACTGAGCATTGGCCGGATGACGTCACCGTGCCGCAAACCTGGTTGGAGTTTGAGGTTGCTGATATGGTGGCCGCCACGGCGGCGGTTAAACGGGCGGGATATACCTTGCTGGTAGATAACCGACTCGAACCGTGGGGGCAGTGGGTGACGCGTTTCCTTAGCCCGGAAGGCATTCTGGTTGGCGTTACCCATACGCCGTGGCTGCGCGGGGAATAGCCCTAGGCTGTAGTTCGGTTAGCCTAGACGTTGCAGGGTAATTTCCAGCGCCTGGCGCAACAGTTCGCGATCGTGATGGTGCGGCACGTCGGCCGCGCTTAATGGCTGCTGTACGATGAGACGATCGTTGATGCCCTGCACCGAGGTGTGTGGACTCACGATAACCGCATCCACCACTTTACGCCCCACCTTGTTTTCGATCATGGCGAGCTTTTGTGCCAGTGTCATATGGGCAGCGGCCTGATTGAGTTCTCGTCCCAGATTGCCGATATAGACCATCTGCGCTGGCGTGCGGCGCAGGGCTCGCGCCAGATCGTCCAGCAACAGCAAAGGCATCAGGCTGGTCAGAAAGCTGCCTGGACCAATCAGGATCACATCGGCATGGTCGATGGCATCAATCGCTTCCTGCGTCGCCTTGACCACGGGATGGAGTTGCAACTCCTGTGGTAGGGCATTCAGATTGTCTATTTGCACCTCACCGTAGATCTGGTTTCCTCCCGTGTCGGTAGCAACCAGATCGACAGGATGTTCTGACATCGGGATCAGTACCGCATCCACTTTCAGCAGTCCACGAATCAGGTTAATGGCTTCCAGCGGCCATACGCTCAGATGATCCAACGCTTTAAGCATCAGATTGCCCAGATTGTGTCCAGCGAGTTCACCGCTACCGGTGAAGCGATATTCAAACATGGCGGAGGCCACACTCGGGCTGGTGATCAGTTGGTTCAGGCAGTTGCGCATGTCCCCCCAGGCGATGCCACCCTCTGCGCGGCGGATCCTTCCCGTCGAACCGCCGTTATCGGTGGTCGTCACAATGCCGGTGAGTCGTGAACCCAATGAGGAAAGTGATGACATGACGCGACCAAGGCCGTGCCCGCCACCCAGCGCGACAACCTTGTCGAGATCGGCTAACGTGCGATTGCGCATAGAGACCTTTTGCAAAAGAGGGGGAATTCACGTGGCTAAGGTAGCTGATTTCTCTCATAAAGGCGAAAAAAACCAAAAATCTTTGCCTCAGGATGATTTACGACAATTTTTTACGCCTCTTTTCGGCTTTGTTGAATAAACAGATTTTATGCTACCAGCCCAGTAAAACGATTGTTTCCAGCAACGTAAAATCATGCAGTTAAGCATCATGAGAAAACGGAATGCCTGAGGTGATAAGCATTTTCTACCAACATGGGCATAGTAAAACGGCACGATTCCCTATTATTCAACAAAGCCCCTCTTTTCGACTATGCTGAAAGCCTGTGGAAGAGAAAAGCTTTATATATCAGATGTATAAATAAATATATAACGAATGTTGGGGTGACGTAATGCGTGAGTAACGTTAGACTCTTCTTTGATGAAATCAGACTCCTAAATAGCTGTTCCTAATACCGCTACACTTTTGCCTGTCCATGTTTTCCACTGGGAAACGGGCTGACGGTTTCCATGAAGCGGCGAACCTTGTTCAGTCACTGCCACATTGAACAGCATTGATGATTGCGGGTAATGGTTTCATGCAACGCCTGCCATAACCGCTCTACATGATTTACCCATGGTGAGTACACCGGCTGATAAATAACCCTGAATTTCGGGTTTTCTTCCAGCCAGCGCTGCGTCTCCCGGCTTTTGTGAATAATGTAGTTATCAACTATCAGCGTGAGCGTTTTTGCCCGTCTGTACGTTGCTCTTAGATGCTCTAACATACTGATAAACAAACACGAACTTTTACTGCTTCCTCCAACATCGCTGACTTTTCCCGTCCCGCTGTGTAATGCACCCGCCAGATAATATTTCTCGTTCTGGCCCGGCGTCACGATGCGTTTCTGCTTCCCGCGAACCTGCCAGTCCGCGCCAATTTTGGGATTCAGATGAATATCCACTTCGTCTTCGTAAAAGACGGGATGTTCCGCGCTGCATTGTTCCAGCGCCATCGCGATGGCCTCCATTTTTTCTTCCTTATGCGGGTCGCGGATACGCAGCGTAGGAGCTGCGCGTCGCCACACCAGACCGGCAGAAGGCAGCCAACGGCGCACCGTGGAAGCATGCAACTGGCAACCGGTTATCTCATTGATTTTTATCGCTAGCAGTTCCGTGCTCCAGCGCGAACGCTGATAGCCAAAATCATGAGGGGAACGCTTTACGAGCTGGATTAACAGTGCGCAGATCTGTTCAAACGGCCAGCGACGGCCACGACCGGGCCGCAGAGATTTGAGGCCTTCAATGCCGTACAGGGTAAACCAGTTAATCCATCTGCCGATTGACGAACGGGCGCAGCAAAGCATTCTGGCGACATCGCTCACGCGCTCGCCCCGGTGCAACATCAGGATGGCGGTCAGCCTGCGGGCGTGATTCTTGTCACGCGTTTTATGGAGAGTTTTCTTCATCAGGCGTCGTTCGTTACGGGGTATCGGTGCTATGCTCGACATCGCTCAGTCCGGTTGATGATTTGGGATCTTTATCGATTGATCAGATCGCTCAACTCGGACTGAGTTCCCTTCAGGTGATCTACTATTCGGAACAGTTATTTAGCCTTTGTGCCTAAGTGATGTGGCAGTGACTGCGTCATACGGTGCTCTGGCCGTGACCCTTGAGGTCACCAGGGTGCAGGGGAGAAATGCCCGCGCTTCCCGAATTTGGAAAGGTGTTTATGCTAAGTCAATTGACGGATGCGTTTGCGCACAAGTTTTATTATTTGCGCCTTTCGATCACAGATGTATGCAACTTTCGTTGCACCTACTGTTTGCCTGATGGCTATCAGCCTTCTGGCGCACCCACCAAGCGTTCTCTCTCTCTGGATTAGATCCGTCGGGTCAGCCGCGCTTTTGCTGCGCTCGGTACGGAAAAAGTGCGTTTAACCGGGGGGAGAACCTTCGTTAAGACGTGACTTTGTCGAGATTTTAGCTGCCATCCGAGAAAATCCTTCGATCAAAACCCTGGCGGTGACCACCAATGGCTATCGGCTGGCGCGCGATGTGGCAGTATGGCGTGATGCCGGGCTAACGGCGCTGAATGTTAGTGTCGATAGTCTGGATGCGCGTCAGTTCCATGCGATCACCGGGCAGGATAAGTTTCATCAGGTGATGGCCGGGATCGATGCTGCCTTTGACTGCGGTTTTGCCAAGGTTAAAGTGAATACCGTGCTGATGCGTGACGTGAACGATAATCAACTGAATGCGTTTCTGCACTGGATCAAGGACCGGCCCATCCAACTGCGTTTTATCGAACTGATGGAAACCGGAGAGGGAAGGGAGCTGTTTGCCCGTCACCATCTGCCCGGAACGGTCATTCGCGACAAATTGTTGGCTCAGGGCTGGCAACTGGCGCCGCGCGGCCGCAGTGATGAGCCAGCCCAGGTGTTTCGGCACGATGATTATCAGGGCGAAATCGGCCTTATCATGCCCTACGAAAAAGATTTTTGCCTGAGCTGCAACCGTCTGCGCGTGTCCGCTGTGGGTAACCTGCACCTGTGCCTCTTCGGCGAGCAGGGCATTCCCTTGCGCGACCTGTTGGCGGAGGATAGTCAAATGGACGATCTGGCGCTGCGTATTGCGGGTGGGTTATCGCTGAAAAAACAGACCCACTTCCTGCATGATGGCAACAGCGGCATAACGCAGAACCTTTCTTTTATCGTTGGCTGATAGCTACTCTTGCGATTTTCCGTGTTAAGAGGTGTGTGATATGAGCAAGGTCAGTGATGACTTCATTCCGCTGCAAATTACAGTATTGACCGTTTCTGCGCGTCGTACCGCGCAAGATGATACCTCAGGTGACTATTTGCGCGAAGCGGCACAAGAGGCCGGGCACCAGATAGTGGCCAGCGCCATTGTCAAAGAGAACCGCTACCAGATTCAGGCGCAGGTTACCGCCTGGATTGCCAGCGAGACGGTGCAGGTGATTCTGATCAATGGTGGCACTGGTTTCACCACTGGCGATGTCACGCCAGAAGCCATCTCCCCGCTGTTCGATCGCTCAATTGACGGTTTTGGTGAACTGTTTCGCATGGTCTCCTATGAGGATATCGGCACCGCCACCATTCAGTCCCGTGCTGTTGCGGGTCTGGCAAACCAAACGGTTATTTTTGCCGTGCCCGGCTCGACACGTGCGTGTCGCACCGCCTGGGAACGTATCATTCAGGAACAGTTGGATGCCCGGCAAAAACCGTGCAATTTTTTCACCCATTTAAAGAAATCGAATTAGGCTGTGTCCATTAATACAATGATTTATAATAATTTTTTTCTACATCATTTTGAACTATGGCTCGCTACGACCTTCCCGATGAAGCATGGGCTATCATCCAGCCCTTACTCCCTGATGAACCAGCAACACCACAGGCCGGACGCCCATGGGCTGAGCATCGCATGATTATCAATGGCATGTTCTGGGTGCTGTGTTCTGGTGCCCCATGGCGTGATTTACCTGAGCGATACGGCCCATGGAAAACCGTTTATAACCGCTTTAACCGATGGTCAAAATCGGGAGTCATTAACATTATTTTCAATAAGTTACTTTCATCACTTGATGCCCATGGTCTCGTGGACTGGTCAGCGACTGCGCTGGATGGTAGCAATATCAGGGCGCTGAAATGTGCTGCCGGTGCTCAAAAAAACATCCCGATATCACCGGAGATAATGGTCTGGGTCGCTCTCGAGGTGGTTTTGGCACCAAAATCCATATGGCTACAGACGGAAGTGGTCTTCCGTTAAACATCGTGTTGAGCCCCGGTCAGGCTCATGAAAGTCAGTTTGCACTACGTCTTTTGGACGGTATTGGTGTTCAACGCCAGAACGGCAGTATGAAACGCCGTGGTCATGCGGTGCTGGCTGACAAGGCGTACTCCGGGCATGTATTACGTAACGAGCTGAAAAAAAGAGGTATAAAAACTGTCATCCCCCGAAAATCCACTGAAAAAATGGCGGTGGATGGTCGTTCAAAGCTCGATCGTGACGCCTACCGCAATCGGAACGTTGTTGAGCGGTGCTTTGGCCGTCTGAAAGAATACCGTCGCATTGCGACACGTTACGACAAAACGGCGAGGAATTATCTGGCAATGTTGAAACTGGGCTGCATCCGCCTGTTTTACCAGAGGTTATGTAATTAAGGGACACAGCCTAATCATGTCATCTCAGTTCACCCATATTAATGCCGCCGGCGAAGCCACCATGGTGGATGTGTCAGCAAAAGCCGAAACGGTGCGCGAAGCGCGTGCGGAAGCGTTCGTCACGCTGTCAGCGCAAACACTGTCGATGATTATCAATGGGCAGCACCACAAAGGTGACGTGTTCGCCACCGCGCGCATTGCCGGGATTCAGGCAGCTAAACTCACTTGGGAACTGATTCCTCTGTGCCATCCTCTGCTGTTAAGCAAAGTTGCCGTTGAGCTGACAGCCGAGCCTGAGCACAACCGGGTGCGCATCGAATCGCTGTGCCGTTTAACCGGCAAAACAGGGGTGGAGATGGAAGCGCTGACCGCTGCCTCGGTAGCTGCGTTGACCATTTATGACATGTGCAAAGCGGTGCAGAAAAACATGGTTATCGGCCCGGTGCGTTTGCTGGCAAAAAGCGGTGGCAAATCCGGCGATTTTCAGGCGGAGGGGCAATGATTAACGTGTTGTTTTTCGCGCAGGTTCGTGAACTGACGCAAACGGATTCGCTGAGTCTTCCTGCGGAATTTTCCTGCGTGGAGGATTTGCGCCAGACGTTGGTCACACGCGGTGAACGCTGGGCGCTGGCGTTGGAGTCCGGCAAATTGTTGACAGCCGTGAACCAGACGTTGGTCGAGCTTTCACACCCGCTACGCGATGGTGATGAAGTGGCGTTTTTTCCACCGGTAACCGGAGGCTGATGATGCCAGTGAACCCACAATCAGAAACCCGGATTGAGGTCGGCACTGCGCTGTTTGACGTGGGGCTGGCCTATCAGTGGCTGGCTCAATGTGACGAAGACGGTGCTGTGGTCACGTTCACCGGTAAAGTGCGCAACCATAATCTGGCTTCCGATGTGAGTGCATTGACGCTGGAACACTATCCGGGGATGACTGAGAAAGCGTTGGCGGAGATCGTTGAGCAAGCCAGAGAACGCTGGACACTACCGCGTGTCTATGTGATCCACCGCGTTGGACCGCTCTATCCCGGCGATGAAATCGTATTTGTGGGCGTGAGCGCCGCACACCGTCAGGCGGCCTTTGACGCTGCGCAATTTATTATGGATTACCTGAAAACCCGTGCGCCATTCTGGAAACGGGAAGCGACGTCGGAGGGCGATCGCTGGGTGGATGCGCGTGACAGTGACCATGCCGCTGATGAACGTTGGTAATTGACGCTCGCTGGTTTTCACCTCTTTCATTTGATTAATGGTCGTTGAAGCTGGCGTGATTTTCGCCACATGCGACACTGCGTCATGTGATACACTTGTCAATGGTGGGCGATGCACGCCCGAGTCACAATCTCTGTCTGCGGTGCCAGACAGCAACGTAAGGGTAGTATCATGTATCGGTTCCCTCGTTCAGGCGCTTCGATAGTCGAATGCGCTAATAGCGGCCTTCAGGCTTATATGGCGCAGGTTTATGGCTGGATGACCTGCGGTTTATTGCTGACGGCGTTTGTTTCCTGGTATGCGGCGCAATCCCCCGCGATAATGAGTTTCGTTTTTTCCAGCCGGATTACCTTTTTCGGACTGATCATTGCTCAGTTGGGGTTGGTGTTCGTGATTTCCGGTATGGTGCAGCGCTTGAGCGGTAGCGTGGCGACAGGGCTGTTTATGCTCTATTCGGCGTTGACCGGATTGACGCTCTCCAGCATCTTTATCCTCTATTCAGGGCAATCGATCGCCAGCACCTTTGTCATTACGGCAGGGATGTTCGGTGCCATGAGCCTGTATGGTTACACCACCAAACGCGACCTGAGCGGCCTGGGCAGCATGCTGTTTATGGGCCTGATCGGTATCGTGCTGGCATGGTTGGTCAATATCTGGTTGAAAAGCGATGCCTTGATGTGGGCTGTGACCTATATCGGCGTGGTAGTGTTTGTGGGTTTGACGGCCTACGACACGCAAAAACTGAAAAATATCGGTGAGCAGCTCTCTGCTGACGACCGCGACAGTTTTCGCAAATATGCCATCGTGGGTGCATTGACGCTTTACCTGGACTTTATCAACCTGTTCCTGATGCTGCTGCGCATTTTCGGCAACCGCCGCTAATACGCATCTGCAATTTGAAGTATGACGGGTATATAGCCCCGCACGTAGAACGTGCGGGTTTTTTTTGGGCGCAACCTGGCCATTACCGCATGGTTGATGTTGAAACTTGTAAAACCTACTTGGTAATTATTTTTTGATGGCATGTGTGCAGTAATAATCGCTGACCTGTCAGGATTTTTACAAGAGTATGACTACATACCACGATCATACGGTGTGGCAGGATGTGTACCGCCCGACGATAAAGGGTATCAGGTGTTATATAAAAGTGACGGTACATCGATGATGTACTCATCGTCTTATTTAAGGAGAAGTAGAATGAAATGTCCTCAGTGTGGCGATGCCGAAATGGAACAACGTGTAAAAGATGTTCCCTATTCATGGCGTGGCAAAAAAACGATTTTGCAGCAAATCCGTGCGTTGCATTGCCCTAAGTGTGCTGAAGTTGTGATGGACAAAGCCGAGTCGGCCGAGTACATGGCGAAAGTGGTCGAGTTTAAGAATTCGATTATTAATGATACGGTCAAACCGGCGTATATCATGAACGTGCGAAAGAAACTCGAATTATCGCAACGAGAAGCCGGGCGGATATTTGGTGGCGGTGATAACGCATTTTACCGGAATGAAGCGGGAAAATCGCAGCCCCATCCTTCTACGGTGAAATTGCTGAAACTTCTCGATCGCCACCCAGAGTTACTCAATGAGATTTGTGGTTGAGTTGAGCAAAAACCGATGGTGCTTTACGACATCTTTCGCCTGAACAACCCGTAGGCCGCGCTGCCGGTAGTCGCAGTGATAGCTAGCAGTGGCCACAGGCTGTGCCATACCACTCTGAAATCGGCCCCTTTGAGGTAAATCTGCTTGGTGATGTCAGTAAAATGGCGGATGGGGTTCACCCAGGTCAGATTCTGTAACCATAGCGGCATGTTTTCCACCGGAGAGACATAGCCTGAGAGCAGGATGGCGGGCATCAGAAAAACAAACACACCGATGAACGCTTGCTGCTGCGTGGCGCACAGCGACGAAATCAGTAAACCAAATCCCACCAGAGACAAGCCGTACAGCAGCATCGCCGCATAAAACAGTAGCAGTGAGCCAGCAAATGGAATCTGGTAAGCGAAGATCCCTGCCAGCAGCACGATGGTAGCCTGACCGGTAGCGACAATCAGCGCCGGTACCGCTTTACCAATAAAAATTTGCCAGGTTGCCAGCGGCGATACCAGCAACTGGTCGAGTGTACCCTGTTCACGCTCGCGCGCTACAGAGAGCGCCGTCACAATCAATACGCCGATGGTAGTGATCATGGCGATAAGCGAAGGCACCACAAACCACTTGTAGTTCAGATTCGGGTTATACCAGTGACGCACCACCAGTTCGCTCTGGTTGTTTCGCGTTGTTCCCACCATCAGCTCCCGTTCATATTCCTGAACTATCTGCTGTATATCATTTGCCGCAATTTGCGCGCTGTTAGAACGCCGTCCATCCAGAATGACCTGAAGCGGGGTACTGTTGCCGTTGGCAAGGTCGCGGGAGAAGTCGGGCGGAAATAGTACCAGCAATAACGCCTTCTGGTTGTCGATAGTTGGCGCGATGGCCTGCGAGCTGCGCAGCGTTAATACCTGAGAGAAGGTGCGCGCGTTGGCGATGCGCTGTGTCAGTTCAATCGATGCCGGTCCACTGTCTTCGCTATAAATCGCGATGGTGGCATTGGTGACATCCAGCGTTGCGGCGAATGGGAACAGAGAAACCTGAAGCACTACCGGGAGAACCAGCAGGCTGAGAGTTTGCGGTTCGCGCAGCAGCGATTGTAGCTCTTTGACGATCAGCGTCCATAAGCGGTAAAACATTGCGATCCCTCCCTAATCCAATCTGCGCCGCGTTTTTAACGCGGTCAGCCCGATGAAAAACAGCGTGGCAAGGCTTAAAAAGCCCAGATTGACCAGCAAGATGCTGACCACGTTACCCGTGAGGAATAAGCTTTGCAGCGTACTGACGAAATAGCGTGCGGGAATGATGTAAGAGACGGCGCGTACCAGCGCCGGCATGCTGTCAATTTCAAAGATAAACCCGGAGAGCATGACCGCCGGCAAGAATGCAGCGTTCAGCGCTACCATCGCCGCATTGAACTGGTTGCGTGTCAGGGTGGAAATCAGCAGTCCCATACCGAGGGTACAGGCAAGAAACAGACTGCTTATGCCAAACAGTATCCAGAGCGATCCACGGTAGGGAACATGCAGCACGAAGACGGCCACCACCATGCACAGCACCATGGCTATCATGCCCAAGCCATAGTAGGGGATTAACTTGGCCAGTAGCAGCTCTGCACGCGTAACCTGCGTTGACAGCAGTGCTTCCATGGTGCCGCGCTCCCATTCTCGGGCAATCACTAATGAGGTCAGAATGGCACCAATGACGGTCATGATAATGGTGATGGCACCGGGAATGATAAAGTGTTGGCTGATTGCTGCCGGGTTGAACCAATAGCGCAGTTGTACCTCAATGGGTTGCGTAAAAGAGCCCCCCTGAGCCAACGCACGCTGTTCCTGCCAGACCTTCCAAACCCCTTGCACATAGCCGGAAACGAAATTGGCGGTATTAGGCTCACTGCCGTCAGTGATCACCTGTATCGAGGCCAGTCCTCCGGGTTGTGACAATTGCTCGGCGAAATTGCCAGGAATGGTGATCAAACCGCGAATACGCCCCGCTTGCATCAACTGGATCAATGTTTGGCGGTCGCGGCTGATGGTCGGTTCAATATAGGGTGAAGCGGCAAAGGTTTGGGCTAAATCGCGCGCCGCTTCACTCTGCTCTTCCAGCAGGATACCGACGTGTAAGCGACTGGAGTCGAGGTTGATGCCATAGCCAAAAATAAACAACAGCATTAATGGGATGACAAAGGCGATCAGACTGCTGCTGGGATCGCGCACAATCTGCTTGCTCTCTTTGCGACACAATGCCCGCAAGCGTCGCCAGGAAAAGGCGGTGCTGTCCGACACGGGGTTGCTGTTGGCATTAGTCATGGGCATTCTCCGTGTCGTAGGACTGAATCAAGGCGATAAACGCCTGCTCCATGCTGGGATCGGGCATGTCTGGCGTAACCGCCTGCTGCTTTAAGGCATCGGGTGTGCCGCTGGCAATCAGCTTGCCGCGATAAACCAGGCCGATACGATCGCAATATTCCGCCTCATCCATAAAGTGAGTGGTCACCATGACAGTCACGCCCCGGCTGACCATCCCGTTGATGTGCATCCAGAACTCCCGGCGGGTGAGGGCATATCGTTATACACATCTTTCTAACGCACTGTTTAATCAATGAGTTACGGGTTTATCTCAGAGTGGCATTTTGAACCTCAAAAAGCCAATGGGATGGCTTGAATGCCTTAATTCACGGGGTTCTGAGCATCCTGTTCAAAAAATGGCCAAAAGATGTGTATAACGATATGGGGTGAGGGGATCGACGCCAGAGATGGGTTCGTCAAGAAACAGAATATCCGGCTCGTGCATTAAGGCGCAGGCCAGAGCTAAGCGCTGTTTGAATCCAAGCGGTAAGGCGTCCGGCGTTTGTCGGCTTATCGGCGCAAAGTTGAATGCCTGCGTCATTGCCGCGACTTTCTCGCGTTGTTGGCGGCCACGTAGACCGTAGACGCCAGAGAAAAAGCGCAGGTTTTGTTCTACCGTCAGGTTACCGTACAGAGAAAATTTCTGTGCCATATAGCCCAGATGCTGACGCGCTTTGCCGGAGCTGATTTTAAGATCCATGCCCAGCACGCGCGCATGGCCTTCACTGGGCGTGAGCAACGCGCACATCATCTTGAAGGTGGTTGATTTCCCTGCACCATTGGGGCCGAGCAGCCCGAAAATCTCGCCGCGGCGCACGGTAAAATCGACCCGCTCGGTTGCGATAAATTCACCAAATTTTTTGGTCAGATGACGGGCTTCGATCACCTTGTCATCGCCATCATCGGGAATGAACGGCATAATGCGTGCCAGTGAGGAATCCCCCTTGGGGCCACCGCCTAACAGGTCGATAAAGGCATCCTCAAAGCGGGGGCTGTCGCTTCGATGTCGTCCGGCGTCAGCGGCAGTGTGTCACACAGGCTGGACGGGGTTGCGCCTGCCTTCAGCATCAGACGCACATATTTGCCTTGAATGACGCCGTCACTGACGGCGGGGTGCTGCAATGCCTGTTGCAGCAGCGTGCGGTGTGCAACGCCATCGGCATGTGCCAGCACGCAGCGACCGGCCATGGTGGCGGTAAGATCTTGCGGCGCGCCGCGATACAGCAATTCGCCGTTATTCAGCAGCAGCACATCACGACACTGCTCTGCCTCATCGAGATAAGACGTGCTCCACAGGATCAGCATACCGTCGTCAGCGAGTTCGTGCACCATGCGCCACAGCTCGCGTCGTGAGATGGGGTCAACCCCGACGCCCGGCTCATCCAGCAAGAGTACGTTAGGCTGGCCCAGCAGGGTACAGGCCAGCCCCAGCTTCTGCTTCATGCCGCCAGAAAGTTTTCCCGCCAGACGCGTGGTAAAGCGCGCGAGGTCGGTAAACGTCAGCAAGCGTTCAAAGATTTCCTGACGCTGTGTGCCGGTAATGTCGCGCAGGTCGGCGTAAAACGTCAGGTTTTCCATCACGCTCAGGTCTTCATACAGCCCAAATTTCTGCGGCATATAACCAAGGATGGCGTGCAATTGCCGGTCATCCTGTACCGGATCGAGCCCCATCACGCGCAGAGTCCCGCTGCTCGGTGTTAACAGACCGGCCAGCATACGAATCAGCGTGGTCTTACCCGCGCCCTCAGGCCCCACTAAGCCGATAACCGCACCCGCATCAAGCGTGGCGGTCAGCGGTTTCAGCGCGGGCGTGGTGCTGTCAGGGAAGGTTTTTTCTACCCCATCCAGCGTAATGCGTGGCATGGGACTGTTCATGGCGTTACGCTATCAGTAGCAAAGCGCAACGTCACCGGCATCCCTTGGCGCAGCAGGTCGTCCGCATCGTTCACGATGATACGTAGCCGATAAACCAGATCGGTACGCAGCGCCGGGGTTTCTACGCTTTTGGGGGTGAATTCTGCGCTTGGGGGACACAAATCCGACCGTGCCGTGGTAGGGGCTGTCTGGGCGGCTGTCCGTATAAATCAGCACTTGTCGTCCTGGTTTCGCGTGCCCAAGCTGTGGCTCATCAATGTAGGCACGAATCCACACCGGACGGGTTAACGAGAGCGTAAATACGGTACCTCCCGCGCTGAGCATGCTGCCTGCTTCTGCGGCACGGGTGAGGATCACGCCATCAGAAGGGGCGGTAAGCGTGGTATCGCTCAGATCGAGAATGGCCTGTGCCTGTACTGCTTGCGCCTGTGCCAGTGCCGCCTCGGCGGCGGCAATCTCTTGCGGACGGTTGTCGCTTTCGAACTGGCTCAATTTCTCTTTAGCAGCTTGCAGCGTAGCAAGTGCCTGTTGACGCGCCGAACGGGCATCGTCTAACGTATTTTGTGCTACGGCACCCTTGCTCCACATGCCTTGCTGGCGTTGATAGAATTTGTCGGCGTACTCATAGGCGGACTGCGCTTGGTCCACTTGAGAACGCACTTGAGCAACCTCTTCACGCCGATAACCTTCCTGAAGCAGTGCCAGTTGAGCCGCCGCGCTGGCAACGTTGGCGTCAGCCTGGCGCAGCGCATTGTGGTGTGGTGCAGTATCCAGCGCAGCGATTGCCTGTCCTGCCTTAACGCTGTTCCCCTCATCCACCTGCAAGGTTGCCAGACGTCCACTGACGCGAAACGCCAGATTCACCGTACGAATATCCACATTACCGTACAGTTTAATGGGCGTGTCACGGCGTGCATAGTGCGCCCAGCCCGCGTAGAGTGCGGCTGCCAGCAGTAAAAGCACCAGAATGGTCACGCGCGATTTAACTTTATTCATGGAAGGCTTCACTTTTTGACCGGCTAAAAGCATCAGCGCTGTTGTGTGGTTCTCAGGCCGTCAAGCACCAGCGCTATGTGTTGTGTCACCACGTCGTTAATCACCAGACTCTGTTCTAAACCAATGTCGTCCCAGCCTGCTCGTAGTCGTATGGTTTCCCGGGCAAAGCGGAATGCCAGCGCTTCACCGATCAGCGCATGGGCGTGGATAACGGTTCTACGATCGTTGCTGTCTAGCCCGGTGTAGCCAGCGACCAGTTGCGTCATCAACTGATGCATGGGCGCGATAATGCGCTTGTGCATCAGCGGATAGGCATCTGTCGGTGATAACTGTTCGCGCGACATAAAGCGGCTGAAGTGCAACGTTTCCGGGCTGGTCATCAGCCGGGTAAAGTTCAGCACCAGTTTTTGCAAATACGCCATGTAACGCTCTGGCGTGCCTGCGGGCTGTTGCAGGTACTCGGTAATTTCTATGCGCAAAGGGAGATAGGTGTGCGCCACTTCATCGGCAATAGCGCTTGCCACTGATCTTGACCCACCATCTCCGGACAGCTTTTGTATCTTAAGTTAACGATGCCCGCTGGCGCCGATATTCTCTTGGGGAGTTGTATCCCAGCGCACTGTGCGGATGGTTTTCATTGTAATGTAGTGGTCAACTAATATTGGCCACCGCATTAGACTGTATGTAGAACAGTCGCTCAGATTCGTTTGGAGTTAAGCCGCCGTTATACCAGTGAGGCCGGATAGCGCTGTAATACCCCGTGATGTAGCGGATAATCGCGTCCTGGGCTTCGCTGAAGCTGTTGTAACCCTTTGTCGGCACCCATTCTGTCTTCAGGCTGCGGAAGAACCGCTCCATTGGCGCATTATCCCAGCAGTTACCCCGCCGACTCATACTCTGCTTTATCCGGCAGCGCCACAGGGCTTGCCGGTATTGACGGCTGGTATAGTGGCTGCCCTGGTCGCTGTGGAACATGACTCCTGTTGGTTGTCCCCGGAGTTCCCAGGCCATCTGCAACGCTTTAACTGTCAGCGCCGAGTCCGGCGACGTCGACATGGCCCAGCCCACCGGTTTGCGGGCGAACAGGTCTAGCACCACCGCAAGGTAAGCCCAGCATTTGCCCGTCCAGATGTAGGTCACATCGCCGCACCAGACCTGATCCGGCGCGGTAACCGCGAACTGGCGGTTGAGATAGTTCGGTATTTCAACGTGTTCATTGCCGCCGCGTTTGTATTTGTGAGCCGGTCGCTGGCAGCTGGCGATACCCAGCTCCTTCATCAGCTTGCCAGCCAGCCAGCGCCCCATTTTGACACCAGAGCTGCCGGTGACGATGGTCGCGATACTTCGAGCGCCGGCAGAGCCGCCGCTGGCGTTCCAGGCTTCCATGACGCGACTACACTTAACCACGCGCTCACCGTCGGGTTCATTAGCGGAAGCCTGCCAGTGCCTGTAGCTGCTGCGATGTACCTCAAAAGTTTGGCACAACGCCGTGACCGGGTATCGCGCCCTCAGCCTGTCGACTACCGTGAACCGTTGAGTGAGTCCGACATTAAGAGCGCCGTAGCCTTTTTTAGGATTTCGTTCTCCATTTCAAGGCATTAGACTTTTTTCTTCATCTCACGCAGCTCGAGCTGTTCAGGGGTAAGAGGAAGTCCCGTTGGCGTTTTTCCCTGTCGTTCAAGGCGAAGCTTATTGACCCAGCGACTAATGGCAGAATGGCTGACATTAACCGCCTCTGCGGCCTTAACGTATGTGTAGCCGTGGTCGACAACCAGCTTTGCGGCTTCGAGCTTAAATTCCGCCGTAAAATGTTTACCCATGAGGTCACCTGTCGTGTTGATGAGGTGAACATATCACCTCCGATCAGGTGGCCAGTATCAGTGTGCCACTACATAATGATTGAACGCCGCTGCAAGATTCTTCAGCGCTGTTCGCACATCGGGTTTTGGCATGAAGGCGATGTAATCTTCCTTCATCGTCTTCACGAACCGTTCTGCCATGCCGTTACTCTGTGGACGGCTCACTGCTGTTGTGCAGGGCTCCAGATTCAGTTCTCTGGCGAACTTCCGCGTTTCATGCGCTGTGTACGCTGAACCATTATCCGTCAGCCATTGCACTGGTTTATCCGGCAGCGCGCTACCGAAGCGTTTTTCCACCGACCTCAGCATCACATCCTGCACGGTTGAACTGTCATAACCCCTGGTGCTCGCTGCCCAGTCTATGGCCTCCCGGTCGCAGCAGTCCAGTGCGAACGTCACCCGCAGCTTCTCGCCGTTGTCACAACCGAACTCGAAGCCATCTGAGCACCAGCGCATATCGCTCTCTGCTACCGCGATTTTGCCTTTATGCTCCCGCTTCGGACGTTCAGTTTTATCGTGCAACAACAGCAGGTTATGCTCGCTCATTATCCTGTAAAGCCGTTTGGCGTTCACCGGTGGAAGTCCCTCTGCACGACGTTGCTTACGCAGGATACCCCACACTCGGCGGTAACCGTAACTGGGCATGTCGCTGATGATACGGAGGATGTCCGATAATATCTCAGCATCAGCTTCGTCATTACGCCGGTTGCTGCGCCTGTCCAGCCAGTCGGCAGAACGGTTAACCCGCAGTGACAGCTGCGCACGCGACACGCTCATGGCGCGGCTGACCAGAGCTATTCCCTGTCCTTTGGCAACAAGGGCGCGTGCGCTATCCATTTTCGCGACTGGCCGTACTCCACTGCTTCTTTGAGGATCTCAACTTCCATCGTCTTCTTACCCAGAAGGCGCTGTAGCTCCCGGACCTGCTTGAGGGCAGTCGCCAGCGCCGAAGCTGGAACCACTTTTTCTCCGGCCGCAACGGCGGTGAGGCTTCCTTCCTGGTATTGCTTCTTCCACTTAAACAAAAGGCTGGGCTGGATGCCATGCAGGCGGGCTACATGGGAGACGTTCATCCCCGGCTCCATTGTCTGCTGAATGATGGCGATTTTCTCTTGCGGAGTTTTACGCTTACGGACTTCTTGCCCTAACAGGATCCCGGTCATTTCAAAATTAGCATGATTGTTAGACATATATCTAAGCCTATCTCTTATATCTGGAGATACAGCTACTGTCTGGTGTTACAGGGGGCTACATCACCACCGCGCGATATAACCCCTCTTTGGAGTGAAAATGATAGGTGATAGCGGCAATATTCTGCCCGGCATGGCGGGCAATGTCGCGCGTGGTGGCGGCTTGCAGGCCAAACTCGCCAAACACCTCAAGGGCTGCCTGTAACAGTCGTTGCTTGGTGTGGTCGCCTCGTGTAGGCGACGTTGCCGGGAAAAGCATGGCATAAGCCCCATTCAATCAATCGTATGATTAAATTTAGTGGTTTTTGGGGTTTTTTATGTGATCTGATTCTCAGTTAATCGGTGCGATTGTTTCTTCTAGACAGATGCGCGTACCGCATTGGTGATTTCAGACGACAAACATTTTCTATATCCCTTTAATTTGTAATGAAAAAGATGTGATTGTTAGTGTAACGAAAATATAGCGTAAAACTTGTTATTACTATTATTGAATGTTAATAATTACCATTAACAATCTTATTATCTATAGTGCGTAAACATCAACGGTCTGGCTGCTTAAGGCCGGCCGTGCACTAGCAATGAATTCTGTCCGCCAACGCCATTCCTAATCGGAGTGGCGTTGGGCGGATTTTTTTATGCCGGGCCATGTGGGTTCCCGGCGTGTCATTACCAGGTGAAAACAGGAGGAGCGCGTGATTCGGATGAGCATGTTGTTGGCGGCAGCGCCGTGGGTCTGGGGGGTATCGCAATGTGCTTATGCAGAAGGTACAAATCGAACCGCAGGAAATGATGAAATGGTGGTCAGCGCGTCGCGTTCCAACGTGGAACAGCCTAAAGCACCACAGATGGTAACCATTATCAACCGTCAGCAAATTGAGCAACAGTTGCGCGTAACATCGGATTCATCGCAAGTGTTGAGTAACTTGTTGCCTGCCTTTTCTCCTAGCCGACAAAAAATGAGCGGCAGCGGTGAAACCTTCCGTGGTCGGTCGGCGTTGATTTTGGTCGATGGCATTCCACAATCGAATCCGCTACGCCCCACCGGACATGAAATGCATACCATCGATTTTTCCATGATCGAGCGGATTGAGGTTATTCACGGGGCCAATGCCACGAATGGTTTGGGGGGCGACTGGCGGCGTTATTAACCTGATCACTCGTCGCCCGGAAAACGGGGCGTTCAATCGGCATGTTTCCGTGCAAACCACTCTGCCCACAGAGAAAATCCGGGGCGAAACGGCCAGCTATAAAACCACTTACCGCGTCGATGGTCGCGTGGATAAACTCGATTACTTAGTGTCTCTGGGATATGAAAATCAAGGGCTTTACCTTGATGGTAACGGCCGGGCCATCGGTGTGGATAATACCCAGGGCGATACCATGGATTCCCGCGCTTACGATGTGTTGGCCAAGGTCACCTCGTTATACACATCTCTGTTCGTGCCTGAGCGCGCGTAGCGTTTCGGTGGCCGTCATGACTTTCTGCAAGCCTTTCCAGATAGTTTTTGCGCCTGGTTCACCGTCGCCTTTTCGAGCAAGAAAGCCTCCGAGTTGCGCAACTAAGCGCAATACTTCGTTTAGCTTAGGGCGGCCCTTGGGCATACGCTTGTTCATCAGTAGGTAAGCGCCATGAGTCTCGTCGGAATCAAAGAACAACATTGCGTCTAGCTCTGGACAGGTTCGTCCCATACGCATTAAATAGGCGATGCGCCATGCCACGATCATGAACAGCGCCAATGCCCGCTCAATGCGATCCACGGTCGATAACTGTAACGCTTCGACACAGCAGCCGTTCTTCAGCACATTGAAGAACATCTCGATTTCCCATCTAGCCCGATACCAGTCGATCAGCTCCACGATATCTTCTCGTCCTTCAGGTACGCGATTGCTCAGCAACCGCCACTCGACCGGCTTCACGCCTGCTGGCGGCTCAATTTCCTTGGCTATCACACAAGTCACTGCCAACCCGCAACGCAGCGACACTCGCTTCACGCGCAGCGCCTGTTTCACCGTACGCGCCTTCTGCCCCGCGCGAGCCGCCATAACGAATTGGATTTCTCCCACCGGCACGGTCTTTCCAACCTTCTGCCAAAGCTTCTCATTACAGTCCAGACTGCGATTATGAGTCGAGCGGATCAACCAGTCAGCCGGAGTGCCAAGGTCATCAGCGAGCTGCATCAACGCCTTGATATCCGCTTCGCGATCGGCTAAGTACACCAGACGTGTGTTTGGCAACTCCGAGGCGAGTTCAGCAACTCGCTCGTATCCCTCGAGCCAGCGCGTACTCTCCTTGAGCCCATCGCGTTTTCCGTCTGCATCCTTCGGCTCTCTTGCCCACATCCACGCATCCAGTACGCCCAACCCCACGCGATCCGGACTGACCGCGTAGGTCGGATGCAGGTACAGACCACGCCTGGCTTCGTAGTTCAAGGGACCCAAGCCTTGGATTTGCTGCCCGTTGAAGTCAAGCTCGGTAGTGTCTTGGATACACAGCACAACCTCGTGTTCTCGGATCCTTTCCTGCGTACGCTGCCAGTGAGGTTGCAGAATGTCTCGCCATTCGAATGCTTGGTTCTCCATGAAGCGGTAAGCACCCAGCGTCTCAGACCATCCGAGGCACGCATGCGGAATGCTGGCTTGCGGATTCTCAGCCAGCCGTATCAAAAGCCCTTTGGCACGCTTATTGAGCCTCGTGTCACCAAGATTTACCCCTTCCAGTTCTTGGTGTGCCCAGCCATCTGAATCCCGTGTCATTTTTCAGCGCCGTAAATGGCGATAGTACACGTCGGTTTCACTTCATTTACAACCCCACCGGCTGCCTATTTCAGCCCGCTAACCCTTGGCATATAAGGCGTTGCGGACTTGTGTATAACGAGGTGGGCCAAGGTAGGGTACTGACTTAATGACGATTAGCGCGTGCAATTGAGTGTCAACCGTTACCACATTAGCGGAGAAAATGACTACCTGAGCGTCGATGGCGTGCGTGCGCAAGGTATTCCGACCACCTCCGCGCGCGGTACGCCACCGGGCGATGCGCCGTTTAACAGTGTGTGGAGCACGGGTTTTACTTACGAGCACAACAATCTTGCGGGGTTCAAACTCTCGACGTTGTTATTCAGCCAGGAGTATGAAGCGCTGTTAGGTGCCACCAATTCGCAATCGTTTCAGGACACGACCATCGCGCCCAACAAAACGCTGTACGATCAATCTCGCGCGGTATCCTCCAAACTTGGGGCAAAACTCGCACTCACCCGTGACGACCTTCTGGAAGATACGTTGAAAGTGACGGCGGGTTTTGATGTGTTGCTCGATAAGAACAAGCAGGATCTCTATCTGACCAAACGCACCTATGTGCCGGAAATCGAATACACCAACTACTCGGAAGGGTTTGGCATGCCTGATGTCGGACGTGCACTGCGCGATATTGACACCGAAGGTGTCGATCTGAGCCGAGCGAATAACGTCAAACCGGTGGTTACCAAAAATATTGAGGCGGGTTTACGGGTGCAGCAGGGGGCTGTTGATTTTGAAGCCAGCTATTTCCGTTCCAGCGCGAAACTGGGGGATTCCGTTACGCTTAACAGCGATGACGATTTCGTTTCCAAGCGTGAGAAAACCCGCGTGCAAGGGGTTGAGGTCCGAAGCGGTTATAAGATTAATGAGTAGCATAAAGTCAATCTTTCCTATGCCCATACCGAAGGTAAGCGCGACAGCAATGGTGATGGCAAACTGGATAAAAAGATGACTGGCCTGAATATCGCGCTGGATCGGGTGATTGCCAGTTGGTCGGCAAGTTGGACGGAGAAGGTGAACACGTTTGTCCAAGGCAACTATGCCTTCAGCCGCAGTTTTGATGATACCGGACTAGGCTGTGTTCCTTAATCCCATGAGTTATACTAACTGTTTGTTTCTACATCATTTTTAACTATGGCTCGCTACGACCTTCCCGATGAAGCATGGGCTATCATCCAGCCCTTACTCCCTGCTGAACCAGCAACACCACAGGCCGGACGCCCATGGGCTGAGCATCGCATGATTATCAATGGCATGTTCTGGGGGCTGTGCTCTGGTGCCCCATGGCGTGATTTACCTGAGCGATACGGCCCATGGAAAACCGTTTATAATCGCTTTAACCGATGGTCAAAATCGGGAGTCATTAACATTATTTTCAATAAGTTACTTTCATCACTTGATGCCCATGGCCTCGTGGACTGGTCAGCGACTGCGCTGTATGGTAGCAATATCCGGGCGCTGAAATGTGCTGCCGGTGCTCAAAAAAACATCCCGATATCACCGGAGATAATGGTCTGGGTCGCTCTCGCGGTGGTTTTGGCACCAAAATCCATATGGCTACAGACGGAAGTGGTCTTCCGTTAAACATCGTGTTGAGCCCCGGTCAGGCTCATGAAAGTCAGTTTGCACTACGTCTTTTGGACGGTATTGGTGTTCAACGCCAGAACGGCAGTATGAAACGCCGTGGTCATGCGGTACTCGCTGACAAGGCGTACTCCGGGCATGTATTACGTAACGAGCGGAAAAACAGAGGTATAAAAACTGTCATCCCCCGAAAATCCACTGAAAAAATGGCGGTGGATGGTCGTTCAAAGCTCGATCGTGACGCCTACCGCAATCGGAACGTTGTTGAGCGGTGCTTTGGTCGTCTGAAAGAATACCGTCGCATTGCGACACGTTACGACAAAACGGCGAGGAATTATCTGGCAATGTTGAAACTGGGCTGCATCCGCCTGTTTTACCAGAGGTTATGTAATTAAGGGACACAGCCTAGGGTTCGACGTTTATCTGCTGGTGGATGCCGCCGTCGGCTACAAACTGCCTTATGGTCGTGTGAATCTGGCGGTTGCTAACCTGCTGGATAAACAGTACATCACCTACTATTCGCAGTCAGTGGGACTGGGGACTGCGGCCAATACCCGCTATTTCTCCGGGCGTGGACGTACCGTGACATTGGGTTACTCCATTGATTTCTAAGTGTCACTTATCCCATCTCGTGGTCCGTGGCTGCGGGATGGGAAGATACCTGATGTTATGGTTGGTGCTGCTGTTCCTGTCGTTACAGGTTACAACAGGCTGGGCGCGTCAGGTGTCACACGCGCTTGGCGTAACCGTGATTAACGGGCAGCCTAAACGGGTGGTTACCCTGTTTCAGGGGGCAACGGATACGGCTGTCGCGTTGGGGATAACGCCGGTAGGTGTCGTGGATTCCTGGATTGAAAAACCGACGTATCGCTATTTGCGTAGCGCGTTAGGTGATGTGCCCCATGTCGGGTTGGAAACGCAGCCGAATTTGGAAGCCATCGCATTGCTTAAACCCGACCTGATCATTGCATCACGTTTTCGCCATGAACGGGTGTATACCTTGTTGTCGCAGATCGCTCCCACGGTGGCGATGGAGGATGTGTTTGAATTCAAACGTACGGTACAACTGGTGGGGCAGGCGCTGGGCAGGGAGACGCAAGCACAGGGTTTGCTCACCGCCTGGCAGGGGCGAGTGTCGGTATTGCGCGACCGCCTGCGTGCTCATTATGGTTCTCAGTGGCCACTCCGTGTTTCCCTGATTGAGTTTCGTGATGACCATATTCGTCAATATTTAGCACGCAGCTTTGCCGGCTCAGTACTATCGAAAGTGGGATTTATCTGGCCGGGAATGCAGGCAGATTCGCTCAGCGTGATGCGCAAACTGAGTACGCCAGAGAGTTTGCCGGTGCTGGACGCCGATCTGTTTTTTGTCTTTATGCGCTCGGAAAAACCGGCGGTTACGCAACTTTACCGCACCTGGACAGTGCACCCATTGTGGCAACGCCTGACGGCCCCACAACGCGAGCAAGTCTACACCGTGGACAGTGTGGCCTGGAGTTTGTCGGGAGGCATTTTAGGTGCGAACCGGATATTGGATGAGATCACACAACGCCTACTGCCTACGGAGACAAAGCCATGAGGCCTGTGTGGGTGTTATGTGGCGGGGGGCTGCTGTTGATCATCTCCTGCTTTGCCAGCCTGATGGTCGGGGCGCAACCGATCGCGCCGCGCGTGGTACTGGCTGCATGGCTTCACCCGGATGCGACACAAATTGAACATATTCTGGTGCAGACCACGCGTCTGACACGCACTTTGATGGCCCTGACGGTCGGCGCCAGTCTGGCCGTTGCCGGGGTGCTGATGCAGGCGATGACGCGCAATCCACTGGCCTCTCCGGGATTATTCGGCGTCAATGCCGGGGCGATCTTCTTTATCGTCCTGAGCAGCGTGTGGATAGGTGCTGCATCACTGGCGACATTGGTGTGGTCCGGGTTTCTCGGTGCGGCAGTCGCGGGGGGATTGGTGTTCGGCATCGGCTCGTTGGGTCGTGGGTCTACAAGCCCTGTGAAAATTCTGCTGGCAGGGGCGGCGATCACGGCACTTTTCCTCTCGTTTACCCAAGCGATGTTGGTGATCAATCAGGACGGATTGGACAGCGTACTGTTTTGGCTGGCCGGCTCGGTGGCTGGACGTGAGAGCGATCTGCTGATGCCCTTGCTTCCCTATGTAGTTGTGGGGTTGGTATTCAGCAGGGTACTGGCACCGCATATTAATATTTTGGTTGCGGGTGATGACATGGCACGCGGGTTAGGAGTGCGTACCGCATGGATTCGCGGACTGATGGGCGTGTGTGTGATTGCGTTGGCGGGCAGTGCGGTGGCTATTGCGGGCAACATCGGTTTCATTGGTTTTATTGTGCCACACATGGCCCGTCGGTTGTGTTCCCACGACCACCGTTGGCTGATCCCCGCTAGCGCCTTGCTGGGCGCTTGTCTGCTACTTTGGGCGGATATGGTGGCACGCGTGGCGATTTTACCGCATGAACTGCCGCTGGGAGTCATGACCGCTGTGCTGGGGGCCCCTTATTTTATTGCGTTGGTTCGGCGGGAGGCGCGTCATGGCTAACGTTTACTCGCTACGTATCGGCATGTTGTCTCGTCGGGTGGATAGCCGCGCGTGTCTCTGGAATCTTGCACTGCTCGGTGTAACGCTGGTGACGATACTCTTGGTGCTATCGCGAAGTGTTGTGCCGCTCTCTCCGCGGGAGGTGATGCACATACTGTTGGCACCGCACCAGACTATCGAAGGTAACGCCTTTATCCTCTGGGAACTGCGGCTACCTCGCGTCGTGTTGGCGCTTATGGTGGGGGGCATTAGCGCTTTCGGGGCTGATATTACAGAGTCTGGTGCGTAATCCGTTAGCATCGCCCGATCTGCTGGGGGTTACCAGCGGCGCGTCTGCCGCAGCCGTCGCTTTTCTCTCTTTCGGCGCGGGTATGCTCGGGCAGCAATGGATGCCGTTGGCGGCTATTGCGGGAGCCTGGGGAACGGCGCTGCTGATCTACCTGCTGACCTGGCGACATGGTGTATCACCTTACCGTCTGGTATTGGTCGGGGTAGGAATCTCCGCCTTGATGGGGGCAGTGGCGACGGGGTTGCTGCTGCTTAGCCCATTCAATACCACACTCTCGTCATACATCTGGCTGACCGGCAGTGTTTACGGCGCTAACTGGCAGGATGTAACGTCTCTGACTGGATGGCTGGCGCTAGTCGCGCCGCTATTAGGCTGTGTCCCTTAATCCCATGAGTTATAATAACTGTTTGTTTCTACATCATTTTGAACTATGGCTCGCTACGACCTTCCCGATGAAGCATGGGCTATCATCCAGCCCTTACTCCCTGCTGAACCAGCAACACCACAGGCCGGACGCCCATGGGCTGAGCATCGCATGATTATCAATGGCATGTTCTGGGTGCTGTGCCTGGTGCCCCATGGCGTGATTTACCTGAGCGATACGGCCCATGGAAAACCGTTTATAACCGCTTTGACCGATGGTCAAAATCGGGAGTCATTAACATTATTTTCAATAAGTTACTTTCATCACTTGATGCCCATGGCCTCGTGGACTGGTCAGCGACTGCGCTGGATGGTAGCAATATCAGGGCGCTGAAATGTGCTGCCGGTGGGCTTTGTTGAATAAACAGATTTTATGCTACCAGCCCAGTAAAACGATTGTTTCCAGCAACGTAAAATCATGCAGTTAAGCATCATGAGAAAACGGAATGCCTGAGGTGATAAGCATTTTCTACCAAAATGGGCATAGTAAAACAGCACGATTCCCTATTATTCAACAAAGCCCTGCCGGTGCTCAAAAAAACATCCCGATATCACCGGAGATAATGGTCTGGGTCGCTCTCGAGGTGGTTTTGGCACCAAAATCCATATGGCTACAGACGGAAGTGGTCTTCCGTTAAACATCGTGTTGAGCCCCGGTCAGGCTCATGAAAGTCAGTTTGCACTACGTCTTTTGGACGGTATTGGTGTTCAACGCCAGAACGGCAGTATGAAACGCCGTGGTCATGCGGTACTCGCTGACAAGGCGTACTCCGGGCATGTATTACGTAACGAGCTGAAAAACAGAGGTATAAAAACTGTCATCCCCCGAAAATCCACTGAAAAAATGGCGGTGGATGGTCGTTCAAAGCTCGATCGTGACGCTTACCGCAATCGGAACGTTGTTGAGCGGTGCTTTGGTCGTCTGAAAGAATACCGTCGCATTGCGACACGTTACGACAAAACGGCGAGGAATTATCTGGCAATGTTGAAACTGGGCTGCATCCGCCTGTTTTACCAGAGGTTATGTAATTAAGGAACACAGCCTAGTATTGCTGGCGCGCCATGTACCGATCCATGAGTTGGACGACGATGTTGCCACGAGTGTGGGTGCCGCGCTGGAGCGGCGGCGTAGCGCATTGCTGTTGCTGAGTGTTGCGCTGGCCGGTACCGCGATCGCCCATGCGGGGCGATAGGCTTCGTGGGGTTGATTGCCCCCCATATGGCGAAACGTCTGGTGGGTCGAGCCTTTGTTGGCAGTGCGCTGGCAACGGTACTGATCGGTGCCAATTTGGTCGTGGTGGCAGATTGGGTGGGACGTACGCTCTTTTTACCGTTGGATTTGCCAGCAGGCATTTTTATTTCTGCGTTGGGCAGTCCTTTTTTTCTCTATTTACTGATCCGGCAACGTCATCATTAAGGCATAACGATGAATTCACCAAACCCTTTCCCGCTCTCAGGACGTGCACTGACGTTGCAATATGACCGGCAGCTGATTATTGAACATCTGGATTTGCAGGTGCCAGCCGGGTGCATCACGGTATTTGTCGGAAGCAACGGATGTGGCAAAAGCACCTTGCTAAAAGCCTTTGCCCGTCTGCTCTCGCCAACCTCAGGCTGTGTCATGCTCAACGGTGCGGATATTCATCACCAATCAACCCACGCCATCGCACGTAAGCTGTCAATTTTGCCGCAGACACCGATCGCTCCAGAGGGCATAACCGTGCGTCAACTGGTTGCTATGGGGCGCTACCCTCACCAAAGTTGGCTACGCCAGTGGTCGACGCAGGACGAAGAAAAAGTGCAGCAGGCGCTGAACAGTACCGGGCTGACAGCTCTGGGCGAGCGGGTGTTGGATACGCTGTCGGGCGGACAACGTCAGCGGGTGTGGATCGCTATGACGTTGGCGCAGGATACGGATATTTTGCTGCTGGATGAGCCAACCACCTATCTCGATTTGGCGCATCAGATTGAGGTGCTCGATTTGCTGCGAGAGCTCAACGAACAACACAGTAAAACCATCGTCATGGTACTGCACGATTTGAATCTGGCATGCCGTTATGGACATCACATGGTGGCGGTTCACCAGCGAGGCGTATTTGCGCAAGGCGCGCCGCAGGCGATCCTGACGGAAACGCTGATTAAAAAGGTGTTCGACCTCGATAGCCGCATCATCGCTGACCCGGTGTTCGGTACGCCGCTCTGTATTCCACTGGTGCGTTATGCGCCGAAACAGCAAAGCGTGTGCGATGCGTGATCTTTCCTTTCACGCCGAAGAACGGGCACATCTCGCCGCTCGTTTTAACCTGATTGCGACGTCGGAATATCCGTTCAGCAGCGCGGTGCCAGTATCGACACTCCCGGCGTCTTGCCAGCGTATGTTGCAACAGCTTGCTCCACGATTGGGTGCCCCCTCGCTGGGTATTACCGCGTCGTTGTTAAGCAAACGCGTGGCTTTTCTTACTACAGCGGCTGCCTTTTATCCCTTATCGATGTACAACAAAGGGCTAAACATGGCGCTGACGAACTGCCTGTTGGATACGCGTCATGATGGACATCTTTGGCAGTCGCATATGGTGATGGACGATTTATCGCTCTCAACGCCCCATTCGGATTTGGATCGCGCGAGTTGGCGTGATGCCCTGCTACGTGGCGTATTTGCGCAACATTTGACGCCGTTGTGGCATGTGCTCTCAGCGGCATCAGGCCTCTCGTCACGGATTTTGTGGGAGAATACCGCTGTACGGCTGTTTTCACTGTTTGAACATCGGATGCAAACCTCTGATGCGGCGACAGAAGCGCGTGTAAAACAGGATTTTTACTATGTGGTTCACGAGGCTCCTGGTGCACTGTTTGGATTGGACGCCAATCCGCTTACCGTCTATTTTCGCCCGCTAACCTGGGTGTCGGCGAACGGTGAGTGGATCCGCTTTCGTCGTACCTGCTGTTTTTACTATAAGGCCTCTCAGCCGCAGGAGTTCTGTCAAGTCTGTCCTTTGCTGATGCCCAATAAATCGCATCGGCTACCTTTTAGGAATAAGCGCTAATCGGATGGCATATCAGGAAAGTGAAATCTCTGTTACACTAGCGACCTTATGCACCGTAGTTTGTGCCCGTTCATTGTGGTTGTTGCTCACGTCGTTATTCCTTGGTTGATGGTGGCTCAGCAAACCCGCCTGATGTTCCCCCTGGAAACTGCACCGGCTTTGGCTCGGTCAGGGTGGATCTGGAGTTGTTTTCTCTTATGTCTTTTGCATCTCTCGGCCTGAGCGCCGATATTCTCCGTGCTGTTGAAGAACAGGGCTATCGTGAACCTACGCCGGTACAACGCCAGGCGATTCCCGTGGTGTTGTCGGGTCAGGATTTGATGGCCAGCGCGCAAACGGGCACCGGTAAAACCGCTGGCTTTACCCTGCCGCTGTTGCAACTGCTAAGCGCCAAGCCCAGTGACGTTAAAGGCCGTCGCCCGGTGCGTGCATTGATCCTGACACCGACCCGTGAACTGGCCGCTCAGATTGGTGAAAACGTGCAGGCATACAGCAAGTACCTGCGCTTACGCTCGCTGGTGGTGTTCGGCGGTGTTAGCATCAACCCACAGATGATGAAACTGCGCGGTGGCGTCGACATTCTGGTGGCAACGCCGGGACGTCTGCTGGATTTGGAACACCAGAATGCCGTTGACCTTTCTCGTATCGAAATCCTGGTGCTGGATGAAGCGGATCGCATGCTGGACATGGGCTTTATCCACGACATTCGCCGTGTGCTGGCAAAACTGCCCGCCAAACGCCAAAACCTACTGTTTTCAGCCACCTTCTCGGATGAGATCAAGGCGCTGGCCAATACGCTGCTGACACGACCTGCGTTGGTCGAAGTGGTGCGTCGCAATACGCCATCGGAGCTGGTGACCCAGAACGTGCACTTTGTCGATAAAAAACGCAAGCGCGAGCTGCTCTCTTTGCTGATCGGCAAAGAGAACTGGCAGCAGGTGCTGGTGTTTACCCGCACCAAGCACGGTGCTAACCATCTGGCTGAGCAATTGGGCAAAGATGGCATTACCGCCGCGGCTATCCATGGCAACAAGAGCCAGGGTGCTCGTACCCGTGCGTTAGCGAATTTCAAGGAAGGGTCGATTCGGGTGCTGGTGGCAACGGATATCGCTGCGCGCGGTCTGGATATCGACCAACTGCCGCATGTGGTGAACTATGAGCTGCCCAACGTGCCGGAAGACTACGTGCACCGCATTGGTCGTACTGGTCGCGCGGAATCTACCGGTGAAGCGCTGTCGCTGGTGTGTGTCGATGAGCATAAGCTGTTGCGCGATATCGAGCGACTGCTGAAACGCGAAATTCCACGCATTGCACTGCCGGGCTTTGAGCCTGATCCGAATATCAAGGCAGAGCCGATTCAAAATGGGCGCCAAAGCCAGCGCGGTGCGCCGCGTGGCGGCGATCGTTCAGGTAGTGAACGCTACAGTACGGCACCGCGCCGCCAGCGCAGTGGCGAAGGTTCTCCTTCTGGAGAACAACGCCGTGGCGGCCAGGGTAAACCAGCCGCATCGCGCCCGCAGGGTAACGGTCAGCGTCGCCCGGCGCGCGCCAGAAGCGAGTAATACCGCTTTTCGCAGGGGAACTGCTATTCCCCTCTACTCGCCCCTCGTCATCCTCGGCGAAAGCCGGGGATCTCTGTTAAACCAACGCAGGTTTTTCATCTGCCAGAGATTCCCGCTTGCGCGGGGATGACTGTTTTAGGTGGGTTTGTCAGAACTTCAAGGGGCGCTGTCGCTCTGTTGCATAGCTTTGCATGACATAGCCTTCTCTCTTCTCACAGGCTTCCCATTACTCTGGATTATCAGTAAGCTGCTTAACTCGCCTTCATCCGCAAGCCGACGCGCTTTGCCCGAATAAAGACTGAATAATGAGAACAGCCGCTCCCGGTATCACTGAAGATGGTCTGCCGACTCCGCAGCGCCACTATGCCATGTTGACCATTGCCATCAGCATTACGCTGGCAGTGATGGATGCTGTGGTCGCCAATGTGGCGTTGCCGGTTATTGCTACGGATTTCAACATTAGCGCGGCCAGCGCGATCTGGATTGTCAACGGTTATCAGTTGGCGGTGTTGGTATGCCTGATCCCGTTCGCGCGCTTGGGCGAAATTTACGGCTATCGTACGGTGTATATGTACGGGTTAACCCTGTTTATCCTGTCGTCTCTGGCCTGCATGTTGGCGAACAGCATGCCGTTGTTAACGTTGGCGCGCGTGGTGCAGGGCATCGGTGCAGCAGGACTGATGAGCGTGAACACCGCGTTAATCCGTTACATCGTGCCGCGCGCCAAGCTGGGCGGTGCAATTGGTATTAACTCGCTGGTGGTGGCTATGGCCGCCACCGTGGGGCCAACGCTGGTAGGGGGGATTTTATCCATCGCCACCTGGCCGTGGCTGTTTGCCATCAATCTGCCCCTTGGCCTCGCGGCCATTCTGTTGGCAATGCGCAGTCTACCGGATAACGATCGTAGCCAGCAGCCGTTTGATGGTGTGAGCGCTATATTGAGCGCTCTGATTATAGGTTTGGCCATTACCGCCATTGAGAGCATCGGTCATAAAAGCAATGCCGTGCTGATCGGTGGACAACTGGCGTTGGCACTGGTCGCTACCTTACTGTTGGTGCGCCGGGAAGCGTCTGCCACAGCACCGCTGTTTCCGTTTGATTTACTGCGCATTCCGGTGTTCAGTTTGTCGCTGGCGACCTCAATCGCTTCCTTCACCACGCAAATGCTGGCCTTTGTTTCTCTGCCGTTTCTGTTTCACCATGAACTGGCACTGACGCCGGCCGAAGTGGGGCTAATGATTACGCCCTGGCCGTTGGCAACTGGCGTTATGGCTATGGTGGCAGGAAAGCTTTCCGATCGGATGTCGCCCGCCATACTGGGCGGTGTTGGCTTGCTGCTACTCGCCGTTGGGATGTTGGCATTGAGCCAGCTTTCTCCCGTCACCACCATGGCCGGTATTGTCTGGCGCATGGCTCTGTGCGGCGCGGGGTTCGGGTTATTTCAGTCGCCCAATAATCGCCTGTTGGTCACGTCGGCACCGCGCCAAGGCAGCGGTGCCGCAGGCGGCATGCTGGGCACCGCGCGCCTGATAGGGCAGTCCAGCGGCACTGCGCTGGTGGGCATGTTGCTGGCGCGATTTGATATGCAGGGCCGTTACTATGCGCTTTATATGGGGTGCGGCACGGCGGCGTTGGCATGTCTGCTGAGTTTTACGCGTCAGGCCTTCAATCCCTCGGTCGCGGATAAAGGCTAGCGACAGCGTAACGCTTGCTTTTCCTGCCCGCCTCAGTACCATGGCGGGCTGATTTAACTGGTGCGCCGTGCGGCGTCCTGATGAGCTTAATGGCGTTATGCGTATCCTTCTTGCGCCGATGGAAGGCGTTCTCGATGCTTTGGTGCGGGAACTGCTGACCGACATCAATGAGTACGATCTGTGTATCACCGAGTTTTTACGTGTGGTAGATACGCTGCTGCCTGTCAAATCCTTCTACCGCCTTTGCCCTGAATTGCATCATGCCAGCCGGACGCCTTCCGGCACGCAAGTGCGCATTCAATTGCTGGGACAGTATCCGCAATGGCTGGCGGAGAACGCAGCGCGCGCGGTGGAGCTCGGTTCCTACGGGGTTGACCTCAATTGTGGCTGCCCGTCAAAACTGGTGAACGGCAGCGGCGGCGGCGCCACGTTGCTAAAAGATCCTGAATTGATCTATCAGGGAGCGAAAGCCATGCGTGAGGCGGTGCCGCGCCATCTCCCAGTGACGGTGAAAATTCGGTTAGGCTGGGATTCAGGCGATCGTCAATTTGAAATTGCAGATGCGGTTCAGCAAGCGGGCGCCACCGAGTTGGTGGTTCATGGACGCACCAAAGAAGACGGATACAAAGCGGAGCGCATTAACTGGGCGGCCATTGGTGAAATTCGTAAGCGCTTATCGATCCCGGTGTGGCGAACGGCGAAGTCTGGGACTGGCAAAGCGCTCAGGATTGTATCGCGGCTACCGGGTGTCAGGACATTATGATTGGGCGCGGTGCGCTTAATGTCCCCAACCTGAGTAAAGTGATTAAATACAATGCACCGCCGCTGCCCTGGCCCGAGGTGGTCGCGTTGTTGCAGCGCTACACCCAGCTCGAGAAGCAGGGGGATACTGGCATCTATCACGTGGCGCGCACCAAGCAGTGGCTCGGTTATTTACGCAAAGCTTATGTTGAGGCCGACGATCTGTTTCGCCAAATTCGAACTCTTACCACGTCAGATGCCATTGGGCGAACCATCGCCGCACTGGTCTGATGCAGCGTGTATTGACTGTTTTCATATCATCGCTGTTGGTTTTTTCTCCCTATATCAATCACTTTACGGATATTCAATTGCTTTCCTCTTGACGGAGCGGTATAACACGACTATTTTGGAAGTTTAGACGTCTATACGTATAAGGGAACGCATGCAGCAGCTCAGAATACCCACTCCGGAAATCCCAGCGCAATCAGGTACCTTTAAACGTGCAATGAAGGTGCGCCATCTGATCATGCTTTCATTGGGCGGCGTTATTGGCACTGGGCTGTTTTTTAATACCGGCTATATTATTTCCACCACGGGTGCTGCGGGCACGCTGTTGGCCTATCTGATTGGTGCGGTAGTGGTGTATCTGGTGATGCTGTCATTGGGGGAATTGTCGGTGGCGATGCCGGAAACCGGAGCGTTTCACGTTTATGCATCACTCTACCTCAGCCCACCTCGTTATACACAAGTCCGCAACGCCTTATATGCCAAGGGTTAGCGGGCTGAAATAGGCAGCCGGTGGGGTTGTAAATGAAGTGAAACCGACGTGTACTATCGCCATTTACGGCGCTGAAAAATGACACGGGATTCAGATGGCTGGGGACACCAAGAACTGGAAGGGGTAAATCTTGGTGACACGAGGCTCAATAAGCGTGCCAAAGGGCTTTTGATACGGCTGGCTGAGAATCCGCAAGCCAGCATTCCGCATGCGTGCCTCGGATGGTCTGAGACGCTGGGTGCTTACCGCTTCATGGAGAACCAAGCATTCGAATGGCGAGACATTCTGCAACCTCACTGGCAGCGTACGCAGGAAAGGATCCGAGAACACGAGGTTGTGCTGTGTATCCAAGACACTACCGAGCTTGACTTCAACGGGCAGCAAATCCAAGGCTTGGGTCCCTTGAACTACGAAGCCAGGCGTGGTCTGTACCTGCATCCGACCTACGCGGTCAGTCCGGATCGCGTGGGGTTGGGCGTACTGGGTGCGTGGATGTGGGCAAGAGAGCCGAAGGATGCAGACGGAAAACGCGATGGGCTCAAGGAGAGTACGCGCTGGCTCGAGGGATACGAGCGAGTTGCTGAACTCGCCTCGGAGTTGCCAAACACACGTCTGGTGTACTTAGCCGATCGCGAAGCGGATATCAAGGCGTTGATGCAGCTCGCTGATGACCTTGGCACTCCGGCTGACTGGTTGATCCGCTCGACTCATAATCGCAGTCTGGACTGTAATGAGAAGCTTTGGCAGAAGGTTGGAAAGACCGTGCCGGTGGGAGAAATCCAATTCGTTATGGCGGCTCGCGCGGGGCAGAAGGCGCGTACGGTGAAACAGGCGCTGCGCGTGAAGCGAGTGTCGCTGCGTTGCGGGTTGGCAGTGACTTGTGTGATAGCCAAGGAAATTGAGCCGCCAGCAGGCGTGAAGCCGGTCGAGTGGCGGTTGCTGAGCAATCGCGTACCTGAAGGACGAGAAGATATCGTGGAGCTGATCGACTGGTATCGGGCTAGATGGGAAATCGAGATGTTCTTCAATGTGCTGAAGAACGGCTGCTGTGTCGAAGCGTTACAGTTATCGACCGTGGATCGCATTGAGCGGGCATTGGCGCTGTTCATGATCGTGGCATGGCGCATCGCCTATTTAATGCGTATGGGGCGAACCTGTCCAGAGCTAGACGCAATGTTGTTCTTTGATTCCGACGAGACTCATGGCGCTTACCTACTGATGAACAAGCGTATGCCCAAGGGCCGCCCTAAGCTAAACGAAGTATTGCGCTTAGTTGCGCAACTCGGAGGCTTTCTTGCTCGAAAAGGCGACGGTGAACCAGGCGCAAAAACTATCTGGAAAGGCTTGCAGAAAGTCATGACGGCCGCCGAAACGCTACGCGCGCTCAGGCACGAACAGAGATGTGTATAACGAGGTGATCAAAAGCCCTTTGGCGCGCTTATTGAGCCTCGTGTCACCAAGATTTACCCCTTCCAGTTCTTGGTGTGCCCAGCCATCTGAATCCCGTGTCATTTTTCAGCGCCGTAAATGGCGATAGTACACGTCGGTTTCACTTCATTTACAACCCCACCGGCTGCCTATTTCAGCCCGCTAACCCTTGGCATATAAGGCGTTGCGGACTTGTGTATAACGAGGTGTCCTATAACAAGGCCCTCAAGCAGCGCGGTTCTCTAACCGTATGGCTAGATGAATCAGCCATTGCTGCATGGACGGAAAAAACGACTACTGAACGGCGTGGATGACCGCTCCACTACTCAGATATGGCCATCACCACAGTCCTGATGATGAAACGCGTGTTTGGCCTAATGAGATGGTCACCCCCACCCTGTGAGCGGTACGCTGACAGGGTGTTTCTTTATGGAGAAGGCCATCATGCAAAACGTCACGCTTATTGGTATCGATCTCGGCAAACATTCTTTTCACATTCATTGTCAGGATAAATCAGGCAAGGCATTACTGCGGAAAAAGTTTACCCGCACCAAACTCATCGAGTTTCTGGCTACGTGTACACCTACTACCGTTGTAATGGAAGCCTGCGCCGGTGCCCATTTTATGGCTCGTCGGATCAGTGAGCTGGGGCATGAAGTAAAGTTGATCTCTCCGCAGTTTGTCCGCCCTTTTGTCAAGAGCAACAAGAACGATTTCGTTGATGCCGAAGCAATATGCGAAGCCGGATCACGCCCTTCCATGCGGTTTGTGCAGCCAAGAACTGAGGCTCAGCAGGCTATGCGAGCCTTGCATCGCGTCAGGGAGTCGTTGGTCAGAGACAACGTTAAAACGACTAACCAAATGCATGCTTTTTTACTGGAGTTTGGTATCAGCATGCCGAAAGGTATTGCGGTAATCAAAAGGCTTTCAGCTGTTCTGGCTGATAATGACTTGCCACCTTATCTGGCACAGTTGCTGCTTCGATTACACGATCATTACCAATATTTGGTTGGGCAGATAGCAGAGCTCGAAAGAGAACTTGGGCAGGCACTCTCTCTAGATGAAACTGGCCAGCATTTAATGACCATCCCTGGTGTTGGACCGATAACAGCCAGCGTTTTGTCATCACAGTTAGGCGATGGCAAGCAATATGAAAACAGTCGTAATTTTGCCGCTTCCACCGGTCTTGTACCCCGCCAATACAGTACTGGAGGGAAGAATACTCTGCTGGGTATTAGCAAGCGTGGAGATAAAAACCTTCGCCGATTGCTTGTTCAATGTGCGCGGGTATTTATCCTAAGAATTGACCATCAATCAGGGAGATTAGCTGATTGGGTAAGGTCTCAGTTGGGCAGGAAACATTCTTGCGTTGTGTGCTGTGCATTAGCAAATAAATTAGCTCGAATAGCTTGGGGCAATAACGACACGAAATACCGTGTTTGAACAGTAATGCTGGTCTAACAGTCAGCAATTTAACGAAATTACCCATCTGGTTTTGCGAAGACTGATTATTGATGACATGAACGGCCTGACGGCCTGATATAAAACCAAAAAATGAAAATGGCTCAATGAAGCCGATGGTCTTTTTAGGAATATCAGGTGCGAAACTCATCGTGGCGCGGGCATCCTTGGCCATAAAGACGCCGGATAGATTTAAGCAAGCCCACCATTAATCAAAGATCAGTGTTGCAAAAATGGGGGTGACCATAGATTCATTGAGGGCTTTACAGGGTTTTGTTGACTCGATTTTTAAACTGATTAAATTGTCGCTGCATTGTCCAGACTATTCGCTGCTCAGCAAGCGAGCAAAGACAGTGAACATCAGCATAAAAACGCCAACCCGTGGTGAAATCTCACATCTGGTCATTGATGGAACCGGCCTGAAGGTCTTTGGCGAAGGCGAATGGAAAGTCCGGCAGCATGGTGCTGACAGACGCAGGGTGTGGCGTAAGCTGCATCTGGCAGTAGACAGTGCGACGCATGAGATTATCTGTGCGGATTTGTCGCTCAGTGGTACGACTGATGCCCAGGCTCTACCGGCACTGATAAACCAGACCCACCGGAAAATCAGAGAGGCATCGGCTGACGGCGCTTACGATACAGGTTACTGCCATGATGCTCTGCTGAGGAAGAAAATAAGGCCGCTTATCCCGCCGCGAAGGGGGGCGCAATATTGGCCGGACCACTACCACGAGCGTAACCACGCTGTTGCAAATCAGCGCCTGAGCGGCAGCAACGATACCTGGAAAAAGAAAGTGGGCTATCACCGACGCTCAGTGGCTGAAACGGCCATGTTCCGGTTCAAAACGCTTCTGGGTGGTCATCTAAGTCTGCGTGACTACGATGCTCAGGTGGGTGAAGCCATGGCGATGGTCAAAGCGCTTAACCGGATCACGCTATTAGGAATGCCGAACAGTATTCGCATCACGTAACAATCGACCTGGGGCACAGTCGTTACAAGTTCTGATTTATTCAACAAAGCCGTTGTGTAGATGACTTTGCGGATATCTGCCGGGTAAGCGAAGAACGTTGCCAGATTGCTCCAGTTCGTCTGCCAGCTCCGGCCTATCTGTGGATAGCGGCTGTCCCATGCGCTGGCGAATGCTTCCAGCGCCTGCTGGCCTGCTTCTTCCGTAGCGGCCTGATAGATGGCTTTCAGGTCGCGTGTGACGGCTTTGTAGTCCTTCCAAGAGACGAACCTCAGGCTGTTGCGTACCATGTGCACGATGCACAGCTGGATGCGGGCTTCCGGATACACCGCGTTTATGGCGTCCGGGAAGCCTTTCAGACCGTCGACACAGGCGATGAGGATATCGTTCAGGTCGCGGTTTTTTAGTTCTGTCAGCACATTGAGCCAGAACTTCGCGCCCTCGTTTTCGGCCAGCCACATACCCAGCAGTTCTTTCTGGCCCTCGATGTTGATACCCAGTGCCAGGAACACGGATTTATTGATGACGCGACTGTCCTGCCGGACCTTCAGGATGATACAGTCAAGGTAAACAATGGGATAGACTGCATCCAGTGGACGATTTTGCCATTCAGTAACCTGTTCCATCACGGCATCGGTGACCTTCGAGAGCAGCGCCGGTGAGACATCCGCGTCATACAGCTCGTTGAACGCAGACGCTATCTCGCGGGTGGTCATCCCTCTGGCGTACAGGGACAGGATTTGGTTATCCATCCCGGTGATCCGGGTCTGGTTTTTCTTCACCAGTTGTGGTTCGAAGGAGCCATCACGATCGCGCGGAGTACGTAGTTCCAGAGGGCCATCGCCGGTGGTCACGGTGTTTGTGGAATAGCCGTTGCGGGAGTTGGCCCCCGGTTTGGGCTGATTTTTATCGTAGCCCAGATGGTGGGACATTTCGGCGTTGAGAGCAGCCTCAACGCTGATTTTCTTCAGCAGGCGATCGAATTGGCTGAGAGCGTCAGGGGTTTTGAGATTTTTGGCCAGTTCGTTAGCCAGAGCCTGCAACTGTTTTTCGTCCATAAATTAGCCTGTTTTTGATGTTGGATTGAACATATCAAAATCAGGCAATTACACAAATTTATGTACAGGGTCTTCGCAAAACATTTTAAAACAACCCAATGCTCATGCTTACGTGATATTTAATGACGCTCTGGTTAAACAGAATAAAACCATTGACACCTATTTTAAACAGAAACTAGGCTGCGTCCATTAATCCCATGAGTTATAATAACTTTTTTTTCTACATCATTTTGAACTATGGCTCGCTACGACCTTCCCGATGAAGCATGGGCTATCATCCAGCCCTTACTCCCTGCTGAACCAGCAACACCACAGGCCGGACGCCCATGGGCTGAGCATCGCATGATTATCAATGGCATGTTCTGGGTGCTGTGCTCTGGTGCCCCATGGCGTGATTTACCTGAGCGATACGGCCCATGGAAAACCGTTTATAACCGCTTTAACCGATGGTCAAAATCGGGAGTCATTAACATTATTTTTAATAAGTTACTTTCATCACTTGATGCCCATGGCCTCGTGGACTGGTCAGCGACTGCGCTGGATGGTAGCAATATCAGGGCGCTGAAATGTGCTGCCGGTGCTCAAAAAAACATCCCGATATCACTGGAGATAATGGGCTGGGTCGCTCTCGAGGTGGTTTTGGCACCAAAATCCATCTGGCTACAGACGGAAGTGGTCTTCCGTTAAACATCGTGTTGAGCCCCGGTCAGGCTCATGAAAGTCAGTTTGCACTACGTCTTTTGGACGGTATTGGTGTTCAACGCCATAACGGCAGTATGAAACGCCGTGGTCATGCGGTACTCGCTGACAAGGCGTACTCCGGGCATGTATTACGTAACGAGCTGAAAAACAGAGGTATAAAAACTGTCATCCCCCGAAAATCCACTGAAAAAATGGCGGTGGATGGTCGTTCAAAGCTCGATCGTGACGCCTACCGCAATCGGAACGTTGTTGAGCGGTGCTTTGGCCGTCTGAAAGAATACCGTCGCATTGCGACACGTTACGACAAAACGGCGAGGAATTATCTGGCAATGTTGAAACTGGGCTGCATCCGCCTGTTTTACCAGAGGTTATGTAATTAAGGGACACAGCCTAGTGTTCGAAGGTGATTCTGTTGAGGCACTTGCCACGGCCATCAAGATAGATCCCAAACAGTTGTCTGCAATGCTCGCGGCCTATACTGGCTATGCGAAAGCGAAGAAAGACACTGAATTTGGCCGTGAAAGCTTTAAGCAAGCGTTGGATACCGGGAAATATTACGCCATTGAAGTGACACCGGGCATCCACCACACCATGGGCGGTATCGCCATCAACAGCAAAGCGCAGGTAATCGATAACCAAGGCAAGGTGATACCGAACCTGTTTGCGGCGGGTGAAGCGGCGGGTGGGGTACACGGTGCCAATCGCCTGGGCGGTAACTCACTGGCGGATATCGTGACCTTTGGCCGTATCGGGGCTGATGAAGCCGTAAAAGAAATTAAAGCCGGTAAATAAGCATCAACAACGCAGCGCCTGTGACGTAGTTCACAGGCGTTATTGTGTGTTGTTGCGTTCAGCGCCTAAGCAGGAAGAATACTCGCTGTTAAACTTTGTCACAAAAGCTTTTTCTTCTGTGCAGTGCGTAGCGGCGAGCGCTAACTTATAATGCCCGGGTTGTTACCAATACCGTAACCGTTATTTATTTAAGACGTTGAATAATGATTAAAAAACATAAGTTTTCTCTGCTTGCATTGCTGCTGCTGTCCGCACCTATGACATTCACCCCCTCGGTATTGGCGAAAACGGCTGCGCCAGCTATTGACAGTACACATCAGGAGATCGCCTCAGGCAGTGCGATGGTGGTCGATCTGCGTGATAATAAAGTGCTTTATTCCGCTAATCCGGATGTGGTGGTTCCTATCGCCTCTGTCACCAAACTGATGACGGCGCTGGTGGTGCTTGATGCGAATTTGCCGTTGGATGAAGTGATCTCGGTTGATATCAGCCACACGCCGGAAATGAAGGGGGTTTATTCTCGCGTTCGCCTGAACAGTCAGATCAGCCGCCGTGACATGCTGCTGCTGGCACTGATGTCTTCCGAAAACCGCGCCGCTGCCAGTCTGGCACATCACTATCCGGGAGGCTATCAGGCGTTTATCGCCGCGATGAACGCCAAGGCCAAAGCATTGGGTATGACGCACACCCGCTATGTGGAACCGACGGGGCTGTCAATTAACAACGTCTCTACCGCGCGCGATCTGGTCAAATTGCTGATTGCCAGCAAGCAATATCCGCTGCTGAGCCAGTTGAGCACCAGGCAGGAGAAAACCGCCACCTTTACCAACCCGGGCTATAGCCTGCCGTTTCGCAATACCAATCATCTGGTCTACAAAAATGACTGGAATATTCAGTTGACCAAAACCGGGTTTACTAATCAGGCGGGCCATTGTCTGGTAATGCGTACCGTGATCAATCAGAAACCGGTAGCGCTGGTCGTACTGGACGCATTCGGTAAATATACCCACTTTGCAGATGCCAACCGTCTGAGCCGCTGGATGGAAACCGGACAAATAACCGCAGTACCGGATGCCGCGTTAAGCTATAAAAAGCAAAAAGCGCTAGCCTCACGTGCACCGGGTCAAGTGGCACGGGTTACAACAGATATTGAATAACGGGTTTTAACGCTGCCGCTTTGTAGCAACCCCTGACGGACACCTTTTCCGTCGGGGTTCAGTTCCTCGCCGTCAGGCGCGAAAATCCTCTATCACCACACGCTTGCCGTTATCCGTGACTTCATCTTCGTGCGCCGGTTCGCGCCAGGTTTCAGCTAACGCGCTGGTATACCAACGTTGCATAGCGGGTTGCCCTAACAGGTGTTGGCAGTAGCCATTCACGGCGGATGAAACCGGTAAATTATACGTTTGAATGCGAAATACCACCGGCGCGAAAAAGGCATCCACGGCGCTGAAGGTATTCCCTGCTAAAAACGGCCCGCCAAAACGCGTAAGGCCTTCTGTCCAGAGTACATCAAGGCGGGCTAACTCATCGTGCAATGCCGCTGACAGTTCCGGTATCGCTACGCGTACACCACAGCTCATTGCACACTGGTTGCGCAACGCGGTAAACCCCGAGTGCATTTCCGCTGACGCACAACGGGCCCAGTTACGAGCCGTATTCTCTTCGGGCCACACGCCGCGATGGCGTTCAGCCAGATATTCAATAATCGCCAGCGAATCCCACACCACCTGATTATCATCAACCAGACATGGCACTTTTGCCGTCGAAGAAAAGGCTTTGAAGGCGGTTTGTACTGCACCTGCGCTAAACGGCGTCAGCTGTTCGGTAAAAGGAATATCGAGTGCGGTCATCAATACCCAGGGGCGCAGCGACCAGGAGGAATAGTTTTTATTGGCGATATGCAGTTGATACATCGTTAGTGAGGCTCCAGGTAGTTTAGCGGTGCGAGATATTAGTAGGAGTATCATGAAATGTGCCTAATGACACGCGGCAGATGAGAGATGGCGCAGAATTGCGTAATTCTTTCAGTTTTTACTAAAGACAATCAGAACAAATACATTATGATTACGCGCTGGATATTTTGACGACGTTACTGACGTCATTTTCAAACCTCACAGGCGCTCCCCGATGACGTGGAGTGCGGCATGCTTGGGCTAGAATAACGAATGAAATTGCTTACCTCTTTGACGATTGCGATTGGCCTGGCCTGCTCTCCGGCCGGGGCGCAACTGACCAACACGGTACCTGTTGCGGCACAAAGCAATGCAGCACAAAGTAATGCAGCCCATCAGGCGCAGCGTGATGCCTTTGTCTCCGATCTGCTGCGTAAAATGACCACCGACGAAAAAATTGGGCAGTTACGCCTGATCAGTGTGGGAACTGATAACCCGAAACACGTGATCCGCGAGATGATCAGAGACGGGCAGGTGGGCGCGATTTTCAACACGGTAACGCGTCAGGACATTCGAGCGATGCAGGATCAGGTGATGGAACTGAGTCGTCTGAAAATTCCGCTGTTTTTTGCCTACGATGTGGTGCACGGTCATCGAACCATTTTCCCGATTGCGCTGGGGTTAGCCTCTTCCTGGGACATGAACAACATTGCAAAAAGCGCACGCGTCTCCGCTTATGAAGCCACCGAAGATGGGCTAAACATGACCTGGGCGCCGATGGTCGATATCACCCGCGATCCTCGCTGGGGACGGGTATCGGAAGGCTTTGGGGAAGACACCTGGCTGACCAGCCAAATTGCGCGCGTGGTGGTGAAAGCGTTTCAAGGCGAAGCACCGACCGACAGACATTCACTGATGACCAGTGTCAAACATTTTGCCCTCTATGGTGCGGTGGAAGGCGGACGCGATTACAACACCGTGGACATGAGTCCCCAGCGTATGTTTCAGGATTATTTGCCGCCCTATAAAGCGGCAATTGATGCCGGCAGTGGCGGTGTGATGGTCGCTCTGAACTCCATCAATGGTGTGCCTGCAACGGCAAATCGCTGGTTGTTGAAAGATTTACTGCGCGATAAGTGGAAATTCCAAGGTATTACCATCACCGATCACGGTGCGATTAAAGAACTGATGAAACACGGTGTAGCGAGCGATCCGCGTGACGCGTCGCGCATTGCTCTAAAATCTGGCATCGCGATGAGCATGAGCGATGAGTACTTTGTGAAGTACCTGCCTGAGTTGGTGAAAAACGGTGCTATCACCATGCAAGAACTGGATGAGGCTTGCCGCCAGGTGCTGAACGTGAAGTATGACATGGGACTGTTTGCCGATCCTTACCGCATGCTTGGCGCTGCCAGCAGCGATCCGGTGGATACCAATGCGGAAAGCCGCTTACACCGTGCCGAGGCGCGTGATGTTGCCAAACGCAGCCTGGTGTTGTTGAAAAACCGACTCAACACTCTGCCGCTAAAAAAATCGGGTGTGATTGCGGTGGTGGGGCCGTTGGCGGACAGCAAGCGAGATACCATGGGCAGTTGGTCTGCGGCCGGATTAGCGCGCCAAACGGTGACCGTGTATCGCGGTATTCGCACTGCGGTGGGTAATGACGCGACGGTATTTTATGCCAAAGGCGCTAATGTCAGTAATCACAAAGGCATTATCGATTTCCTGAATCAATACGAAGATGCGGTACAGGTTGACCCGCGTTCGCCGCAAGAGATGATTGATGAAGCGGTGGCGGTGGCGAAGAAATCTGATGTAGTAGTTGCGGTCGTCGGTGAAGCAGCCGGTATGGCCCATGAGGCTTCCAGCCGTTCCAAGATTGATTTACCGCAGAGCCAGCGCGATCTTATCGCCGCGCTCAAAGCCACCGGCAAGCCGTTGGTGCTGGTGTTGATGAACGGTCGCCCACTGGCGCTGGTGCGCGAAGATCAGCAAGCGGATGCGCTGCTGGAAACCTGGTTTAGCGGTACGGAAGGGGGCAATGCGATCGCCGATGTGCTGTTTGGTGATTATAACCCGTCAGGCAAGTTGCCGATGTCCTTCCCGCGTTCCGTTGGACAAATCCCAATTTATTACAACCATTTGCCAACTGGCCGTCCATATACGCCGGAGAATCCCGGCAAGTACACCTCGCATTACTATGACGAAGCCAATGGCCCACTGTATCCGTTTGGCTACGGCTTGAGTTATACCACCTTCAGCGTGTCGGATGTGAGCATGTCCAGTCCGCTGATGAAACGTTACGGCAGCGTGAAAGCGAGCGTAACGGTCACAAACACCGGCAAGCGGGCAGGCGAAACCGTGGTGCAGCTGTACCTGCACGATGTCGTCGCGTCTATCAGTCGTCCGGTCAAGGAACTGCGTGGCTATGAGAAAGTGATGCTGCAACCGGGTGAAAGCCGCGTTATCAGCTTCACTATCTCTGAAGATGACCTGAAGTTCTACAATGCGCAAATGCAGCAGGTTGTCGAACGGGGCAAGTTTGAGGTATTTATTGGTCTGGATTCACAACGTGTGAAACAACAGAGCTTTACGTTGCTCTGACATCCGTCGCGTACTAACGATCCTCGGCCTATACCGGGGATCGCCTTCACTAACGGCATCGCTGGCGCGGTGGTATCAACCGCCGTGAACTAAATAACTGTTCCGAATAGTAGATCACCTGAAGGGAACTCAGTCCGAGTTGAGCGATCTGATCAATCGATAAAGATCCCAAATCATCAACCGGACTGAGCGATGTCGAGCATAGCACCGATACCCCGTAACGAACGACGCCTGATGAAGAAAACTCTCCATAAAACGCGTGACAAGAATCACGCCCGCAGGCTGACCGCCATCCTGATGTTGCACCGGGGCGAGCGCGTGAGCGATGTCGCCAGAATGCTTTGCTGCGCCCGTTCGTCAATCGGCAGATGGATTAACTGGCTCACCCTGTACGGCATTGAAGGCCTCAAATCTCTGCGGCCCGGTCGTGGCCGTCGCTGGCCGTTTGAACAGATCTGCGCACTGTTAATCCAGCTCGTAAAGCGTTCCCTTCATGATTTTGGCTATCAGCGTTCGCGCTGGAGCACGGAACTGCTAGCAATAAAAATCAATGAGATAACCGGTTGTCAGTTGCATGCTTCCACGGTGCGCCGTTGGCTGCCTTCTGCCGGTCTGGTGTGGCGACGCGCAGCTCCTACGCTGCGTATCCGCGACCCGCATAAGGAAGAAAAAATGGAGGCCATCGCGATGGCGCTGGAACAATGCAGCGCGGAACATCCCGTCTTTTACGAAGACGAAGTGGATATTCATCTGAATCCCAAAATTGGCGCGGACTGGCAGGTTCGCGGGAAGCAGAAACGCATCGTGACGCCGGGCCAGAACGAGAAATATTATCTGGCGGGTGCATTACACAGCGGGACGGGAAAAGTCAGCGATGTTGGAGGAAACAGTAAAAGTTCGTGTTTTTTATCAGTATGTTAGAGCATCTGAGAGCAACGTACAGACGGGCAAAAACGCTCACGCTGATAGTTGATAACTACATTATTCACAAAAGCCGGGAGACGCAGCGCTGGCTGGAAGAAAACCCGAAATTCAGGGTTATTTATCAGCCGGTGTACTCACCATGGGTAAATCATGTAGAGCGGTTATGGCAGGCGTTGGATGAAACCATTACCCGCAATCATCAATGCTGTTCAATGTGGCAGTGACTGAACAAGGTTCGCCGCTTCATGGAAACCGTCAGCCCGTTTCCCAGTGGAAAACATGGACAGGCAAAAGTGTAGCGGTATTAGGAACAGCTATTTAGAATGATATAGCCGACCAGCATCAGACCGCTAATCCCGCCTAACGTCATCAATGAGAACACGCCGATCATGGCGATTTTGCCGAGGTTCATAGAGCTATCCTTTTGTTAATCGCCATAAATTATAAAGCCTATCGCGTATGAAACAAGCTGCCTACACGATTAACCGTGTCAGCCCAGCCATAAACCCAGCAACAGATAACCGCCAAACAGCATCAATATAGCGCCTGCACCGAGTTCAATCAGATAAAGGTAGCGTTGCAACGTCTCTTGTATCCGTTGTTGACCTATCGTCGCTGCTAATGCGATATCCCACAGTAATACCACACTGAACATCCACCCGCCACTGACGGCTTGTTGTGTCAGGGTGACGGATGGGCCAAGAATACTGACCATCAGGCTGATATAAAACAGCATATTTTTGGGGTTAAGCAACGAAGAACCCAGACCGAGCAGCAACTGATGTACCAGTGAAGGTACGCGCTGCGTCTCTGTGACCGCTAGCGCGGTGGTTCGTGCCGAACTGCGCACTAGCTGTGAGCCGATCCACAGCAGATACAGCGCCCCTGCGAGTTGCAGCAGAACAAAAATCTGTGGCATTTGCTGAATGGCCGCACCGCCCATAATGGCTAGCAGGATATAGCAGCCGTTGCCTAGCGCGATGCCGATACAAATTCCGATACTGCCGCGCAGGCGGTGGCGCAACGCGTAGGCCGCTAGCAAGAAGAAGTCAGGGCCGGGGCTGAGCAAGGCGACAAAATGTGCTAAGGCGAGCGCGGGGAAATGGGTAGGAAACAGGGTATTAATAACCATAACAATGACCTCAACGAAATAAACGAGGCCAAGTCTAGTGAGCTTGTTGAGCTAATGATTGTCAAATAGTGATCGTGGCAGACGGAGATCCACTCGCTTGCTGATATTGCCCCGGTGTCGCCGCCGTGTGCAGCACAAAGATTTTGTGAAAATGACTTTGATCGCTAAAGCCGCTTTGGTATCCGGCATCGGCCAGCGGTACGCCTTGCTTAATCAGTGTTTTGGCATATTCAATACGCGCATTATTAAGGAAATGTAATGAACGCATCCCACCTCTTTAAGCGCGGAGCAGAATGATGGTTGAAAGAGTGAAGTCGGCAGGTGTGGAGCCTCGCAGATTTCCGGCATCATGGTGCCCAATACGGGATGCATAAAGCTCCCTCAGACTGGAGACTCCACAGCATGAAATATACACCGGTTGGCGTTGATATCGCAAAGCATCTGATTCAGGTTCACTTCGTCAATGAGCACACAGGTGAAGTGGTGGACAAGCAGCTGCGCAGCAAGGATTTTCTGACGTTCTTCAGTAACCGGGAGCCTTGCCTGATTGGCATGGAGGCCTGTGGAGGCTCTCAGCACTGGGCCCGGGAACTGGAAAAGCTGGGGCATAAAGTCCGGCTGATGCAGGGACGGTTCGTCAAGGCGTTCGTCATGGGCAACAAGAATGATGTCATGGATGCCCGCGCTATCTGGATGGCGGTACAGCAGCCAGGCAAGGCGATAGCCGTAAAAACGGAAGAACAGCAATCGGTACTGGTTCTGCACCGTTCACGCAGACAACAGGTGAAGTTCAGAACTGCACAGATTAACGCGCTGCACGGAACATTACTGGAGTTTGGCGAAATCATCCATAAAGGTCGGGCAGCGATGGACAGGGAGCTACCGGCTGCACTGGAGCGGCTGAAAACGAAGCTGCCGCCGTATCTCATCACCGTGCTGGAAGACCAGTACAACAGACTGAATGAGCTGGACATGCTGATAGATGGCCTTGAAAAACAGCTTAACAGCGTGGCCCGGCAGAACGAAACCTGTAAACGGCTGATGGAAATTCCCGGCGTGGGGCCGTTAATCGCCACAGCGGCAGTTGCCACCATGGGGGAAGCCTCAGCGTTTAAATCCGGCAGACAGTTCGCTGCTTATGTCGGTCTGGTGCCGAAGCAGACGGGTTCCGCGGGGAAAGTTCGGCTGCTGGGGATAAGCAAACGTGGTGACACCTATCTGCGAACGCTGTTTATCCATGGGGCAAGAGCCGCTTCGTTAGTTGCTAAAGAGCCTGGGCCATGGATAACGGAACTTAAAAAACGGCGTCCGACCGGTGTGGCTATCGTGGCGATGGCAAATAAGCTGGCGCGAACTGTGTGGGCGCTAGCCGCCCATGAGCGTAAGTACGATAAAAATCATGTCAGTATCAGGCCCTATTAATCGCTGATACCGATAACTATTTACTCTTAAAAAGGGTGAATGCAAAAAGGTTGCTCTGGTGGCCAGCGTGATGACAAAGACAGGTAAGACCGGGACTCGCTAAACCTGAATGATTTTTTGAGCTTAAAGCTCGCTAAGGAAATGAGGCGTGAGTCAGCGGATTACATAGTGGCTCGCAGCTTTATGGCTGCAAAAAAGCCGGATATAAAGCTGCAACCTACCCGTCAATGTCAAAATAATGGATGCCTTGCAAACGGGATGCGTTCATATAAAAGTCATGGGCGTGATGCCGGTATCTTCACGGAAATGTCGTACCAGCGTTTCTCGGCGCAGGTGCAGCTCCTGTGCCAGCGTGGTCAGCGACGGCGATGTTTGCAAATTGCTGAGCAGGCGCTGGCGCATATAGCGCGTGGTGGATTGCTCCGCGAGTGGCTGTTGTGCAGAGCAGTAACGCGACAACAGCCTGGACACCAGCGTGTTCAACTGTGGTGTCGCGCTGGTTATATCGTGGCGATAGAGGCTGTTGAGCAGTTGCAGTCCATCGCTAAACAGGGCGTGATCTTGCACGCGCACGGGGTGGCAATGGAGCGCGGCTACCGGCTGCCCGTACTGTTCGGCCAAAAGCGCCTGGCACCAGGCCGCGTCGAGGTAAAACATATGATAGCTGCGCGTCTGTCCGGGCAGTGGGGTACTGCTGTGCGGCGCATGCGGGTCGATCAACACCATATCACCGGCGCGCAACAGATGTTCTGCTCCTCGATAGTGGCAGACGGTGCTGCCCGCCACGACCAGGCCGAGGGAGAGCTGGGTGTGCGAATGGGTTTTATACCCCTGACTGCTACACCAGGTCGAACGGCATTCAACCTGAGGCAGGCGCGGAGAAAACCAATACGTTTGTTTGACGCGGTACACCGCAGACATGGAAAAGACTCTTTATCACGATTTGCTTTACCCTACTGGCTGCATGCAGGTTTGTCGAGGGGAATGACGGCTGACGTTTGCCACTGTCTGTGGGACAATAGTCGCAGAATTGGACAGACATTGAGATGGCATGGCGCTTACTCCCACAATCAAGCAGCAAATCGACCAGTAGTATAAGGCGCTGCAACAACATATTCCTGATTTTATCTCCCGGGCTCCACAGCGACAGATGATCGCAGAAGTGGCGAAAACCCTGGCCGGTGAGTACCCGCGTCACGTGGTTATCGAGGCACCCACCGGCGTGGGTAAAACCTTGTCCTACCTGATTCCCGGCATTGCGATTGCGCGCGCAGAGAGCAAGACGCTGGTGATCAGCACCGCCAACATCGCGTTGCAGGATCAGATTGTCACCAAAGACCTGCCGCTGCTGAAAAAATTCATCCCTGAGCTCACCTTCACCGCCGCTTTTGGCCGGGCGCGTTATCTCTGCCCGCGCAATCTGGCGGCGTTGACCTCCGAGACCGCGCAAGGGGATTTGCTGGCATTTCTCAGTGATGAACTGGAGCCAGCCAGCAAAGAAGAGCGCGGGGCGTGTCTCAAGATGGCGAAAGCGTTTCAAGGGTATGAATGGGACGGGATGCGCGACCATTACAGCCTGACGATCGACGATGCTTTGTGGCGTAAGTTCAGTACCGATAAAGCCTACTGTCTGGGTAAAAATTGTCACTATTACCGTGACTGTCCATTCTTTATCGCCCGTCGTGAGATTGAAAATACAGAAGTTGTGGTGAGCAATCACGCCTGGTGATGGCGGCGATGGAAAGCGATTCGGTGCTGCCTGCCGCGAAAGATCTGCTGTTGGTGCTGGATGAAGGGCATCACGTGCCAGATGTGGCGCGCGATTCGCTGGAAATGGTGGGGAACATTACCCCAGCGTATGTTAAAGTGTATTAGTCGCGACTTGATCTGACACTGGACCTTGAAAGGTTGAGAGTTACCGGTTTTGATATGGGTGTCGAATCCTTATACAAAACACGAGGTAACTCTCATGCTTCATACTAACAATCCCATCATCAAACACAAAGTCGGCCTGCTCAATCTCGCCGAAGAACTCGGTAACGTATCAAAAGCCTGTAAAATCATGGGGGTGTCACGCGACACGTTTTATCGCTATCAGGAACTGGCGGCAGAAGGCGGCATTGACGCTCTGGTTAACCAAAACCGCCGGGTTCCCAACCTGAAAAACCGTGCTGATGAAGCCACTGAACGTGCGGTTGTTGATTACGCCATTGAGTTCCCGGCTCATGGCCAGCACCGGACCAGTAATCAGCTGCGTAAAAAAGGCGTCTTCATTTCTGGCAGCGGTGTGCGCTCCATTTGGCAACGACACGATCTGGAAAACTTTCGTAAGCGCCTGAAGGCACTTGAGGAAAAAGTTGCCAGAGAAGGCATAGTACTTACTGATGCTCAAATCGCTGCACTGGAGAAGAAGGCGCACGACGACGAAGCCTGTGGTGAAATAGAGACTGCTCACCCGGGTTATCTGGGGTCGCAGGACACCTTCTACGTGGGTAATCTGAAAGGTGTTGGCCGTATCTACCAGCAGACGTTCGTGGATACGTACTCGAAAGTGGCGCACTGCAAGCTTTACACGAGTAAAGCACCGATCTCTGCCGCCGACCTGCTCAATGATCGCGTGCTGCCGTTCTACGAAGCTCAGGGGCTGCCAATGCTAAGAATACTGACGGACAGGGGGACGGAGTACTGCGGTAAAGTGGAACAACATGACTATCAGCTGTACTTGGCTATCAACGATATAGACCATACGAAAACGAAAGCGATGTCTCCGCAGACAAACGGTATCTGCGAGCGCTTCCATAAAACTATTTTGCAGGATTTTTATCAGGTTGCGTTCCGTAAGACGTTATACGAGGACCTAGAAAGTCTACAAAAGGATCTGGACAACTGGTTGTGGCATTACAATAATGAGCGAACTCATCAGGGTAAAATGTGCTGCGGGCGTACGCCAATGGCCACGTTACTTGATGGTAAACGAGTCTGGGCAGAAAAAAATCTGAACCAGATTTAATCTGACAGACACCTGTATAAATAACCGGTAACTGTCAGATCAGGTCTGAGCTAATACAGTTAAAGCGCAGATGGACAGTGTGATCCAACTGGTGGCAACCTGTATGGCGCAGTTCCCGCCAAAATCGCCGCCGCGTCTGACTAACCCTGAACGGTTGACGGCACATATTGAGGAGATGATTGAGCAGAACGCCGCATTTGTTGCCATGAGTGAGCTGTTTCTCCAGGGGGAAGGACAAGAAAGCGAATATCGCTTCCCGATGGGGGTTATGCCGGAAGAGATGCGGCAGGTGTTTGTCGGCCTGCATAAGCTAACGGATGGCCTGCGCGGCTTAACCGAATACCTGTTTCACGATCTCGGGGAGAAAACCGGCAAGCACGATTTGGTACGGGTTCATCAGGCGCTTTTGCGCATGAGCCGCGCCATGGGTTATCTGGAGAGTAAAACGCAACTCTGGCATTTGGCCGCGCTGGAGAAAGTATCCAACGCACCGGTATCTAAATGGCTGCATCGGGAATATCGCGAAGGGAAGTGGCGGCTATCGTTGCACTGTGCGGGAATACGCGTCTGTGACCAGCTCGACCGACTGCTGTGGCGCAATGTTTCGCACGTGGTTCTGACCTCCGCGACCTCACGCTCCCTGAACAGTTACCAGCGGCTGAAAGAACTCTCTGGCCTGGATGAAGAAGAGGGAGATCGTTTTATCACGCTGGATTCGCCTTTCAACCACTGTCAGCAGGGCAAGCTGGTGATCCCAAAAATGCACTGTGAACCCTTGCTGGAAAATGAAGTGCCACATATTGCCGAAATGGCGCGTTTTTTCCGCCAATCATTGTCCCAGCAGGGGCACAAAGGGATTCTGGTGTTGTTCGCCAGCCAAAGATCGATGCAGCAGTTTCTCTCACAGGTCACCGATTTGCTCTTAATGCTGCTGGTACAAGGGGATCAGCCGCGTTCGCGCCTGATTGCGTTGCACCGACAACGCGTGGAGGCGGGCGACGTCAGCGTACTGGTTGGTTTGCAATCTTTTGCCGAAGGGCTGGATTTGAAAGGTGAACTGCTGTCGCAAGTGCATATTCATAAGATTGCCTTTCCCCGATTGACAGCCCGGTGCTCCTGACCGAAGGGGAGTGGTTAAAAAGTCAGAAACGCCATCCCTTTGTGGTGCAAAGCCTGCCTGCCGCTTCATTTAACCTGATCCAGCAGGTTGGGCGTTTGATTCGCAGTAACACCTGTTTTGGTGAAATCGTTATCTATGATAGACGCTTGTTGACCAAGGGATACGGTGCGCAACTGTTGGTGGCGTTGCCGGTATTCCCCATTGAACAACGTGATGTGCCAGCCTGATATAAACATGCTATTTTTGCAGAAAGAGATCGATCGTCTTTTTCGCGGGAGAACGCATGGACTTTACCACCATCATCAAAGAGATCGGGCGGGGGAAAAATCACGCACGTGATTTGGATCAGGACGCTGCCTACTCGCTATATCGTCATATGCTGCAAGGTGATGTGCCCGATCTGGAACTGGGCGGTGTACTGATTGCCTTGCGAATCAAAGGGGAAGGTGAAGCAGAGCTGCGCGGTTTCTATCAGGCAGCCAGCGAGCAGGTATTGCGCTTGCACGCGCCTGCGGGTCGCCCGATGCCTATTGTCATCCCCAGCTACAACGGTGCGCGGCGCCAGCCCAATCTGACGCCGTTGCTGGCGTTATTGCTGGTTAAATTGGGCTTTCCAGTGGTGGTTCAAGGCGTTGAAAATGACCCGACGCGGGTAACCAGCGCGGAAATTTTGCAAGCGCTCGGGGTGAAAAGTGCGAGTAGCGCCAAGGCGGCGCAGTCATTGATTGATGACGGGTTCCCGGTATTTATTCCGATTTCAGTCCTGAGTCCTGCCTTGGATAAACAGTTGCAACTGCGCTGGCGCATGGGCGTGCGCAATATCAGTCATACGCTGGCTAAATTGTTGACGCCGTTTGGCGAGCAAGAGGCATTGCGTTTGACCAGCGTCTCACATCCGGAATACGTCACTCGGCTTAATCAGTTTTTCCTTGATATCGATACCAGAGCGTTGCTGATGCACGGCAGGGAAGGTGAGGTCTATGCGAATCCGCAGCGATGTCCTGAAATTCAGTTTATTCGGGGGCAACACAGCGTAGTGCTACAACAGCGTAAGGATATTGTTGTAGCACCGGATAAGTTGCCGATTGCCCGGGATGTAGCGACGACTGCGCGTTGGACAGCGCAGTGCCTGGCGGGGGAAATTGCAGTACCTTATGCCCTGCGTTTGCAACTTGCTTGCTGTTTGGTTGCTGGCGGTATGTCTCCTACCATGGAACAAGCGGTGGCGACCATTAGCAAACGGTTTGGCTAAAATGCCCGCACGTAAAATCTGACGTCATCATTTCAAAAGGTAGGATTAAGAACGCCTTTTTAAGCCTGACTTCTGTGGTAAGTGAGAGCAGCAAGGTGGCTTGATGTTTACTGACGGACGTTTTGATCGACTCTGGGGTCAATGTAGTGGTCAACTAATATTGGCCACTACAAGCGGAAAAAGCTGGGTAGGTTGTGCCCTGGGCGAGCAGGCGTGCCGGCAAAAGAGAAGCGTTCAATACTGGCGCATGGGTCGGCTGCTGGATCAGCTTGAGCAGGGCCGACTGGACGGCAGCTGGCTTAAGCAACTGAAACAGCTTCAAAAAATAGAGTTTCTTATCTTGGACGACCTTGGTCTTGAAGTTATCACAACGCGGCAATGCAATGACTTGCTGGAAATAACGGAAGAGCGATATGGGCAAACCAGCACGATCCTTATCAGCCAGTTGCCGGTGGAGCAATGGTACGGAGTGATGGAAAACCCGACGGCGGCAGATGCCTTCCTGGATCGGCTGATCCACAACTCTCACAGAGTGGAGCTTCAGGGAGAATCATTAAGGAAAAATAGCCTGGCAGTGGAAAGCGCAGAAGAAACACGCTAAAACGATAAAAAAGTTAGGTTCCCGGGTGATCGATTACGATGCGAAAACGTGATCGACCTTAGATGCGAATCGATGATCGATCGCATGCGAATACGCACTGAGCAGTTGTTTGCCATCCTGGACCGTTTTGAAGAGCAAACGCGCGATGCGAATGCACGCAGTCTGGCCGCACTGGCGAGCGAGAAAGGGGATAATGCGCTGCAACCGTGGAATATTCGTTATGCCAGTGCAGGAGATGTCACCCGCCAACTGGATCCCTACTTTCCTTTCTCGGCCTCGTTAGAACGCTGGATTAACAGCTTTAAGCGACTGGACATCGGGTTCAATGGTGCAGAGATGCAACTGGACTTGCTGGTGCGCAAAGACAAGTATGAAAATGGCTTTATGCACGGTCCGGTTCCGCCCTTTGTACAGGAAGGGCAGTGGTTGCCAGCAAAAATCAATTTCACCAGTTTGGCTAAACCTGATCAAGTGGGCAGCGGTGCTACGGGTATCAATACCCTGTTTCATGAAGGTGGTCATGCGGCGCATTTTGCCAATATTCGTCAGAATGCACCTTGCTTCTCGCAGGAATTCCCGCCTACATCGATGGCATATGCGGAAACGCAATCCATGTTTTGCGACAGCCTGCTGCACGACGCTGACTGGTTAAAGCGCTATGCTAAGAATCGCCAGGGCGAAGTCCTCTCTGATGCCTTGATCAAAGCTGATATCGCTGTGCGTCAACCAATGCGTGCCTTTAACGAGCGCCACATTTTGCTGGTGCCTTACTTTGAATGGCAGCTTTACAGCATGGATGAAGATGCACGCACGCCAGCAGCGATTACACAACTGGCGCGTGACATCGAGCAGCGTATTTTAGGCATTGGCGGTAGCCCACGTCCTACCATTGCCATCCCGCATCTTTTATCAATGGAATCAGCCTGTTCCTACCAAGGTTATCTGCTGGCGCTGATGGCGGTAGAGCAGACGCGGCATTTCTTTCTTAAGCGCGATGGCTATCTTACGGATAACCCAGCCATTGGCCCGGATCTGGCTCTGCATTACTGGCGTCCTGGCAACAGCTTCAGCCATGATGACACGCTGCGCAGTTTGACAGGCGAAGGGTTCAATCCGGCGTATCTGGCCGAGGCCTGTAATTTGACGATTGAGCAGGCGTGGCAGCAGGCGCAAGCGGCTATCTTGCATGCTGCCCAGCATCCGCAACCTGTGGCTGATGCCGATTTGAATGCCCACATTCGTATTGTCGATGGTACTCGTATATTGGCAGACAATCGGGATGGCGATAGTGCGATGTGTGAGGCGTTTGCGGCGTTCATTGAACGCGAATATCCTTATACAGCGTAAGTCTCTAAACCGGGTGCGTGTCTGGCCGACGCGTGGTGATTTCGGTGGGCAACGCAAGGGGCGGTGACAAAGAGAAGGGGAGCCCGGTAAGGTGCTCCCCTTTTTTAATGCACTCTTGCGACAGTATCAGGAGACACGCTGCAAGAACTCACGCAACCGCTCACTGGGAGGATTGGTGATCAGCTCTTCAGGGTCGCCATCTTGGGCGATACGGCCTTTATCAATGAAAATCAACCGTGAAGCGACTTTATGAGCGAATCCCACTTCGTGCGTAACGATGACCATGGTCATGCCTTCGTCCGCAAGATCTTTCATTACTGTCAGTACTTCGTGACGTAATTCTGGATCGAGTGCCGAGGTTGGCTCATCAAACAGCATCAGTTTGGGTTTGACAGCGAGTGCACGTGCGATTGCTACGCGCTGCTGCTGTCCACCAGAAAGTTCGGACGGAAAGTGATTCGCACGTTCAGAAAGACCCACTTTCGCCAACAGTTTCAGTGCCAACTTCTCGGCTTCCGCTTTGCTGGCTCCGCGTACGCGAATTGGACCAAATGCTACGTTTTCCAGCACGGTCAGATGCGGGAAAAGATAAAATTGTTGAAACACCATACCCGCTTCCTGGCGGATAAGACGCTCATCAACTTTAGGATCGTTCACTTTCAGACCGTCGACAATCAGCTCACCGCTGGTAATTTCTTCCAGCTTATTGATACAGCGCAGTAGCGTGGATTTACCGGAGCCTGAGGGGCCGATAATCACCACCACTTCACCCTGGTTGATATTCAGATTGATGTCATGCAACACCTTTGTCTGACCAAAGTGTTTATAAACGTTCTTGAATTCAATCATATAATCTTAAGTTTTCTTTCCAACTGACGCAAAATGAAACTCAGTACCAAGGTAATGACAAGGTAAATTACCGCAACCGCACTCCAGATTTCCAGTGCGCGAAAATTGCCCGCAATGATTTCTTGCCCGGAACGCGTCAGTTCCGCCACGCCGATAACGATGAACAGCGAGGTATCTTTGATACTGATGATCCATTGGTTGCCTAATGGCGGTAACATCCGGCGCAACGCCAACGGTGCAATCACATGGCGTAGCGTATCGCGTTTTGATAACCCCAGTGCCAAACCCGCCTCACGAAACCCTTTGTGAATCGACAATACCGATCCGCGCGTAATTTCCGCGATATAGGCACCTGAGTTGATCATGATGGTGACTATCGCAGCAGCGAAGGGATCGATACGCACCGACGTCAGGATCATCGGCAAGGCGAAGTAAATAAACATGACTTGTACAACAATCGGTGTACCGCGGATGATTTCAATAAACACCAACGTGATCTTGTTGGAAATCCAACTCCCGTAGACGCGGGCAAAGCCTGCGACGACACCGATAACCAAGCCACCCAGCAGACCCAGCACGGAAATCAGCAAGGTCATTTTTGCCCCTTCTAACAGAAGGGGCAGAGAAGGCCAGATGGCACTCCAATCAAACTGCATGAACGTTCTCCAGACTGATACGGCAATTATTTCGGTTCAGTGCCGAACCATTTTTTATAAATTTCAGCATAGGTGCCGTTGTCACGCAGCGTTTGCAATGCCGCATTCACTTTTTCACGCAGTTCGCTGCCTTTCGGGAAGGCGACACCGTATTGCTGTGCCTTGATGGAATCACCCACCGCTTTAAACTGACCGTTGCCTGCTGTTTTGATGAAGTACAGGATATTCGGCGTATCATGCAGTACCGCATCGGCACGACCGACACCTAACTCCATGTAAGCATTGTCAATATTTGGGAACTGGCGCAGTTCTTTGGTCTTGATATTGGCCTTGGCGTAGTCAACTGAACCGGTACCACTTTTCACTGCCACTACTTTGCCCGTCAGATCCTGTTCACCCTGAATGCTAGGCTGTGTCCCTTAATCCCATGAATTATAGTAACTGTTTGTTTCTACATCATTTTGAACTATGGCTCGCTACGACCTTCCCGATGAAGCATGGGCTATCATCCAGCCCTTACTCCCTGCTGAACCAGCAACACTACAGGCCGGACGCCCATGGGCTGAGCATCGCATGATTATCAATGGTATGTTCTGGGGGCTGTGCTCTGGTGCCCCATGGCGTGATTTACCTGAGCGATATGGTCCGTGGAAAACCGTTTATAACCGTTTTAACCGATGGTCAAAATCGGGAGTGATTAACATTATTTTCAATAAGTTACTTTCATCACTTGATGCCCATGGCCTCGTGGACTGGTCAGCGACTGCGCTGGATGGTAGCAATATCAGGGCGCTGAAATGTGCTGCCGGTGCTCAAAAAAACATCCCGATATCGCCGGAGATAATGGGCTGGGTCGCTCTCGCGGTGGTTTTGGCACCAAAATCCATATGGCTACAGACGGAAGTGGTCTTCCGTTAAACATCGTGTTGAGCCCCGGTCAGGCTCATGAAAGTCAGTTTGCACTACGTCTTTTGGACGGTATTGGTGTTCAACGCCAGAACGGCAGTATGAAACGCCGTGGTTATGCGGTGCTGGCTGACAAGGCGTACTCCGGGCATGTATTACGTAACGAGCTGAAAAAAGAGGTATAAAAACTGTCATTCCCCGAAAATCCACTGAAAAAATGGCGGTGGATGGTCGTTCAAAGCTCGATCGTGACGCCTACCGCAATCGGAACGTTGTTGAGCGGTGCTTTGGCCGTCTGAAAGAATACCGTCGCATTGCGACACGTTACGACAAAACGGCGAGGAATTATCTGGCAATGTTGAAACTGGGCTGCATCCGCCTGTTTTACCAGAGGTTATGTAATTAAGGGACACAGCCTAGTGTTATGTATTAGCTCAGACCTGATCTGACAGTTACCGGTTATTTATACAGGTGTCTGTCAGATTAAATCTGGTTCAGATTTTTTTCTGCCCAGACTCGTTTACCATCAAGTAACGTGGCCATTGGCGTACGCCCGCAGCACATTTTACCCTGATGAGTTCGCTCATTATTGTAATGCCACAACCAGTTGTCCAGATCCTTTTGTAGACTTTCTAGGTCCTCGTATAACGTCTTACGGAACGCAACCTGATAAAAATCCTGCAAAATAGTTTTATGGAAGCGCTCGCAGATACCGTTTGTCTGCGGAGACATCGCTTTCGTTTTCGTATGGTCTATATCGTTGATAGCCAAGTACAGCTGATAGTCATGTTGTTCCACTTTACCGCAGTACTCCGTCCCCCTGTCCGTCAGTATTCTTAGCATTGGCAGCCCCTGAGCTTCGTAGAACGGCAGCACGCGATCATTGAGCAGGTCGGCGGCAGAGATCGGTGCTTTACTCGTGTAAAGCTTGCAGTGCGCCACTTTCGAGTACGTATCCACGAACGTCTGCTGGTAGATACGGCCAACACCTTTCAGATTACCCACGTAGAAGGTGTCCTGCGACCCCAGATAACCCGGGTGAGCAGTCTCTATTTCACCACAGGCTTCGTCGTCGTGCGCCTTCTTCTCCAGTGCAGCGATTTGAGCATCAGTAAGTACGATGCCTTCTCTGGCAACTTTTTCCTCAAGTGCCTTCAGGCGCTTACGAAAGTTTTCCAGATCGTGTCGTTGCCAGATGGAGCGCACACCGCTGCCAGAAATGAAGACGCCTTTTTTACGCAGCTCATTACTGGTCCGGTGCTGGCCATGAGCCGGGAACTCAATGGCGTAATCAACAACCGCACGTTCAGTGGCTTCATCAGCACGGTTTTTCAGGTTGGGAACCCGGCGGTTTTGGTTAACCAGAGCGTCAATGCCGCCTTCTGCCGCCAGTTCCTGATAGCGATAAAACGTGTCGCGTGACACCCCCATGATTTTACAGGCTTTTGATACGTTACCGAGTTCTTCGGCGAGATTGAGCAGGCCGGCTTTGTGTTTGATGATGGGATTGTTAGTATGAAGCATGAGAGTTACCTCGTGTTTTGTATAAGGATTCGACACCCATATCAAAACCGGTAACTCTCAACCTTTCAAGGTCCAGTGTCAGATCAAGTCGCGACTAATACAATTATAGAATGCCACGGTTATTCTGCGATGTTGGCTTCGATAAACCACAGGAATTTATCCAGATCGCGAGAAGCTGCCGTTAACATATCCGCACTGTCTTCATCTTCTGTTTTCGCAATAGCACTGCGCATTTCGTTTGCGACAACGCTGTAACGCTCCGCCAGTGCTTTCAGATGATCCTGTACACTGTGGATATTGGTCGGGTAGCTTTTCAGCGAGGTTTCTTTATTAATGACCTGCACTGTACCCAGTGCGATGCCACCCAGTTGTACTCATATCGTTATACACATCTTTCTAACGCACTGTTTAATCAATGAGTTACGGGTTTATCTCAGAGTGGCATTTTGAACCTCAAAAAGCCAATGGGATGGCTTGAATGCCTTAATTCACGGGGTTCTGAGCATCCTGTTCAAAAAATGGCCAAAAGATGTGTATAACGATATGGGTAATACCTATTATAGAAATTGCCCATGCACTATGCAGGTGTATGTCTTTTTGACTGATTTTATTATAGAAATCCCACGTCATTATTATAGCAAATAACGATAGTGAATGAGAATTATTTAGCTCTTATAATAACTTGTGCCTATTCTGACGTCACTGTCATTTGCGAAGCAATATATCTGAAAGGGGCCTTCTCTTGCCGCAGTCTGCCGCCTGCAAGAGAAGAAACGCGATTGAATTCTGAAGGGGGGCGTGTCAGCTTTGGGCGCTATCAGTGATGCGTGTTCGTTTTGCTGTGAGCGTAGCACCGAGGGAAGCGGCGATGATACAAAACAGCGCTACCCATTGCGTCAGCAACAGGTTCTCACCGAGAAACAGAATCCCGGATAGGGCGGCAATGGCGGGTTCCATGCTCATCAACGTGCTGAAGGTTTTGGCGGGGAGACGGGTCAGTACCATCATCTCCAACGAGTAGGGTAGTGCCGTGGAGAGGATCGCGATGGCGATACCAAGCGGCAGAATGGCTGGGGAGAGCAATGAAGTATCTGCAAAATAAGCACCCAGGGGGCAAAACACCACAGCGGCAACCAATGAGCCAATAGCCACTGTCGCCGGGCCATGGTTAGCGCCTGCGCTTTTTCCGAACACGATATATAACGCCCAGCAGGCACCTGCGCCGATGGCGCAGAGCGCGCCTTGCATATCGACGTTGGCAATGTCGTTATCCAGCGGTAATAGAAACCACATACCAGTTAGTGCCAAAAGGATCCAAAGGAAATCAAGCGCCCTACGCGACGAAAATATGGCCACGGCCAGCGGGCCGGTAAATTCAAGCGCGACCGCTACACCCAGTGGAACAGTTCGAATAGAGAGATAAAACAAAAAGTTCATGCCACCGAGGGTCAGGCCGTATAGCAGCAGCGGTAATCGATTCCCCTGAATACGCATGCGCCACGGTTTAAAAACAATGCATAAAATCAGAGCTCCAAGCCCAAGGCGCAGCGCTGTAACGCCGGGAGCCCCTATCAGCGGAAACAGGTTTTTCGCTAAAGCGGCCCCACTTTGGATGGAAAGCATCGCAATCACGATAAGAAGAACAGGCAACAGCGTCGAGCCGCGCAAAGCAGATAAGGTCATCCTTTGGGCCTTGATAAACAGGGAAGAAGTCATGATGGTGTGAGAAAGGGCGTCCATAAATTATGTTTTTTTCCACACTAGGCTGTGTCCCTTAATTGCATAACCTCTGGTAAAAGAGGCGGATGCAGCCCAGTTTCAACATCGACAGATAATTCCTCGCCGTTTTGTCGTAACGTGTGGCAATACGGCGGTATTCTTTTAATCGGCCAAAACATCTTTCCACTACATTGCGATGACGGTAAGCGCCACTGGCGAACCGTGAGTGCCCGTCCGAAGCCATTTTTTCATTCGTTTTTCGGGGGATGACTGCCTTTATCCCCTTTCGTTTCAGCTCGTTGCGTAGTGCATGCCCTGAATAAGCTTTGTCAGCCAGCACCGCATAACCACGACGCTTCATGCTGCCATTGTGGCGCTGAACACCAATACCGTCCAGAAGACGTAATGCGAACTGGCTTTCGTGAGCCTGTCCGGGGCTCAACACGATGTTTAACGGGAGACCACTTCCGTCTGTTGCCAGATGGATTTTGGTGCCAAAACCACCGCGAGAGCGACCCAGATCGTTATCTCCGGCGATATCGGGATGTTTTTTTGAGCACCGGCAGCACATTTCAGCGCCCGGATATTACTGCCATCCAGCGCCGTGGCAGACCAGTCAACGAGACCATGCGCATCAAGAGCAGAAAGTAACCTGTTGAAAATAATGTTAATCACATCCGATTTTGACCACCGATTAAAGCGGTTATATACGGTTTTCCACGGACCATATCGCTCAGGTAAATCACGCCATGGAGCACCTGAGCACAGAATCCAGAACATACCATTGATGATTTTACGATGTTCTGCCCATGGACGTCCGGCACGTGGTATTGCTGGTTCAGCAGGCAGTAAAGACTGGATGATCATCCATGCTTCATCGGGAAGGTCGTAGCGAGCCATAGTTCAATATACTGTGGAAACATACGGTTACTATAACTCAGGCAATTAAGCGACATAGCCTAATCCAGTGTAAATGATTTGTCGGCACTACGCTTACTTTAATTGACTTTTATTTACGATATATTTATTTACGGTGTGGAATGAATTGCGGCCTGTATATTAACTGAACGCAACATTAAGATTTGTCTGTATTTTACTGTCGGGTGGGAATTAATTTTAGTTTCGTGGTCAGCATTTTTTAGTGATTATAAATCATGCCGTTACGTGTTTATTGAAAATTTTTGTTACATCTATAAGCGGTTTGATAAATATTTAATGCGCAGCACATCAGGTTTTTTTGTTATATTAAGTCTGCTTAAACTTCTTTCATAAGATGAATTCGAGGCAGTATATGAAAAAATTTGCGTGTCTTTCCGCACTGGCTTGCGTATTTGCAGTAAACGCAGGTTCCGCATTCGCCGGCCAAAGTACCGTATCCGCCGGATATGCTCAGGGTGATGCCCAGGGCGTGGTGAACAAAGCGAAAGGTTTTAACCTTAAATACCGCTATGAGTTTGATGACAGCCAGGTTGGCGTAATCAGCTCCTTCACCTATCTGGAAAACAGCCAGTCCAACGACGGTTACTACAATAAAGGCCAATACATGGGCTTTACTGCGGGCCCGGTTTACCGTATCAATGATTGGGCAAGCGTCTATGGCGTGATTGGCCTGAGCCACGGTAAATACACTTACAATGCGGCAGACGATACCGACAATAACCATAACTATGGTTTCACCTACGGTGCAGGTTTGCAATTCAACCCGATTCAGGACGTTGCCCTGGATGTTGGTTATGAGCAAAGCCGTATCCGTAGCGTCGATGTTGGCACCTGGGCGGTTGGCGTAGGCTACCGCTTCTAAGGGTGTTGTGCGGTCAGAAAATCGATTCTGAACTGCAATACGATGCCATATAAAAATCCGCCGTCATGGCGGATTTTTTTGTCTGTGGAGTGAACCGGTAGTGTGGGGGTAGATGATTATTATCTTGACGTTAAGATAATTTATGCAAGAATACGCGCTAAGAAAGTAAGCACCCGTCGCATTTTTGATGACACAACCCTCAGCGCTAAAATAGCCATCACAGGATCATTTTATGCCCGCTTCCCCCAGGCACTCACGCCAATTTCTCTTTATCGCCACTCTCCTGCTCGGAATAAACCTGCGCCCGATTCTATGCTGTGTCCCTTAATTACATAACCTCTGGTAAAACAGGCGGATGCAGCCCAGTTTCAACATTGCCAGATAATTCCTCGCCGTTTTGTCGTAACGTGTCGCAATGCGACGGTATTCTTTCAGACGGCCTGATGTAGCCCCCTGTAACACCAGACAGTAGCTGTATCTCCAGATAAGAGATAGGCTTAGATATATGTCTAACAATCATGCTAATTTTGAAATGACCGGGATCCTGTTAGGGCAAGAAGTCCGTAAGCGTAAAACTCCGCAAGAGAAAATCGCCATCATTCAGCAGACAATGGAGCCGGGGATGAACGTCTCCCATTTAGCCCGCCTGCATGGCATCCAGCCCAGCCTTTTGTTTAAGTGGAAGAAGCAATACCAGGAAGGAAGCCTCACCGCCGTTGCGGCCGGAGAAGAAGTGGTTCCAGCTTCGGCGCTGGCGACTGCCCTCAAGCAGGTCCGGGAGCTACAGCGCCTTCTGGGTAAGAAGACGATGGAAGTTGAGATCCTCAAAGAAGCAGTGGAGTACCGCCAGTCGCGAAAATGGATAGCGCACGCGCCCTTGTTGCCAAAGGACGGGGAATAGCTCTGGTCAGCCGCGCCATGAGCGTGTCGCGTGCGCAGCTGTCACTGCGGGTTAACCGTTCTGCCGACTGGCTGGACAGGCGCAGCAACCGGCGTAATGACGAAGCTGATGCTGAGATATTATCGGACATCCTCCGTATCATCAGCGACATGCCCAGTTACGGTTACCGCCGAGTGTGGGGTATCCTGCGTAAGCAACGTCGTGCAGAGGGACTTCCACCGGTGAACGCCAAACGGCTTTACAGGATAATGAGCGAGCATAACCTGCTGTTGTTGCATGATAAAACTGAACGTCCGAAGCGGGAGCATAAAGGCAAAATCGCGGTAGCAGAGAGCGATATGCGCTGGTGCTCAGATGGCTTCGAGTTCGGTTGTGACAACGGCGAGAAGCTGCGGGTGACGTTCGCACTGGACTGCTGCGACCGGGAGGCCATAGACTGGGCAGCGAGCACCAGGGGTTATGACAGTTCAACCGTGCAGGATGTGATGCTGAGGTCGGTGGAAAAACGCTTCGGTAGCGCGCTGCCGGATAAACCAGTGCAATGGCTGACGGATAATGGTTCAGCGTACACAGCGCATGAAACGCGGAAGTTCGCCAGAGAACGGAATCTGGAGCCCTGCACAACAGCAGTGAGCAGTCCACAGAGTAACGGCATGGCAGAACGGTTCGTGAAGACGATGAAGGAAGATTACATCGCCTTCATGCCAAAACCCGATGTGCGAACAGCGCTGAAGAATCTTGCAGCGGCGTTCAATCATTACAATGAAAACCATCCGCACAGTGCGCTGGGATACAACTCCCCAAGAGAATATCGGCGCCAGCGGGCATCGTTAACTTAAGATACAAAAGCTGTCCGGAGATGGTGGGTCAAGATCAATTCTTTCAGACGGCCAAAGCACCGCTCAACAACGTTCCGATTGCGGTAGGCGTCACGATCGAGCTTTGAACGACCATCCACCGCCATTTTTTCAGTGGATTTTCGGGAGATGACAGTTTTTATACCTCTGTTTTTCAGCTCGTTACGTAATATATGCCCGGAGTACGCCTTGTCAGCCAGCACCGCATGACCACGGCGTTTCATACTGCCGTTCTGGCGTTGAACACCAATACCGTCCAAAAGACGTAGTGCAAACTGACTTTCATGAGCCTGACCGGGGCTCAACACGATGTTTAACGGAAGACCACTTCCGTCTGTAGCCATATGGATTTTGGTGCCAAAACCACCTCGAGAGCGACCCAGCCCATTATCTCCGGTGATATCGGGATGTTTTTTTGAGCACCGGCAGCACATTTCAGCGCCCTGATATTGCTACCATCCAGCGCAGTCGCTGACCAGTCCACGAGGCCATGGGCATCAAGTGATGAAAGTAACTTATTGAAAATAATGTTAATGACTCCCGATTTTGACCATCGGTTAAAGCGGTTATAAACGGTTTTCCATGGGCCGTATCGCTCAGGTAAATCACGCCATGGGGCACCAGAGCACAGCCCCCAGAACATGCCATTGATAATCATGCGATGCTCAGCCCATGGGCGTCCGGCCTGTGGTGTTGCTGGTTCAGCAGGGAGTAAGGGCTGGATGATAGCCCATGCTTCATCGGGAAGGTCGTAGCGAGCCATAGTTAAAAATGATCTAGAAACAAACAGTTAGTGTAACTCATGGGATTAAGGGACACAGCCTAACCGTGGTGGGCCCATTGCTTGAACAAATTCAGCAGGCAACTGGCTTGGACGACAGCCAGGCTGGCCTGTTAACCACATTGCCCATCCTGGCAATGGGAATTTGCGAGCTTTACGGCGGCTGGCTGCAATGTCATCTGGGGGAGTATCACGGCATTCTGCTCGGCATTACCATCATTACGGTTGCTTGTCTGGTGCGCTTTCCCTGGGATACGCGCATTGGGTTCTTGGTGAGTGCTGCGCTTGGCGGTGTAGGCATTGCGCTGATTCAGGCATTGGTACCGTCGTTTATCAAGCGCTTCTTTCTCCAGCGCAGCAGTCTGTTGATGGGACTTTATACTACGGGGATTATGGCTGGGGCAGCCGTTGCTGCGGCGACGGCCTCACCGTTGTCGGGTATCGCTGGCTGGTCTGGCGCGTTGGCATGTTGGGGGAGCGTGGCATTTATCGCTCTGCTGGTCTGGTACAAAGCGCCGTCGTCGCGTGAGGAGCATGAGCAGAATGCGATTTATCATCCCGCGCCGCACGGTTTGCAACATTGGACCTTGATGCTGTTCTTTGGGATAGGGACGGGGGCTTATACGCTGGTGCTCGCCTGGTTGCCACCCTATTACATGCAGTTAGGGTGGAGTGCCGCGCAAAGTGGCTTTTTGCTGGGGGGATTAACGCTGACCGAGGTGTGTGCAGGGTTGGCCGTTTCCGCATTGATTTCCCGCTTTCCCGATCGACGTATGCTGCTGGTGCCAATACTGGTGTTACTGCTGTCAGGCATGATACTGCTGTTGGTGGCACCGCTGTCCCTGGCTTTTGTCGCGATGATTCTGCTCGGAATTGGTATCGGGGCGCTGTTTCCACTTTCGCTAATTGTTGCACTCGATCACGCAACCAATGTGCAAGAAACAAATCGATTGATGGGATTTGTTCAAGGCGGAGGCTATATCCTCGCAAGCGTGATGCCTACACTCGCAGGTGTCATTCGACAGCACACTGAAGGGTTGGAGCAAGCCTGGACGATCATGGCGTGGGGCGTTGTCGTGCTTATTGTGATGGCATTTCGCTTTCGGCCATCAAGCACTCACAGAACGCGCGGGCGCTAATGTAAGCGCTGCCTTACTTGCCATTTTGGCTCTGGCAGTGCTCGAATCCTCAGGCACTCCGCGTCGGTTCCGGTTTCTGCGCACTGTAGTGTCAAGCCGATAATGTCTACCGTGTGTTAAGCGGTGGGAGGTCGGTAGCGCCACAGCCACCGGCCGCTGGCCATACGGAGATAATACAACAGGCCGCGCACGATCCAATCAAAGAACATGCCCATCCACACGCCGATAACGCCAAAACCGAGCCAGATACCGAGGATATAACCTGCTACAATGTGGCATCCCCACATACTGGCCATGGCTACCCACATGGTGTAACTGGCGTCTTTTGCCCCCTTCAAGCCCGCAGGCACTACCCAGGCCGCTGCCCAAAGCGCGTTCAACCATAGCAACTGTTTGGCAACCTCGATCACTTCGGGCTCATTGGTATACAGTGATGACAAGAAACTGGCCGAAGGTATTGATGATAAGGCGATGATACATAAGCCGATATTGGAAAGCACAAAAATATACTGTAACTGGCGAATCGACTGAAAAATCTGCCCTTTACCCAAGCGTGTTCCAACGATGATCGTTGCTGTCGACCCGAGGGCATTGCCGGGGAGGTTGATCAGTGCTGCGATAGAGAAGGCGATAAAATTACCCGCGATGACCTCTGTGCCCATTCCGGCGACAAAGCGTTGTGTGATCAGTTTGCCCAGATTAAACATCACGGATTCCACGCTAGCAGGAACACCGATGCTTAACACTTCATACAGAATCGTGTAAGTGAAAGGCGCAAAATAGGATTTGAACGGGATGCGCAGGGCACCGTTAAAGCCGTGCATCAACGTAAGAATGACAAACACCGCACCGATATAGCGTGACAGCGTCGTGCCGATACCTGCGCCATAGAACCCCAGACCATCCCAGGAAAAAATCCCGTATATCAGCACACTACTGATCAGAATGTTCAAGATGTTCATGCCGATGTTTATGAACATCGGCAGCTTGGTATTACCGGCCCCGCGTAGCGCCCCACACCCGACCAAGGCAATCGCCATTGCCGGGTAGCTCCACCCTGTTTGCCGCAGAAACACCAGCGCCAACGCTTTAACATGCTGATCCGCTGAACCGGCGATCAGATTAATAATGGCTTCACCCGCCAATTCAATCAGCAGCACCAACAAAAAGGAGACCAGTACCAGCAAAGACATAGACTGACGCGTTGCCGCACGGGCCTGTTTGCGATTACGTTGGCCCAGACTGAACGCCAGTACAACCGCGGTGCCCAGTGCGACAGCAGTAAAGAAAGCGATGATGAGCATGTTAAAACTGTCGGCCAGACCCACGGCGGCCATGGATTCCTTGCCCAACCAACTGACAAGAAAGGTGCTGAATACCCCCATCAGCACCACGCATAGCCCCTCAATAAAAATGGGCACGGCCAGCGGTGTGATCTCGCGCCAGAGCAGAACACGGTTTGAGTGCCGTTTTTTGTACCAATCCGTTTGGTGATATCTATTGACTAATCGAGAGAAGTTTTTCATGCACCGCTTTGAAATTATTCTGAATAAGGCCTGGTTGAGCAACAGCGACGTGGCGATAACGCTACCTGCTGGTGTCATCACGCAAAGTCGCGATAGTGTGTCTTGTTTTATTACTGGAAACGTTGATCTGGCTAATGATCGCCCCCAACAGTACGTCAGGTGCTGAAGAAATCTGAAACAGTGGACCGATTTTAATAGAGTAACAGCCAACCGAAAGATGCTCCAGCCCTTGTCACACTTTTCAGAGAAAACGCTTGATTTGTTTTAATTGTAATTTTAGTATTTACTTAATTAATGGTTTTCTAAAATAATCAGCGATGCCGGATACCGTGAGTGAATTGCAGCGGCGTGTCCATGACGCTGCGTTGTTGTTAAAGGCGATGGCGAATGCCAATCGTTTACTGATTCTTTGTATGTTGGTAGAGCGTCACCAGGTGAGCGCTGGCGTACTCGGGCAGGTTTGCGGCTTAAGCCCTTCTGCCACATCGCAGCATCTGGCGCGTATGCGTTCTGAAGGGTTGGTTATCGCTCAGCGCGAAGGCACCACCATCTATTACGCGATTGCTAACCACGATCTGGAACGCATTATCACGACGCTCAAAGACATTTATTGTCCTTGAAAGAGAGGAATAGCATGGTAACGCTACCTTATCTTTCCCCACCTCGTTATACACATCTCTGTTCGTGCCTGAGCGCGCGTAGCGTTTCGGCGGCCGTCATGACTTTCTGCAAGCCTTTCCAGATAGTTTTTGCGCCTGGTTCACCGTCGCCTTTTCGAGCAAGAAAGCCTCCGAGTTGCGCAACTAAGCGCAATACTTCGTTTAGCTTAGGGCGGCCCTTGGGCATACGCTTGTTCATCAGTAGGTAAGCGCCATGAGTCTCGTCGGAATCAAAGAACAACATTGCGTCCAGCTCTGGACAGGTTCGTCCCATACGCATTAAATAGGCGATGCGCCATGCCACGATCATGAACAGCGCCAATGCCCGCTCAATGCGATCCACGGTCGATAACTGTAACGCTTCGACACAGCAGCCGTTCTTCAGCACATTGAAGAACATCTCGATTTCCCATCTAGCCCGATACCAGTCGATCAGCTCCACGATATCTTCTCGTCCTTCAGGTACGCGATTGCTCAGCAACCGCCACTCGACCGGCTTCACGCCTGCTGGCGGCTCAATTTCCTTGGCTATCACACAAGTCACTGCCAACCCGCAACGCAGCGACACTCGCTTCACGCGCAGCGCCTGTTTCACCGTACGCGCCTTCTGCCCCGCGCGAACCGCCATAACGAATTGGATTTCTCCCACCGGCACGGTCTTTCCAACCTTCTGCCAAAGCTTCTCATTACAGTCCAGACTGCGATTATGAGTCGAGCGGATCAACCAGTCAGCCGGAGTGCCAAGGTCATCAGCGAGCTGCATCAACGCCTTGATATCCGCTTCGCGATCGGCTAAGTACACCAGACGTGTGTTTGGCAACTCCGAGGCGAGTTCAGCAACTCGCTCGTATCCCTCGAGCCAGCGCGTACTCTCCTTGATCCCATCGCGTTTTCCGTCTGCATCCTTCGGCTCTCTTGCCCACATCCACGCATCCAGTACGCCCAACCCCACGCGATCCGGACTGACCGCGTAGGTCGGATGCAGGTACAGACCACGCCTGGCTTCGTAGTTCAAGGGACCCAAGCCTTGGATTTGCTGCCCGTTGAAGTCAAGCTCGGTAGTGTCTTGGATACACAGCACAACCTCGTGTTCTCGGATCCTTTCCTGCGTACGCTGCCAGTGAGGTTGCAGAATGTCTCGCCATTCGAATGCTTGGTTCTCCATGAAGCGGTAAGCACCCAGCGTCTCAGACCATCCGAGGCACGCATGCGGAATGCTGGCTTGCGGATTCTCAGCCAGCCGTATCAAAAGCCCTTTGGCACGCTTATTGAGCCTCGTGTCACCAAGATTTACCCCTTCCAGTTCTTGGTGTGCCCAGCCATCTGAATCCCGTGTCATTTTTTAGCGCCGTAAATGGCGATAGTACACGTCGGTTTCACTTCATTTACAACCCCACCGGCTGCCTATTTCAGCCCGCTAACCCTTGGCATATAAGGCGTTGCGGACTTGTGTATAACGAGGTGATCTTTCCCCCGTTGAGGCTCGGCAGCGCCAGGCTGACGGGGCGTTGATGGTTGATATTCGCCAGATAGCAGAATTCCAGCGTGAGCGTATTCCGCAATCACGTCTTTACTCGCTGGGGGAGTTGGCCAGCGAGCCGTCGGGAATAACATTACCTGCAAATAAAACGGTTATTTTTTACTGTTTATCGGGAGCGCGCTGCGAACTGTATGCACAGCAGATAGCAACACTGGTTCCCGATCAACGCGCATTTTTGCTGGAAGGGGGGCTCAACGCATGGAAAAAGGCGGGTTTGCCGATTGAAGTAGATCGCTCGCAACCGCTGCCTGTCATGCGTCAGGTACAAATTGCTGCTGGCGGGTTGACACTGCTAAGTGTTGTCTTGGGGTACACGTTACATCCGGCTTTTTTTAGTGTCGCCGGTTTCATCGGTGCAGGATTTGTGTTTGCCGGTGTCAGCGGATTTTGCGGTATGGCCAGATTACTGATGCACATGCCTTGGAATAAGCGCAGTGGCCTTAATGGCTGAAACCGTGCTCTGGTGTGCTAACCCTGGCAATTTCAGCTAAAAAAAACCGACTGGAGTCGGGGCAAAGGTATCTAGGCTGTGTCCCTTAATTGCCTGAGTTATAGTAACCGTATGTTTCCACAGTATATTGAACTATGGCTCGCTACGACCTTCCCGATGAAGCATAGATGATCATCCAGTCTTTACTGCCTGCTGAACCAGCAATACCACGTGCCGGACGTCCATGGGCAGAGCATCGTAAAATCATCAATGGTATGTTCTGGATTCTGTGCTCAGGTGCTCCATGGCGTGATTTACCTGAGCGATATGGTCCGTGGAAAACCGTATATAACCGCTTTAATCGGTGGTCAAAATAGGGTGTGATTAACATTATTTTCAACAGGTTACTTTCTGCTCTTGATGCGCATGGTCTCGTTGACAGGTCTGCCACGGCGCTGGATGGCAGTAATATCCGGGCGCTGAAATGTGCTGCTGGTGCTCAAAAAAACATCCCGATATCGCCGGAGATAACGGTCTTGGTCGCTCTCGCGGTGGTTTTGGCACCAAAATCCATCTGGCAACAGGCGGAAGTGGTCTCCCGTTAAACATCCTGCTGAGCCCCGGACAGGCTCACGAAAGCCAGTTCGCATTACGTCTTCTGGACGGTATTGGTGTTCAGCGCCAGAATGGCAGCATGAAGCGTCGTGGTTATGCGGTGCTGGCTGACAAAGCTTATTCAGGGCATGCACTACGCAACGAGCTGAAACGAAAGGGGATAAAGGCAGTCATCCCCGAAAAGCGAATGAAAAAATGGCTTCGGACGGGCGCTCACGGTTCGCCAGTGGCGCTTACCGTCATCGCAATGTAGTGGAAAGATGTTTTGGCCGATTAAAAGAATACCGCCGTATTGCCACACGTTATGACAAAACGGCGAGGAATTATCTGTCGATGGTTAAACTCATATCCGTTATACACATCTTTTGGCCATTTTTTGAACAGGATGCTCAGAACCCCGTGAATTAAGGCATTCAAGCCATCCCATTGGCTTTTTGAGGTTCAAAATGCCACTCTGAGATAAACCCGTAACTCATTGATTAAACAGTGCGTTAGAAAGATGTGTATAACGATATGGGTTAAACTGGGCTGCATCCACCTCTTTTACAAGAAGTTATGTAATTAAGGGACACAGCCTAGAACCTTACTTATAAGGCGGAGCGGAGTATATAATTTAAAACGCCGTTCATAAAATATAAAACGAAGTTTTTTTTCTGGATTGTGACGGGTATCTTGCTTTGGCGCTACGTCAGGTCAGACACGGCTTGCCGAGAAAAGTCAGTGACATAGGGTGTAAGGCTAGGCTGTGTCCCTTAATCCCATGAGTTATACTAACTGTTTGTTTCTACATCATTTTGAACTATGGCTCGCTACGACCTTCCCGATGAAGCATGGGCTATCATCCAGCCCTTACTCCCTGCTGAACCAGCAACACCACAGGCCGGACGCCCATGGGCTGAGCATCGCATGATTATCAATGGCATGTTCTGGGGGCTGTGCTCTGGTGCCCCATGGCGTGATTTACCTGAGCGATACGGCCCATGGAAAACCGTTTATAACCGCTTTAACCGATGATCAAAATCGGGAGTCATTAACATTATTTTCAATAAGTTACTTTCATCACTTGATGCCCATAGCCTCCTGGACTGGTCAGCGACTGCGCTGGATGGTAGCAATATCAGGGCGCTGAAATGTGCTGCCGGTGCTCAAAAAAACATCCCGATATCACCGGAGATAATGGGCTGGGTCGCTCTCGAGGTGGTTTTGGCACCAAAATCCATATGGCTACAGACGGAAGTGGTCTTCCGTTAAACATCGTGTTGAGCCCCGGTCAGGCTCATGAAAGTCAGTTTGCACTACGTCTTTTGGACGGTATTGGTGTTCAACGCCAGAACGGCAGTATGAAACGCCGTGGTCATGCGGTACTCGCTGACAAGGCGTACTCCGGGCATGTATTACGTAACGAGCTGAAAAACAGAGGTATAAAAACTGTCATCTCCCGAAAATCCACTGAAAAAATGGCGGTGGATGGTCGTTCAAAGCTCGATCGTGACGCCTACCGCAATCGGAACGTTGTTGAGCGGTGCTTTGGCCGTCTGAAAGAATACCGTCGCATTGCGACACGTTACGACAAAACGGCGAGGAATTATCTGGCAATGTTGAAACGGGGCTGCATCCGCCTGTTTTAACAGAGGTTATGTAATTAAGGGACAAGCCTAGATTGACGCTATTTTTACGCTGCTCTCATCGAGACGCGTGGCGCCAATACCTCTTTCAGTTCGACATTTTTACCCTCAATAGAAACACACTGAAACAAGGTGCGATCTTCTATCAGCATTTCCCCTTCATGCAGGCTAAGGGTAAATTCGCTGATGGCGTGTGCTGCGTGGGTGAAATGGGTTTTGTACAAGGCTTGATGAGGTCCTTTGCCGGCCTTGTGGGCCATGGCGATATTCTTATCGGCGGAGGTGGATAGAAACTTTTTAACCAGAAAAGTATCTTCGGGTAATTCCTTCAAATAGTTGGCTTTTGTGATATTCTGCCGCTATTTGAGGTTTCCACGTGGTTACTGTTTTTGTTCATTGCCCTCGCTGCCATTCAGATAAAGTTTATCGACATGGCCTTAGTCCAACTAAGCGCGAACGCTTCCGGTGTCAGTGCTGTCGCCGTGTATTCCAGCTTACCTACCGCTATGAAGCGCGAAAGCCGTGAGTCAAAGAGCAGATCGTTGATATGGCCTTCAACGGTGCTGGTGTTCGCGATACCGCCAGAAAGTTGAAAATCGGCATCAATACGGTCATCCGGGCTTTAAAAAGCTCTCGCCCCGCAGGATAACGTCTTCTCCCGTTGCTCACGCCGACATCGCCCTTATCTGTGAACTTGATGAGCAATGGAGCTTCGTTGGCAGTAAGGCGCTACAGCACTGGCTCTGGTTCGCTTACAATACCAAAACGGACGGTGTTCTGGCCTACACTTTTGGCCCCCGAACCGATGAGACCTGCCGTGAATTGCTGGCTCTGTTGACACCGTTCAACATCGGCATGATTACCAGTGACAACTGGGGCAGCTATGCAAGAGAGGTTCCGAAGCAGAAACATCTGACTGGCAAGATCTTCACGCAACGCATAGAGCGCAATAACCTGACGCTCCGTACCCGCATTAAACGACTGGCGCGTAAAACGATTTGCTTCTCGCACTCCGTCGAGATCCACGAAAAAGTCATCGGCGCGTTTATCGAAAAACACATGTTCTACTAATTGGAGTCATTACCCGCAAGACATTGGCACTGTGCAAGTGAGCGGTGCAGAAACGCTGAGCGCCTTTGAAGCTCAGGTAGCGGCAAAAGCGGAAGCAGCTGGCGCATCTTCGTACAAGATTGTTTCTGTAGCCGGTAACGATCAACTGCGCGGTACCGAAATCCTGTACAAATGATTTCAAGATTGCGCTTTGATCTGCCAGAAAGGGGAGCGAAAGCTCCTTTTTTTGTGCGTGGAGGTTCAACGTGTGCCGTCTGGCATCTTGCCCGGCCAAATTCCAAGCATAAAAAAACCAACCGCAAAAGCTTGGTTTTCTTGGGATTGTTTGGTCGGCACGAGAGGATTTGAACCTCCGACCCCTGACACCCCATGACAGTGCGCTACCAGGCTGCGCTACGTGCCGACGCTATGGGGCGCTATATTACCGTCTCCTGAACCGATTGCAATAGCCTGCTGGCGCGATCGCTTTAGATTTAGGCAGTTAGTTGGCAATAAATCGCCTTTCGCTGGTGAGTACCTGTAACAGCAGCGGTAAACTTGGTTTTTCATCACGCAATTTTTCACCGTCGCTGTTGTAGGCATCGTAGCTGCCATTGGCTTCCAATTGGATGATCTGCTCTGGCGTTGTGATCATCAACGCACCGCGGTTGCCGTTCACCAGCCAGTTATTACGTCGCTGGGCCGCAAACAGGTCTTCCCCTTGCGAGTAGTCCGTGGCGGACGTTTTGACATGCAGCAAACGCTGCATCAACGTGACCATAACGTCTTTTTGATCCGTCATTTTACTGATGCTCTGCGCCGGTGTACCCGGCCAATGTACCACCAATGGGATCTGCCACTGTGAGCGACGGTAGCGGCTGCCTTTATCCTGTTCGCTGGATTTTGCCGTAATAATCACGACGGTATTATCCAGTTTACCTTGGCTTTGCAACGTATTAAGTATTGCGCTGATGTTTTGATCGGTGGCTTTAGTATCCGTTAGGGCTCGGGTGCCAGTGGTGCCAAGCTCAATATAAGAGAACCACGGCGATGTGGGTTGCGTACCGGTTTCCAGCCACGTCTGCCACTGTTGAACGGTATCAACATCACGTTGAGTTACCGGTACTGACAGCGAAAAGTCTGACAGCAGTGCCTGGCGATAAAGCGGGTTATCAAATCCGTTGCTTGAGAAAAGACCAAATTGATAGCCTTGTTGGTTCAGGGAACTCACTAACGCTGATGGCGTGCGTGCACTCAATACCCCATCCATGTAGGTGGTCGAGATGCCATAGAACAGGTTGAACAGGCTGCTTTGGGCATTCTGGCTGACATTGAAATGGTTGCTGAAGTGCACGTTCTCTTCTGCAAAACGCATCAACTGCGGCATACGGGTGAGCGGCAGTTGATCTGCCACCACAATCAACAGATTGTAGCCGCTGCCGGCATCGCGGAACTGAATATTGTTCAGTGGGTATTCCAGCGTAATCGCCTCAGGGTTGCCCTGTAGGGCAATGCGTCGCTCATACGCTTGAGCGTCCAGCAGGCCGTGTTTTTCCAGAAATCGTCGCGCAGTCATCGGATAGGATAACGGCAATGTGGCGCGCTGCATGGTGATAGGTCGATAGAAGTTGGCATCGGCCCAGATATACATCATATGTGAGGCGAAAAACGCACTGATAAATACCGCGGCGACCGGCATGCCAATGCGGTGACGGTTCAGACTACGCAGTTTTTGCCAGCACCAGGTGCCAAACAGCATCTCAACCATGAAAATCACGGGGATGCCGATAAACATCAGTTGCCAGTCACGGGCCAGGTCACTTTGCTCTGGATTGATCACCAACTCCCAGACGGTGAGATTCAAGTGCAGGTGGAAGCGGCTAAACACCTCCATATCCAGCAACAGCAGCGTCAGACCTGCGGTTGCCAACGCCGCGGAAAGAAAACGCAGCAAACGCTGCGGCATCACCACGAACGTCAAGGGAAAGACAATCAATAGGTAGACGGCGAAAACGATAAAACTAAAATGCCCCAGCCAACTGACAAGGGCATAGCTACGGCCAAGTAACGACGAGGGCCAATCCGCCACGAACAGATAGCGGCTGCCCACCCCCAGACTCAACAGGATGTTAAATAGCGCGAACCAATGCCCCCAACTGATCATCTGGGAAACTTTTTCGCGATAGTTGTGACGGTTGCTTACCATAGCCTCTGGTCGGTGTTAGTGCGCGTTATGGGTAGTGATGGATGCCTGCAACGCATCAGCAAAAGAACGAGCCAATACCTGACGCTGCTCCGGTGCTACGCTGGTGTTGATAAGATTGGTGACCATGTTGCCCAAAACCATCAAGGAGAGGTCAGTAGGGGTACGGTGTTTTTCCAATACGCTTACCAATTCGGAAAGCACTTGTTCGACGAGTTCGTCACTGTAACGGGATAATTGTGCCATAAAAGGGCGATTCTCAACCTGATAAAGGGGAATATCTTACCGTAACGACCTGACGTTTTCCGCAATTTTATCATTTTAGCCTCAACCTCTGGTGGCTGGAAGCTTTCTCTTGCAGGGGACCTGCGTTGGTGTTTGAATACGCTCCTTGCCAAAAGGAGAGTTTATCATGAGTCTGGATATCGACCAGATTGCCTTGCATCAGCTTGTCAAACGTGATGAGCAAACGTTGGAGTTGGTGTTACGGGATTCGTTATTGGATGCCACCCCCGCCGTTGACGAGATGATGGCCGAGTTGCACCGCGTCTACAGTGCGAAAAACAAGGCCTACGGTGTGTTCGAGGAACAGAGCGAACTGGCCCAAGCACTGCGTGGCTGCCGTAAAGGGGAGGAGGATTTCCTCGGGTTTAGTCGCGCGGCCACCGCTCGGTTGCGTGATGAACTGGCGAAATATCCCTTTGCGGAGGGGGGCATCGTGCTGTTCTGCCAATACCGCTATCTGGCGGTTGAGTATCTGCTGGTGGCAGTGCTGAGCAGTTGCAGCAGCATGCGCGTCAATGAACAGTTGGATATCAGCAGCACACACTATCTGGATATCCCCCATGCGGATATTGTGGCGCGTATCGATCTCACAGAATGGGAAACCAACCCGGAATCTCAACGCTATCTGACCTTCCTGAAAGGGCGGGTAGGGCGCAAGGTCGCGGATTTCTTTATGGATTTCCTCGGTGCCAGCGCGGGGCTTGACGCCAAAGCGCAGAATCGCGGCCTGTTGCAGGCGGTAGACGATTATTGTGCCGATGCGCAGTTGGATAAAAACGAGCGTCAGCAATACCGTCAGCAGGTATACAGCTATTGCAATGAACAATTGCAGGCAGGGGAAGAGATAGAGGTTGCTGCGTTGTCGCAGGAGCTACCGCCGTTGGGAGAGAAAACCTTCCATGCTTTTTCAGAACAGGGCTATGAATTGGAAGAGAGTTTCCCGGCGGATCGCAGCACGCTACGCCAACTGACCAAGTTTGCTGGCAGTGGCGGTGGGTTGACGATCAACTTTGATGCCATGCTGCTGGGCGAGCGTATCTTCTGGGATCCGACAACCGACACACTTACCATTAAAGGAACGCCGCCGAATTTGCGCGATCAGCTACAGCGCCGTTTAAGCAGCGGTGATAAATAAGCGACCAGAAAACGAAAAACGCCGCATAAGCTGTATTAGTCGCGACTTGATCTGACACTGGACCTTGAAAGGTTGAGAGTTACCGGTTTTGATATGGGTGTCGAATCCTTATACAAAACACGAGGTAACTCTCATGCTTCATACTAACAATCCCATCATCAAACACAAAGCCGGCCTGCTCAATCTCGCCGAAGAACTCGGTAACGTATCAAAAGCCTGTAAAATCATGGGGGTGTCACGCGACACGTTTTATCGCTATCAGGAACTGGCGGCAGAAGGCGGCATTGACGCTCTGGTTAACCAAAACCGCCGGGTTCCCAACCTGAAAAACCGTGCTGATGAAGCCACTGAACGTGCGGTTGTTGATTACGCCATTGAGTTCCCGGCTCATGGCCAGCACCGGACCAGTAATGAGCTGCGTAAAAAAGGCGTCTTCATTTCTGGCAGCGGTGTGCGCTCCATCTGGCAACGACACGATCTGGAAAACTTTCGTAAGCGCCTGAAGGCACTTGAGGAAAAAGTTGCCAGAGAAGGCATCGTACTTACTGATGCTCAAATCGCTGCACTGGAGAAGAAGGCGCACGACGACGAAGCCTGTGGTGAAATAGAGACTGCTCACCCGGGTTATCTGGGGTCGCAGGACACCTTCTACGTGGGTAATCTGAAAGGTGTTGGCCGTATCTACCAGCAGACGTTCGTGGATACGTACTCGAAAGTGGCGCACTGCAAGCTTTACACGAGTAAAGCACCGATCTCTGCCGCCTACCTGCTCAATGATCGCGTGCTGCCGTTCTACGAAGCTCAGGGGCTGCCAATGCTAAGAATATTGACGGACAGGGGGACGGAGTACTGCGGTAAAGTGGAACAACATGACTATCAGCTGTACTTGGCTATCAACGATATAGACCATACGAAAACGAAAGCGATGTCTCCGCAGACAAACGGTATCTGCGAGCGCTTCCATAAAACTATTTTGCAGGATTTTTATCAGGTTGCGTTCCGTAAGACGTTATACGAGGACCTAGAAAGTCTACAAAAGGATCTGGACAACTGGTTGTGGCATTACAATAATGAGCGAACTCATCAGGGTAAAATGTGCTGCGGGCGTACGCCAATGGCCACGTTACTTGATGGTAAACGAGTCTGGGCAGAAAAAAATCTGAACCAGATTTAATCTGACAGACACCTGTATAAATAACCGGTAACTGTCAGATCAGGTTTGAGCTAATACACATAAGCGGCGTTTTTCTTATCGACATTCTTGCTTGCTAGGAAAACTCGCAGCGTCCTACGGGTTTCCCCAAACGATTAAGCGCGAACGAAGTCGATGTGAGTCAGTTTCGGCTTGTAAGCGTGACGCTGAACAGCCTGAACTTTCACTTTTTCTTCTTTACCATCGACAACCAGGGTCAGAACTTCGCCGTAAAAACCTTCTTTAGCTTCCAGGTTTTTAATGCTGTCGTGATCCAGAGCGATAGATACCGGCGCTTCCGAACCACCGTAGATGATGGCTGGGAATTTGCTGGCTGCGCGCAGGCGGCGGCTCGCACCCTTACCCTGCTCTTTACGTACTTCTGCGTTAATAGTGATCATGATTTTCTCTATTTTAGAAAATACACCTGCTACAGGCGACCCAGCAACAGGTTAGGTTATTCGCAATGGAATGTGTTATTCACAATGGAACAGATTTGCTTTTGCATGACGAAAGCGGGCTGCATTCTAACGGAATATCCGCGTGGCGGCAAATGAAACCGTGTTACGCCAGCTAGCGTAATTCATTGGCACGGCGAAAATGGCCTTCATAATCAAACAGTTTTTCCCTCACTTGCCAAAAGCCTTGCCGCTGTTTGCCTTGGCGTCGCGCCACGACAAAATCCGGCGCACGCAGGGCGGCCTGTTGGCGCAAGATATCCTGTGCGGATTGCCATGTCAGCACTAGCCCCGGCGCACGTTGGTGCACCCGTAAAAACTGCTGAGTAAATACGCGGCGCTGGGCAGGCGTATGCAGGCGAAAACGTTCGCTGACGTCCGCGCCGCCTTCATCAACATAGGTGATCTTTAGCCATTCACCTTTCTCATCCTGTCCGGTCGTCATCTGCATGCCGCTACAGCGCAGCACCAGGGCATATTTCAACTTGAGTGCGGCTTTTAGCATGTCGTCAGGATCGACCATAATGTGATCGCATTGGTGGCAACGGCGCGCGGCAATGTCGTTTTCGGCACCACATTCCGGGCATACTTTAAAGCGGAAACGGTAATCGCACTGCGTTCGAACACCGTTGTCGTCTTCTTCATAGCCCTGGCAGCGGCGACCATAGTGTTCGACGATATCACCCTCCGCCGTAGTTTTTCCCCAAAACAGGTTGGCAAAACCGCACTGCGGGCAAAGCACCTGTACCGGCTGGCTCCCGCTGTGCGGTTTATGGCTGCCTACTTCCGGCATATACAAATCATGGGGATTCCCTGCGTAATCCAGAATCAGGCAATCCGTTTTTTCTGGCGATAGGCGCAGGCCACGTCCAACGATCTGCTGATACAGGCTGACGGATTCCGTCGGGCGCAGAATAGCGATGACGTCAACGTGCGGCGCATCAAAGCCTGTCGTCAACACCGCCACATTGACCAGATAGTGCAACTGTTGCTGCTTAAAGGCAGCGATCAGCGCATCGCGTTCTGCGGCAGGGGTTTCCCCGCTGATAAAAGCGGCTTTTTCTGAAGGCAACAGACCGTGTATTTCCCGGGCGTGCTCCACGGTCGCCGCAAAGATCATTACGCCTTTACGCTCGGTGCCGTAGCTGACTATCTGATTGACAATCTGGGGCGTCACGCGCTGCTGCCGTCGTAATTCACGGTTGATTTCCGCTTCGTTGAACAGGCCGTGGGGCTGCACGCTCAAACGGCTGAAATCGTATTGCACTACTGGCATGTCCAGGCGCTGCGGCGGTACCAGAAAGCCGTGTTTGATCATGTAACGCAGCGGGAGTTCATAGATACAGTCGCGAAACAGGCATTGTTCATCACTGCGAATCATGCCGTGGTAGTGATATTGATAAATCCAGCCTTTGCCCAGGCGGTAAGGCGTTGCGGTAAGGCCGAGCAGGCGCAGTGCGGGGTTTTGTGCGCGCAGGTGCGTAATGATTTGCTGATATTGACTGTCATCGTCATCGCTGATGCGGTGACATTCATCGATGATCAGTAGCGAGAACTGGGTAAAGGCCACCTCGTTATACACATCTCTGTTCGTGCCTGAGCGCGCGTAGCGTTTCGGCGGCCGTCATGACTTTCTGCAAGCCTTTCCAGATAGTTTTTGCGCCTGGTTCACCGTCGCCTTTTCGAGCAAGAAAGCCTCCGAGTTGCGCAACTAAGCGCAATACTTCGTTTAGCTTAGGGCGGCCCTTGGGCATACGCTTGTTCATCAGTAGGTAAGCGCCATGAGTCTCGTCGGAATCAAAGAACAACATTGCGTCTAGCTCTGGACAGGTTCGTCCCATACGCATTAAATAGGCGATGCGCCATGCCACGATCATGAACAGCGCCAATGCCCGCTCAATGCGATCCACGGTCGATAACTGTAACGCTTCGACACAGCAGCCGTTCTTCAGCACATTGAAGAACATCTCGATTTCCCATCTAGCCCGATACCAGTCGATCAGCTCCACGATATCTTCTCGTCCTTCAGGTACGCGATTGCTCAGCAACCGCCACTCGACCGGCTTCACGCCTGCTGGCGGCTCAATTTCCTTGGCTATCACACAAGTCACTGCCAACCCGCAACGCAGCGACACTCGCTTCACGCGCAGCGCCTGTTTCACCGTACGCGCCTTCTGCCCCGCGCGAGCCGCCATAACGAATTGGATTTCTCCCACCGGCACGGTCTTTCCAACCTTCTGCCAAAGCTTCTCATTACAGTCCAGACTGCGATTATGAGTCGAGCGGATCAACCAGTCAGCCGGAGTGCCAAGGTCATCAGCGAGCTGCATCAACGCCTTGATATCCGCTTCGCGATCGGCTAAGTACACCAGACGTGTGTTTGGCAACTCCGAGGCGAGTTCAGCAACTCGCTCGTATCCCTCGAGCCAGCGCGTACTCTCCTTGATCCCATCGCGTTTTCCGTCTGCATCCTTCGGCTCTCTTGCCCACATCCACGCATCCAGTACGCCCAACCCCACGCGATCCGGACTGACCGCGTAGGTCGGATGCAGATACAGACCACGCCTGGCTTCGTAGTTCAAGGGACCCAAGCCTTGGATTTGCTGCCCGTTGAAGTCAAGCTCGGTAGTGTCTTGGATACACAGCACAACCTCGTGTTCTCGGATCCTTTCCTGCGTACGCTGCCAGTGAGGTTGCAGAATGTCTCGCCATTCGAATGCTTGGTTCTCCATGAAGCGGTAAGCACCCAGCGTCTCAGACCATCCGAGGCACGCATGCGGAATGCTGGCTTGCGGATTCTCAGCCAGCCGTATCAAAAGCCCTTTGGCACGCTTATTGAGCCTCGTGTCACCAAGATTTACCCCTTCCAGTTCTTGGTGTGCCCAGCCATCTGAATCCCGTGTCATTTTTCAGCGCCGTAAATGGCGATAGTACACGTCGGTTTCACTTCATTTACAACCCCACTGGCTGCCTATTTCAGCCCGCTAACCCTTGGCATATAAGGCGTTGCGGACTTGTGTATAACGAGGTGGGTAAAGGCAGGCAGATTTCGCGCCACGGATTGCACGCTGCCAAACACCACTTTGCCTTCGCTGCGGCGTTGGTTAAGTCCGGCAGCAAAAATGTCGGCATCCAATCCCCAGGCGCAATATTTAGCGTGATTCTGTTCAACCAGCTCTTTGACATGCGCCAGCACCAACACGCGTCCTCGCGCTAACCGCGCCAGTTCGGCAATCACCAGACTCTTTCCTGCGCCGGTGGGCAGTACGATCAGCGCAGGGTGTTGATGTTGGCGAAAATAGGCCAGTGTGGCGAAAACTGCCTCCTGTTGATAGGGGCGTAAGGTGAACGCCATGGCTTAGTGTTGGCAGATCTTGCTGGCTGCCGTGTTAAACCCTGCGTCCTGTGGGATAAATTTGCCTTTGTTTGCCAGAAAATCCACCAGCATTGCCGCGCTCATGTCGGCAGCGGAGCAGGTATGAAAGCGTGCGTCGGCACCGAAACGCGCTTCAATGGCGGCAATCAGCCCCTCAGTGGTGTAGGATTCGGCAGAATCCAGCATCATATGCAGTACTTCATGACCGTGAATAGATGACATCGTGTGCTCCTGTAATAACCCTGAAAATAAAAGATGTATTTATTCTATATTTTTATGCGCCAGGGGCGAACCCTCGCCTACGGTTAATGAAAAGCAATCGCACATTTTGTGCGTATCCATGATCACAGATGGGGGAAAACGTCAGACATTCTAGGAGCAATCGTCATCACTCGCTATACTACGACATGATTTTCCTTCCTTAACACAGACAGGCACTTGATTTTCTCATGCGATTGGACAAATTTTTATCCCAGCAACTCGGGATCTGCCGTGCATTGGTAGCACGGGAGCTGCGTGCGCAGCGCGTTACCGTTGATGGTGAGGTGGTTAAAAGCGGCGCATTCAAATTGGCACCTGAACATCAGGTTGAGTTCGATGGCAACGCGCTGGTACAGCAGAATGGCCCGCGCTACTTCATGCTTAACAAGCCGCAAGGGTACGTGTGTTCAACGGAAGATCCGGATCACCCGACCATTCTCTATTTTATCGATGAGCCAGTTGCGCACAAACTGCATGCTGCGGGTCGACTGGATATTGACACCACCGGGCTGGTATTGCTGACAGACGATGGACAATGGTCGCACCGCATTACGTCGCCCAAGCATCACTGTGAAAAAACCTATCTGGTCACGCTCGAACTGCCGCTGGCAGAGGATACGGCACACCAGTTTGAGCAGGGGGTGCAACTGCACGGTGAAAAATCGCTGACCAAACCCGCGCAACTGGAAAAGCTGGATGACCATCAGGTCCGGTTAACCATCGGGGAGGGGCGCTACCACCAGGTTAAACGGATGTTCGCCGCCGTGGGAAATCGCGTGGTTGAGTTACACCGTGAGCGCATTGGTGCCATTGCACTGGATGACACGCTTGAGCCGGGCGAGTATCGCGCATTGACGGAAGAAGAAGTGGACAGCGTTTTGCCGCATTGAGCCGATTTGCGCCATACTGCATGCAGTATGCGTTATGCGCTCGTCATCCACCTGATGTAAACACGATGCGCCGCTGAACCGGTCATCAAGCCTATTTCAACCGTCACCGTGGTGGAGGCCTGCCGCTGCGGTGAATTTTTTTGTTTTGCGGGCAACACGTTGGGAGACATGCAGTGGGGAAAGCGCCATCACATAGTGGCTTGATTTTTATTCTTGGCTTGTTGTCGATGCTGACACCGTTTGCCATCGATATGTATCTGCCGGCGCTGCCGGTGATTGCCAAAGAGTTCGGCGTGGAACCTGGCCAGGTGCAGATGACGTTAAGCGGCTACATCATGGGGTTTGCTATCGGTCAGTTATTCTACGGCCCGATGGCGGACAGCCTGGGACGTAAACCCGTGATACTGGGGGGAACGCTGGTCTTTATGTTGGCTGGCGTGGCCTGCGCGCTGGCGCAAACCATTGAACAGCTCACCGTGCTGCGGATGCTGCACGGCTTGTCTGCGGCTGCGTCTGCGGTGGTTATTAATGCGCTGATGCGTGACACCTTCGGCAAAGATGAATTTTCGCGCATGATGTCATTTGTGATGCTGGCCATGACGGTCGCACCGCTGTTGGCGCCGATGTTGGGCGGCGTGTTGCTGCTATGGTTTAGCTGGCATGCGATTTTCTGGACGCTGGCCGGACTGTCACTGATTGCCTCGGTGCTGGTGATGCGCTTTGTCAAAGAGTCGTTGCCGGTAGAAAAACGCCAGCCGTTCCATTTTCGTACCACCGCCGGGAATTTCGCCTCGCTGTTTCGCCACAAAAAAGTCTTTAGCTACATGGTGGCAAGCGGGTTTTCGTTTTCTGGTATGTTTTCTTTTTTAAGCGCTGGCCCTTTTGTCTATATCGATCTCTACGGTGTGTCTCCGCAGCATTTCGGCTATTACTTTGCCCTGAACGTGGTCTTTCTGTTCCTGACCACCTACACCAATAGCCGTGTGGTGCGCCGCTTGGGCGCGAATCAGATGTTTCGCATCGGGCTAATGATACAGTTCGCTGTCGGTATTGCATTGGTGGTTATCTACGCGTTGGATCTGGGCTTCTTGCCGTTGGTGTTGGGAGTGGCTATCTATGTCGGCTGTATTGCGATGGTGATGTCAAATGCCATGGCCGTGATACTGGATGATTTTCCGCATATGGCGGGCACTGCGTCCTCGCTGGCTGGCACGCTACGCTTTGGCATGGGCGCACTGGTCGGAAGCCTGCTGTCACTGGTGAGTTTTACCAGCGCCTGGCCGATGATTGTCTCCATGTCACTCTGTTCCGTTGCCGCCTTCCTGCTTTACGGTTACGCAGCCCGCTCTCGCTGATTCCGTCCTCTTTTTCCGTTTGCCGCAGTGATGCGGCAAACGGAACCCTCTCGTTGCTGACCTTCAACGTCGGGCTCCATTATTTTGATCTTTCCTTTTTGTTCACGGTCAAGTGTTATCGATGTCACATTGTCTTTTTTTGGAATGTTGCTCTATAAATGTAAAATGTATGATTTAAAAGTGAACAATGTAAATAAAAGGGGTTGAGATATTGCAGGGAAAGCGTTAAATATAGCGCAACCTATAAAATCTTAAAATGTGATCAACGTGGCATTAATCAGTATTGCAATCATTTCCATTCGCTAAGAAGGGTGACTTATGACTATTGCAACGCGGGTTCTTGTAGAAATGCTCATCCAGCAGTGCCGCCATATTCGGACACTAAGAGTAAACGTTTTTTCTTTGACGCCAATGTCATTGCGTTTGTTCACCATAATCATACCTGAGGGAAAGTAATAGTGGACACTCTCCAACTTTCGGTAGTGCATCGTTTGCCGCAAAGTTATCGTTGGCTATCGGGCTTCGCTGGTATCAAGGTGGAACCGATTCCGCTGAGCGTTATTCCCCTGCGGGAACGAGATGAGGACAACAACCTGATTGGCTTTAAATTATTAAGCCACGACGGTGAAATGGCCTGGGTTATTTTACGTCAGTTGAACCAGTCCCTGGCTGAAATTCAGATTGATTGTGCCGTGTTGGAATGGGAAGGGGAACCCTGTCTGTTTTTACACCGTGATGATGAAAGTACAGCATTGTGTCGTCTTAAAAATGTGGGCGTCGCCATCGCGGAACCCCTGAGTGCGCTCTATCCGTTTTAAACGCCATGCTTCTGCCATGACATGGCGCGTGTGCCTCTATAGGGTGGCCATACGCAGCAGTTCTTGTGTATAGGCGCTCTGAGGCGCGGAAAAAACTTGTTCACAACGCCCTTGTTCTACCACCTCACCTTGACGCAGCACGATAACCTGATGGCACAGCGCACGCACCACCTGTAGGTCATGGCTAATGAACAGATAAGCCAGTTGGCGTTTTTGCTGCAAGGTTTTCAATAATGTCAGAATCTGCGTCTGTACGGTTCTGTCCAGTGACGAGGTGGGTTCGTCAAGGATCAGTAGTGCGGGTTCGAGCACTAGCGCCCTGGCGATAGCAATACGCTGCCGCTGGCCACCGGAGAATTCAGACGGGTAGCGGTGACGAAATTCTGGATTAAGGCCGACTTCGCGCATCACCTCAATAACCCGCTGTTCTCGATCGGAGGCACTCATCTTCTGGTGCATTTCCAGCCCTTCTTCGATAATTTGCAGCGCGGTGCGCCGTGGATTCAACGACGAATTGGGATCCTGAAACACCACCTGGATCTGGCTACGCAGTGGTAACATTTGACGGCGATTAAATTGATGCAGCGGTTGTTCATCAAAAACAATGTTACCGCGTGAAGCGATGAGCCGTAACAATGCCAGTCCTGTAGTACTTTTCCCTGAACCGGATTCCCCCACCAGTCCCAGACTTTCGCCACGACGTAAGGTGAAATTCAACCCATTGATGACGGTTTTTTCTGCCACTGTACGGCGCAATAGGCCACGCTTGATGGGAAATGAAATCGAGAGTTTTTCTACGCGTAGCAGCGTCGGCGTATCATCCGGCAGAGGCAGCGCGGAACCGGAGGGTTCGGCATCCAGCAACTGTCGTGTGTAGCTGTGCTGCGGCGCGGCGAAGAGGTCGCGGCAACGATTTTGTTCTACGCAGCGCCCACCCTGCATTACGGCAACCTTGTCTGCCAGTTGCTTGACGATATTCAGGTTATGCGTGATGAACAGCAGGCTCATACCCAACTCGTGTTTCAGTTCACGCAACAAGGTGAGGATTTGTGCCTGTACGGTGACATCCAGCGCGGTAGTTGGCTCATCAGCAATCAGCAAATCTGGCTGCATCAGCAGGGCCATCGCGATCATCACCCGCTGGCGTTCACCGCCCGACAGTTGATGAGGAAAGTCTTTCAGGCGCGTCTGTGCCTGCCGTATGCCAACGCGGTCCAAACAGGTAAGCACTTCACTGCGCGCAACGTCTCGTGTCATTGCACGGTGCAACGTCAACACTTCCATCAATTGCTTTTCAATGCTGTGCAGCGGGTTCAGTGACACCATAGGTTCCTGGAAGATCATGGCGATACGGTTGCCGCGCAGTTCGCGTAACCGTGTTTCTGGCGCATGCAGCAGCGATTCGCCGTCAAACAGGATATCCCCTTGAGGATAGATAACCGGTGGAGAAGGCAGCAGACGCAGCACCGACAGCGCAGTGACACTCTTGCCCGAGCCGGATTCACCCACCAGCGCCAGCGTTTCACCGCGCTCGACGTTGAAGGATACTGAATCCACTACTTGATGCAGCTGCTCACCCTGGTGAAACGCGATGCTGAGAGCCTGAATCTGTAACAGCGGAGTTGGGGTCATATCAATGTGCCTTGCTAGGATCAAAAGCGTCGCGCACCGCTTCGCCAATAAAAATCAGTAACGACAACAGGGTTGCCAACACCAGAAATACGGTAATGCCGAGCCAGGGAGCCTGAAGATTGTTCTTGCCCTCCAGCAGCAGTGCCCCCAGTGACGGCGAGCCGACTGGAAGTCCAAACCCCAGAAAATCGAGCGATGTCAGGGTAGTGATTGAGCTGCACAAAATAAAGGGCAGAAACGTTAACGTCGCGACCATGGCGTTAGGCAGCATACTGCGCATCATGATTACCCGATCGCTTACCCCCATGGCCTGCGCCGCGCGAATGTAGCCGAAATTACGGGTTCGCAGGAATTCGGCGCGTACCACGCTCACCAAGCTCATCCAACCAAACAGGATAGTGATGCCCAGCAGCCACCAGAAATCAGGTTGGATAACACTGGACAACAAGATAATCAGGAACAGGGTCGGCATGCCCGACCAAACTTCGATAAAGCGCTGCCCCCACAAATCGAGCCTGCCACCGTAGTAACCCTGCGTTGCGCCAACCACAATGCCAATCAGGCTGGAGAACAAGGTCAGTGAAAGCCCAAACAGCAGGGAAATGCGAAAGCCGTACAGCACTTGCGCTACCACATCTTTTCCCTGACTGTCTGTGCCGAGCCAATTCAGTCCGGAAGGCGGGGAGGGGAATGACTGGGTAGTGGCATAGTTAATGGTATCGTAGCGATAACGGATCGGCGGCCAGATACTCCAGCCATGTTGCGCGATACGCGCCGCCACGTAGGGATCGCGAAAATCCGTGGTGGTGGCAAACTGGCCGCCGAAGGTGGTTTCAGGGTAATTCACCAGCAATGGCGTATAGAAACGGTTGTCATAGCGCACCAGCAGCGGTTTGTCATTGGCCAGCAGTTCGGCGAACAGGCTGAGGGTAAACAACACCAGAAAGATCCACAGTGACCAGTAGCCACGGCGATTGGCGCGGAAACGGGCCCAGCGCGCCAAATTTATTGGGCTGATTCGGCTCATTGGCGTCCCTCAAAATCAATGCGCGGATCGACCAGCGTATAGGTCATATCGCTGACAATATTCAGCAGCAGACCAATTAACGTGAAGATGTAGAGCGTACCAAACATCACCGGGTAGTCGCGTTGCAGTGTGGCATCATAACCCAGCAGACCCAGCCCGTTGAGTGAGAACATCACTTCAATCAGCAGCGAACCGGTGAAAAACATGCTGATAAAGGTCGCCGGGAACCCGGCAATCACCAGCAGCATGGCGTTGCGGAAAACATGGCGGTACAGAATGCTGTTTTCGTCCAGCCCTTTGGCACGTGCGGTGACCACATATTGCTTGCGAATCTCGTCCATAAACGAGTTTTTGGTCAGCATGGTCAGAGTAGCAAAGCCGCCAATCACCGTTGCCAGTACGGGCAGCGTGATGTGCCACAGGTAATCGGTGATTTTACTGTACCAGGGCAGGGTGTCGAAATTACTCGATACCAGTCCGCGCAGAGGGAACCAGTCCAGATAGCTGCCGCCGGCAAACAGCACAATCAGCAAGATGGCAAACAAGAACGCCGGGATAGCGTAGCCGACAATAATCAGGGTACTACTCCAGGTATCAAACGGTGTACCGTTCTTGACCGCCTTTTTGATGCCAAGCGGGATTGAGACCAGATAAATGATCAGCGTGCTCCATAATCCCAGCGTGATAGAAACCGGCATACTCTGCTTGATAAGCTCCATCACCGAGGAGTCGCGAAACAGGCTATCGCCAAAATCCAATCGGGCATAGTTCCACAGCAGAGTGAAATAGCGCTCGTGAATCGGCTTATCAAACCCGTAACGTTTGGTGATTTCCTCAATCACCTCTGGGTCCAGCCCGCGAGCGCCACGGTAGGCATTTTCCACGGTCAGCGTGCCACCGCCGCTGCGCGCCATCGCCCCATCCATGCCGCCACCGGCACCAAACCCGCTGCCCTTACCCATTTCGATGGCGGCAATGGCCTGATCAACCGGTCCACCTGGGGCTATCTGTACAATAAAAAAGTTAATGGTAATAATGGCCCACAGCGTGGGGATCACCAGCAAAAGTCGGCGTAGTAAATAGGTTCCCACCATGGCTCCTTAACGGCGTTCGGGCGGCAATGACTGCGCCCGCTGTGCATCGTACCACCAGCTATCCACCCCTAACGTATAGGCCGGTCGGGTTGCTGGCATGGCGAATTTATCCCAGTAAGCGTAGCGATCGTGATTGGAATACCACATGGGGATCATAAATTGATTCCAGGTCACCACCCGATCCAGCGCGCGGCCTAATACCAGCAATTCCGCCTTATTGCCTTGATGCGCATCGATTTGCTCAATAAGTGCATCAATGGCCGGATCGCTCACGCCCGCCGTGTTATAGGTTGAGTCGAGGTATTTGGTATGCCAGCCAAATTTCAGGTTGCCATCCGGATAAATTCTTGCCGGGTAAAGGCGGGCGAGCATATCAAAATCCCGGGCACGCAGACGATTGATGAACTGCCCGCTGTCAATCAGGCGCAGCTTCATGTCGATGCCCAAACGTTTGAGATTTTGCTGGAACGGCAGTACGTACTGCACGTTGGCAGCGCTGGGGAGCAATAATTCGAAGGTAAACGGTTGTCCGGTTTTGCGGTTGACCAACTTCTGGTTTTTCAATTCCCAGCCCGCATCCTCAAGCAACTGTAAGGCTTGTTGCCAATGGGCGCGATCGTAGCCGCTGCCATCACTCTCTGGTGGTTGAAAGCTGGGGCCAAAGACTTCAGGCGGTATTTTGTCCCTGAGCGGTTCCAGCCATTTTAATTCCTCTGGGCTGGGAGTACCTTGCGCGGCATATTCTGTGTTTTGGAACAGGCTGTTAACGCGCTGATAAGCGTTGTAATAGAAAGCCTTGTTCATCCAGTTAAAATCAAAATTAAGCCCAATGGCTTGTCGGATGCGGCGATCCTGAAACAGCGGACGCTCAATATTGAACACCAGCCAGCGGGTATCCTGCGCCGCTTGATTCGTCCGATCGCGCTTGACGATATAACCCCGAGCGAAGTTACCGCCCTGATACTGCGTTGCCCAGAGCTTGGGTGATTCTTCGACACGCAGATCGAAAGCGCCCGCTTTAAATGCTTCCAGCGCGACACTGTCATCCAGATAGTAGTCGTAACGGATTTGGTCGAAATTATTCAAACCGCGATTCACCGGCAGATCGGCACCCCAATAGTCTTGTACCCGTTTGTAGGTCACATATTGGCCGGTGCGGTAGGAGGTGATGCGGTAGGGGCCACTGGCAGGTGGGGGATAGGACAACGGATCGGCAAGACTGTGATTTTTCCAGAAACTTTCAGGCATAACGGGCAATGTCAGCAGTCCCAGCAGCCGTTCTTTATCCGGCTCAGGCATTTCCAGCCGCACGGTGCGCGGCGCGATAGCGGTCACCGTGACGCCTTTGTACACCACGCGGAACTGTGGAACCCCTTGCGTCATAAACATAGTGAAGGTGAAGGCCACATCAGAGGCTAAAATCGGTGAGCCGTCGTGATACGTGGCTTTGGGGTTCAGTTCCACTTCCATCCAACGAAAATCGTCAGCATGGCGTGCATGCATTGCAATCAGCGGGTAAAAGCTACCAGGCTCATCATCAGATGAAGTAAACAGCGTATCGTACAGGCGTTCGGTACGCTCAGCCGCCACGCCGCGTAACGCAAAACGGTTGAAGTTATCATACGTTCCCAGAGCGCTGAGCGTGATGCACCCCCCTTTGGGCGCGTCAGGATTGACGTAACCAAAATGCGTGAATCCCTCGGGATATTTAGGCTCTCCCAACAAGGCGAACGAGGTGTTCTGTTGGATGGTGTCGGCAAGGGCTCCCCAACAAAGAGAACCGAGCAAAGCCAGGGTGGCCACACGTTTTAGCATTGCGCTGTGTTTCTCCTGCAAAGCCGTGCAATGATCTGGCATCAGACCAAAGTTGCAGTGATTTTCATTTGGATCACTTGAATATAGGTCAAACCGATGTTGCCGCCTATGGGTAATAGGTCAGCCCGTCCCTTTTTACCATGAAAATTACGCGTAACCTACTTCATATCAGAGAGTTGAACAGCTTTTCATCAAGCGTTACGTTCAGCCTGGAGCGCGGCGGTTGGTGTATGCCTCATCATGATAAAAAAAACGCCGCTGATTAAGCAGCTCTCTGTTTTCGTTTCGTTTTGCACATCAAGGGAAATGTGACTAACTGGTCATACCGTTAACTGGTGCCACCTTTGCTGAAAATGCGGCGACCTTCCTGATAACGTTTGTTCCAGTAGGCATCGTCCATGCTGGAGATCATCACACCCGCACGGGTGGAGGCATGAACAAACTGGTTATTACCAATGTAGATGCCAACGTGACGACCGGTGGAACCAGCCCGGAACAGCACCAAATCGCCGGGGCGAAGTTTGCCGCGCTGAACCTGAATGCCTGATTCTTGCTGTTCATAAGTCGAACGTGGGAGTTCCATGCCAAATTGTTCACGGAAGGTACGTTGAACAAAGGCAGAACAATCAATACCTTTGCGGCTGTCACCGCCTAAACGATAACGTACACCTTTCCAACTGGCATATTGATCCATCAGTTTGGATTTGATGTCCAGGTTACGCACCATGGCTTCAAATTCGTCCTGAGAAGCCTGCAATAAAAGACTGTCTTTATCATTTATTGCAGAACGATCAGTTTGTGCTTGATGAGATCCTGTATTTGTACAGGCAGATAGCGCAAGTGCCATCGCCAACGCGGGAATTGCCCGCCAGATATATCTCAGGCTCGGTTGAGATTTGACCATTATCGTTATGTTCCCTTGATTTCCTTAACGACCACCATCGTCATGTATGCAACTACGCCATATATAAACGCCGAAACGAGAGTCAGACTAAAACAGAGTTTTACCTGGACCAACCACTTGAGGATGAAAATGTGTGGAATCGCACATAATTTCTTCCATTCCAAGAATAACCGCGTTCTGTAAAACTCAAACTTTACCGAGACTACCCTAACGCTCCGGCGATTGCGAGCCTTTTTATGGAAATTCTTTATAAGAATTAATGATGTAATAAATCGTAAATTTGCGGATGGGAGTTATCCTAAAAAAACGCGGTAACCATAACGCAAACAGATGACATCCAGATGGCAGCCCGGCATCCAGGCGCTTGAGGCCAGAATGCCGGTGTAGTTGGGGGACGGTGCGTTAAAGAGGGGGTTTTAGCGACGGTAACGTGCTGGTAATGAACGATGCAAAAAATTAATCATTGCATCGCTGGCCGGCGAGATCAGCCACCAGCTTAGTGCCACCAAAACCACAGACAGGGAACCCACCGCGATGTCTGTAAACCAGTGGGCACCGATCATGACACGCGGTGCGGTAAAAACAACCACGATGACCAATGAGATCAAAAATGAACGGCGCGGAAAATAGCGCAGCATAAAAGCGGAGTAAATCATCAGCATCATCCCATGGTCGCCAGGGAAGCTGTCGCGGGAGGCATCTTTAGTCGGCCAGCCGGTCAGTTCGCCAACCCGATTGATATCACTAAAGTAATAGGTTGGGCTGGCGTGCTGTACTGGCAGCAAGTGGCCCAACTGATTCAGCACCACGGCGGTAATCAGCATGACCACACCTATGATCAGTAAACGCTGGCGTTCAGTGCTATCCCCGCGCTGGTAATGGTAAAAATAAAGTAACCCCATCGCCAGGAGCGCACAGGCATCGAAAGCGCGGTTGTTGGTGATAGCGACCATATACAGCAGCAACGAACTGGTTGCCAGGTGCTGGTTAAAGTAGAAGAAGATGGCGCTGTCGAGGGTAAACCAGAATCCGTGATTAGCGGGAAGATACCAGGAAAAGAACAGCGCCACACCTGCTGCGTTGAGCAGTAGAATGGCGAAAAACTGACGTTGTGACATGCAACAAGATCAAAATATTAAGAAAAAAATTTTATCCCATTCCTGCAAACTTAAACGAGAAATCAACAGCTGGCTTTGGAACTGATTCCACGGTGCCGATGCGGTGTGAATTAACTCAATTCGGCTGTCTAGCGGGGGAAGCGGTTTGGTTTCAATATGCAGGTCCAATCCCTGCCGATTGATAATCAATGTACCTTCGGGAATGCGCATCACTCCTTTTAATGCGGTCGACCGGCGTCGACCGCACCCAATCCAACAGTGCGGCCGTGGAAAACTGCGTTTCTGGGGAGAAAATCCAGCCACAGGCAAAGTAACCTTGCCCTTCATTGAGTGCACGGCGCCAGGCTTCGCCGCCTGGCAGGCGCAATGCGGCCAATCCACGTTCTGAAGCATGGGAATGATGGTGCGCGCCATCAGGAAGTTCGCGCGTATTGCGGCGTGGCTCATCAAGCAGTGACACATCGATTTCACCCTGTGCGGCGCTCACTATAGAGCGATCGCTTGCTTCGGCCTGCTGCCAACGCTGTAGCGCGGCGATGTCGTCTGTGCTGTAGGTATCTTGCTTGTTGGCAACGATAATGTCTGCCGCGGCTAACTGATCGCGAAAGTTTTCGTTTTCACTATAACGTGCGTCCTGTAACTGCCGTGCATCTAACTGGCAAAGTGATGCCTGCAAACTGATCCAGGGTTGATAACTTTCAGCGGTGAGCAACGAAAGAATCTGCTTTGGATGTCCTAAGCCGGTCGGTTCGATCAGTAGGCGGTGCGGTTTCTTTTGTTGCAGCAGCATATTCAGGCCAATCTGCATCGGCAGACCGTTCACGCAGCACATGCAACCGCCGGGGATCTCTTTCAATACAGCGCAGCTGTCAGACAACAACGCACCGTCGATGCCAATTTCACCAAATTCATTGACCAGTACCGCCCACACTTCATCTTCGGGTTTTTGTGTCAGCAGGTGGCGAATGGTGGTGGTTTTGCCGCTGCCAAGAAAGCCAGTGATCAGGTTTACTTTGGTCAACACATCAGACTCCGGAAATACGATTAAACGGGGGAGGCGAGAGGCGCGTCAGTCAATGACCTGCGCGAGAGAGACTTAGTCGGCGCGGCCCATATAGCGACGCTCGGCGATATGAATACGAATGTTTTCACCTGCGCTCAGGTATTCTGGCACCTGAACCACCAGACCGGTGCTCATGGTCGCCGGTTTGTTGCGGGCGCTGGCTGAAGCCCCTTTGATGCCTGGTGCGGTCTCTACAATTTCCAAATCTACCGTTTGCGGCAGTTCCAGCGCCAGGATTTGTCCATCCCAGGTCAGCACCTGAATGCCCGGCATCCCGCCTTCCGGTATAAACAGCAGTTCATCTTCAATTTGCTCTTTTTTGAAGATATACTGCGTATAATCTTCATCATCCATAAAGACGTACTCATCACCGTCCACATAGGAGAAAGTGACAAAACGGCGTGTCAGGGTGATGGTATCGAGAATGTCGTCACCCTTGAAACGTTCCTCAACCTTCAGGCCGGTACGTACATCGGAGAAGCGCATTTTGTACAACGTGCTGGCACCGCGAGCGCTGGGGCTTTGGATGTCGACATCCTTTACCAACAGCAGCTTGCCACCGTAATTGATCACCATGCCACGTTTGATTTCGTTCGCTCTTGCCATGAAAAAACCCTGTTATAAAGAAAAAGACATTTTTGTGGCGACACGTTACTCGCGCCGCTGAATTCAGGCAAGCGGCATTTTATCATCCTCTCGCGCATTCATCGCTGTCGTTCTATTTTATAGCAGGTCGGTCAGGCGTACACCGGCAGAGCGCCCAATAGTGTAAGCAGGTGCGCCACGATGTTAATGGCGCCAAACGCCAGAACGAGAACCACCAGCCACATTCCACCTGGTGCACGATAGGTCGTGCTATCAGGAGCAAAGCGCTTGCGGGCGGCGACCACCATACAGGCGGGAATAATAACTGCCCACAGCGTCGCCGCCAGCCCGGCGAAACCGATGGCATGCAGAAAACCATCCGGATACAGCAAGGCGGCAAGCGTTGGCGGAATAAAGGTAATGCTGGCTGCCTGTGTTCGACCTCGTGGTGTATCTGCCAGTGAAAAAGAGTCTTGAATATAATCAAACAGTCCCAGGGATACGCCGAGGAACGAACTGGCCAGTGCCATATAAGAAAAGGCGTTCAACAAGGGGATTAGATAGGCACTTTGCGCAGCGTTGCCCATGTGCTGAAGTAAATTGCCGATGTTGCCGCCCTCGGCGACCACGGCTTTAAATCCTTCACGTGGAATGTTGCCTTGAATTACATACTGCCACAGTAAATAGATTGCCAGTGAAAGTAAGGTGCCGTAGAACAGGCTGCGCGCCACTGTGCGCCCGTCTTTGTGATAGTACTTCACCAAACCGGGCACATTGCCATGGTAGCCAAAAGAGGCCAACAGGTAGGGTAACGCTGCCAGTGCATAGGGAAAGTAGTGCGCATCCGCGGACGCGCTCATCAACAGACGAGAGTGGTTGACCTGAGTGAGCAGGTCGCTCACTGACAGCACAAAAGTAATCACCATACCGCCAATCAGAAGAGTGGTTAGCCGATCCACGGCGCGCGTGGAGAGCCAGACAATAAAGGCAACCAGTAGAGAAAATATTAACCCTGATGTAGCGTGCCCTATGGGAAAAACATCTGCCAGCGTGTGCGTGATGATTGAACCACCCGCTGAGATATAAGCATAGGTTAAAATATAAAGTACAAAGGCCACGGACAGACCGTTCAGGGTATTCCAGTGTTTCCCGAGCAGATCTTTCACCATGGTATGGAAGTTGGCACCGGCGGGGTAGTGCAGGTTGCTTTCCAGGATCATCAGTCCGGAGGCAAACATGCAAAACCAAGTGGCAACCAGCAACAGCACCGAGCCACTAAACCAGACACCGGCGGTAACGATCGGAATCGAAAACATTCCTGCACCTACGGCAGTGCCAGCAATGATCATGGCTCCGCCAAAGGCAGAGCGCGAACGAGAAAGCGGAAAAACGTCGGCTGACATTGCAGCTCCAAAGTAAAGTTATTGTACTAGTTTAATGATGCAAAAAACTTATGGTTAAGTAAATCGTCGATCTGCCAGTAAAACGTGTAGTGGCACACTGATACTGGCCACCTGATCGGAGGTGATATGCTCACCTCATCAACACGACAGGTGACCTCATGGGTAAACATTTTACGGCGGAATTTAAGCTCGAAGCCGCAAAGCTGGTTGTCGACCACGGCTACACATACGTTAAGGCCGCAGAGGCGGTTAATGTCAGCCATTCTGCCATTAGTCGCTGGGTCAATAAGCTTCGCCTTGAACGACAGGGAAAAACGCCAACGGGACTTCCTCTTACCCCTGAACAGCTCGAGCTGCGTGAGATGAAGAAAAAAGTCCAATACCTTGAAATGGAGAACGAAATCCTAAAAAAGGCTACGGCGCTCTTAATGTCGGACTCACTCAACGGTTCACGGTAGTCGACAGGCTGAGGGCGCGATACCCGGTCACGGCGTTGTGCCAAACTTTTGAGGTACATCGCAGCAGCTACAGGCACTGGCAGGCTTCCGCTAATGAACCCGACGGTGAGCGCGTGGTTAAGTGTAGTCGCGTCATGGAAGCCTGGAACGCCAGCGGCGGCTCTGCCGGCGCTCGAAGTATCGCGACCATCGTCACCGGCAGCTCTGGTGTCAAAATGGGGCGCTGGCTGGCAAGCTGATGAAGGAGCTGGGTATCGCCAGCTGCCAGCGACCGGCTCACAAATACAAACGCGGCGGCAATGAAGACGTTGAAATACCGAACTATCTCAACCGCCAGTTCGCGGTTACCGCGCCGGATCAGGTCTGGTGCGGCGATGTGACCTACATCTGGACGGGCAAATGCTGGGCTTACCTTGCGGTGGTGCTAGACCTGTTCGCCCGCAAACCGGTGGGCTGGGCCATGTCGACGTCGCCGGACTCGGCGCTGACAGTTAAAGCGTTGCAGATGGCCTGGGAACTCCGGGGACAACCAACAGGAGTCATGTTCCACAGCGACCAGGGCAGCCACTATACCAGCCGTCAATACCGGCAAGCCCTGTGGCGCTGCCGGATAAAGCAGAGTATGAGTCGGCGGGGTAACTGCTGGGATAATGCGCCAATGGAGCGGTTCTTCCGCAGCCTGAAGACAGAATGGGTGCCGACAAAGGGTTACAACAGCTTCAGCGAAGCCCAGGACGCGATTATCCGCTACATCACGGGGTATTACAGCGCTATCCGGCCTCACTGGTATAACGGCGGCTTAACTCCAAACGAATCTGAGCGACTGTTCTACATACAGTCTAATGCGGTGGCCAATATTAGTTGACCACTACACCCGTGTAGTAGAGCCCCACCATCAGCGGGTTTACTTTTACTTCGGTCGAAAGGAACAGGCTCAACGTTGGGAATTGCAATGCCACGGCAATACCGGTCAGGAAAGCAATGACCAGAAATGCAGAGGAGGTCAGATCGGGCTGACGCCGCAATACGGAGTTCAATATAGACATAGTTAACAATCTAGGGCAGTGCGTTTGTGTGTCAGAAAACGTATGGAAGATACGCGCGTGCAAAAAACGTGCAAGATGAGAGTGATGTAGCCCCCTGTAACACCAGACAGTAGCTGTATCTCCAGATAAGAGATAGGCTTAGATATATGTCTAACAATCATGCTAATTTTGAAATGACCGGGATCCTGTTAGGGCAAGAAGTCCGTAAGCGTAAAACTCCGCAAGAGAAAATCGCCATCATTCAGCAGACAATGGAGCCGGGGATGAACGTCTCCCATGTAGCCCGCCTGCATGGCATCCAGCCCAGCCTTTTGTTTAAGTGGAAGAAGCAATACCAGGAAGGAAGCCTCACCGCCGTTGCGGCCGGAGAAGAAGTGGTTCCAGCTTCGGCGCTGGCGACTGCCCTCAAGCAGGTCCGGGAGCTACAGCGCCTTCTGGGTAAGAAGACGATGGAAGTTGAGATCCTCAAAGAAGCAGTGGAGTACCGCCAGTCGCGAAAATGGATAGCGCACACGCCCTTGTTGCCAAAGGACGGGTGATCTTGACCCACCATCTCCGGACAGCTTTTGTATCTTAAGTTGTATTAGTCGCGACTTGATCTGACACTGGACCTTGAAAGGTTGAGAGTTACCGGTTTTGATATGGGTGTCGAATCCTTATACAAAACACGAGGTAACTCTCATGCTTCATACTAACAATCCCATCATCAAACACAAAGCCGGCCTGCTCAATCTCGCCGAAGAACTCGGTAACGTATCAAAAGCCTGTAAAATCATGGGTGTGTCACGCGACACGTTTTATCGCTATCAGGAACTGGCGGCAGAAGGCGGCATTGACGCTCTGGTTAACCAAAACCGCCGGGTTCCCAACCTGAAAAACCGTGCTGATGAAGCCACTGAACGTGCGGTTGTTGATTACGCCATTGAGTTCCCGGCTCATGGCCAGCACCGGACCAGTAATGAGCTGCGTAAAAAAGGCGTCTTCATTTCTGGCAGCGGTGTGCGCTCCATCTGGCAACGACACGATCTGGAAAACTTTCGTAAGCGCCTGAAGGCACTTGAGGAAAAAGTTGCCAGAGAAGGCATCGTACTTACTGATGCTCAAATCGCTGCACTGGAGAAGAAGGCGCACGACGACGAAGCCTGTGGTGAAATAGAGACTGCTCACCCGGGTTATCTCACCTCGTTATACACATCTCTGTTCGTGCCTGAGCGCGCGTAGCGTTTCGGCGGCCGTCATGACTTTCTGCAAGCCTTTCCAGATAGTTTTTGCGCCTGGTTCACCGTCGCCTTTTCGAGCAAGAAAGCCTCCGAGTTGCGCAACTAAGCGCAATACTTCGTTTAGCTTAGGGCGGCCCTTGGGCATACGCTTGTTCATCAGTAGGTAAGCTCCATGAGTCTCGTCGGAATCAAAGAACAACATTGCGTCCAGCTCTGGACAGGTTCGTCCCATACGCATTAAATAGGCGATGCGCCATGCCACGATCATGAACAGCGCCAATGCCCGCTCAATGCGATCCACGGTCGATAACTGTAACGCTTCGACACAGCAGCCGTTCTTCAGCACATTGAAGAACATCTCGATTTCCCATCTAGCCCGATACCAGTCGATCAGCTCCACGATATCTTCTCGTCCTTCAGGTACGCGATTGCTCAGCAACCGCCACTCGACCGGCTTCACGCCTGCTGGCGGCTCAATTTCCTTGGCTATCACACAAGTCACTGCCAACCCGCAACGCAGCGACACTCGCTTCACGCGCAGCGCCTGTTTCACCGTACGCGCCTTCTGCCCCGCGCGAGCCGCCATAACGAATTGGATTTCTCCCACCGGCACGGTCTTTCCAACCTTCTGCCAAAGCTTCTCATTACAGTCCAGACTGCGATTATGAGTCGAGCGGATCAACCAGTCAGCCGGAGTGCCAAGGTCATCAGCGAGCTGCATCAACGCCTTGATATCCGCTTCGCGATCGGCTAAGTACACCAGACGTGTGTTTGGCAACTCCGAGGCGAGTTCAGCAACTCGCTCGTATCCCTCGAGCCAGCGCGTACTCTCCTTGAGCCCATCGCGTTTTCCGTCTGCATCCTTCGGCTCTCTTGCCCACATCCACGCATCCAGTACGCCCAACCCCACGCGATCCGGACTGACCGCGTAGGTCGGATGCAGGTACAGACCACGCCTGGCTTCGTAGTTCAAGGGACCCAAGCCTTGGATTTGCTGCCCGTTGAAGTCAAGCTCGGTAGTGTCTTGGATACACAGCACAACCTCGTGTTCTCGGATCCTTTCCTGCGTACGCTGCCAGTGAGGTTGCAGAATGTCTCGCCATTCGAATGCTTGGTTCTCCATGAAGCGGTAAGCACCCAGCGTCTCAGACCATCCGAGGCACGCATGCGGAATGCTGGCTTGCGGATTCTCAGCCAGCCGTATCAAAAGCCCTTTGGCACGCTTATTGAGCCTCGTGTCACCAAGATTTACCCCTTCCAGTTCTTGGTGTGCCCAGCCATCTGAATCCCGTGTCATTTTTCAGCGCCGTAAATGGCGATAGTACACGTCGGTTTCACTTCATTTACAACCCCACCGGCTGCCTATTTCAGCCCGCTAACCCTTGGCATATAAGGCGTTGCGGACTTGTGTATAACGAGGTGGGGTTATCTGGGGTTGCAGGACACCTTCTACGTGGGTAATCTGAAAGGTGTTGGCCGTATCTACCAGCAGACGTTCGTGGATACGTACTCGAAAGTGGCGCACTGCAAGCTTTACACGAGTAAAGCACCGATCTCTGCCGCCGACCTGCTCAATGATCGCGTGCTGCCGTTCTACGAAGCTCAGGGGCTGCCAATGCTAAGAATACTGACGGACAGGGGGACGGAGTACTGCGGTAAAGTGGAACAACATGACTATCAGCTGTACTTGGCTATCAACGATATAGACCATACGAAAACGAAAGCGATGTCTCCGCAGACAAACGGTATCTGCGAGCGCTTCCATAAAACTATTTTGCAGGATTTTTATCAGGTTGCGTTCCGTAAGACGTTATACGAGGACCTAGAAAGTCTACAAAAGGATCTGGACAACTGGTTGTGGCATTACAATAATGAGCGAACTCATCAGGGTAAAATGTGCTGCGGGCGTACGCCAATGGCCACGTTACTTGATGGTAAACGAGTCTGGGCAGAAAAAAATCTGAACCAGATTTAATCTGACAGACACCTGTATAAATAACCGGTAACTGTCAGATCAGGTCTGAGCTAATACACTTAAGTTAACGATGCCCGCTGGCGCCGATATTCTCTTGGGGAGTTGTATCCCAGCGCACTGTGCGGATGGTTTTCATTGTAATGATTGAACGCCGCTGCAAGGTTCTTCAGCGCTGTTCGCACATCGGGTTTTGGCATGAAGGCGATGTAATCTTCCTTCATCGTCTTCACGAACCGTTCTGCCATGCCGTTACTCTGTGGACGGCTCACTGCTGTTGTGCAGGGCTCCAGATTCAGTTCTCTGGCGAACTTCCGCGTTTCATGCGCTGTGTACGCTGAACCATTATCCGTCAGCCATTGCACTGGTTTATCCGGCAGCGCGCTACCGAAGCGTTTTTCCACCGACCTCAGCATCACATCCTGCACGGTTGAACTGTCATAACCCCTGGTGCTCGCTGCCCAGTCTATGGCCTCCCGGTCGCAGCAGTCCAGTGCGAACGTCACCCGCAGCTTCTCGCCGTTGTCACAACCGAACTCGAAGCCATCTGAGCACCAGCGCATATCGCTCTCTGCTACCGCGATTTTGCCTTTATGCTCCCGCTTCGGACGTTCAGTTTTATCATGCAACAACAGCAGGTTATGCTCGCTCATTATCCTGTAAAGCCGTTTGGCGTTCACCGGTGGAAGTCCCTCTGCACGACGTTGCTTACGCAGGATACCCCACACTCGGCGGTAACCGTAACTGGGCATGTCGCTGATGATACGGAGGATGTCCGATAATATCTCAGCATCAGCTTCGTCATTACGCCGGTTGCTGCGCCTGTCCAGCCAGTCGGCAGAACGGTTAACCCGCAGTGACAGCTGCGCACGCGACACGCTCATGGCGCGGCTGACCAGAGCTATTCCCCGTCCTTTGGCAATGATGTAGCCCCCTGTAACACCAGACAGTAGCTGTATCTCCAGATAAGAGATAGGCTTAGATATATGTCTAACAATCATGCTAATTTTGAAATGACCGGGATCCTGTTAGGGCAAGAAGTCCGTAAGCGTAAAACTCCGCAAGAGAAAATCGCCATCATTCAGCAGACAATGGAGCCGGGGATGAACGTCTCCCATGTAGCCCGCCTGCATGGCATCCAGCCCAGCCTTTTGTTTAAGTGGAAGAAGCAATACCAGGAAGGAAGCCTCACCGCCGTTGCGGCCGGAGAAGAAGTGGTTCCAGCTTCGGCGCTGGCGACTGCCCTCAAGCAGGTCCGGGAGCTACAGCGCCTTCTGGGTAAGAAGACGATGGAAGTTGAGATCCTCAAAGAAGCAGTGGAGTACCGCCAGTCGCGAAAATGGATAGCGCACGCGCCCTTGTTGCCAAAGGACGGGGAATAGCTCTGGTCAGCCGCGCCATGAGCGTGTCGCGTGCGCAGCTGTCACTGCGGGTTAACCGTTCTGCCGACTGGCTGGACAGGCGCAGCAACCGGCGTAATGACGAAGCTGATGCTGAGATATTATCGGACATCCTCCGTATCATCAGCGACATGCCCAGTTACGGTTACCGCCGAGTGTGGGGTATCCTGCGTAAGCAACGTCGTGCAGAGGGACTTCCACCGGTGAACGCCAAACGGCTTTACAGGATAATGAGCGAGCATAACCTGCTGTTGTTGCATGATAAAACTGAACGTCCGAAGCGGGAGCATAAAGGCAAAATCGCGGTAGCAGAGAGCGATATGCGCTGGTGCTCAGATGGCTTCGAGTTCGGTTGTGACAACGGCGAGAAGCTGCGGGTGACGTTCGCACTGGACTGCTGCGACCGGGAGGCCATAGACTGGGCAGCGAGCACCAGGGGTTATGACAGTTCAACCGTGCAGGATGTGATGCTGAGGTCGGTGGAAAAACGCTTCGGTAGCGCGCTGCCGGATAAACCAGTGCAATGGCTGACGGATAATGGTTCAGCGTACACAGCGCATGAAACGCGGAAGTTCGCCAGAGAACTGAATCTGGAGCCCTGCACAACAGCAGTGAGCCGTCCACAGAGTAACGGCATGGCAGAACGGTTCGTGAAGACGATGAAGGAAGATTACATCGCCTTCATGCCAAAACCCGATGTGCGAACAGCGCTGAAGAACCTTGCAGCGGCGTTCAATCATTACAATGAAAACCATCCGCACAGTGCGCTGGGATACAACTCCCCAAGAGAATATCGGCGCCAGCGGGCATCGTTAACTTAAGATACAAAAGCTGTCCGGAGATGGTGGGTCAAGATCAGAGAGTCAGTGCCGTTTGAGTCAGAAAATGCAAACAGTGATACCACAGCGCGCGTATTTTACGCGGGCTGTGCGCTTTCTGAAAAGGTGTTTCATCTTTTTTGCTTCAGCAAGCCTTCAGCTGGTGCGACTTTCTACTATGAATTCAGCATGCTCAATAGCTAAAATGTGCGTGGTGTCAAAAATTCATCACATGAAATACGTGGAATATTTGCATAAAAGCAACATTAAGCCCAGAATCAGTCAAACGTTTCAGTAATCCTTTTTTTGTATTGTTTGCCATTCGTGGCCTTATATCTTCATTTGTTTGCTGAAACGATTCAATAAAAGCGGAGAGGAGCGTCATGTTCCAGTTATCACAGCAAGATATTCATATGGGTGCGGCTGCCAGCGATAAGCAGGACGCTATCGAGCAAGTGGCGGCCGCACTGGCTGCTGCCGGGTGTGTCAGCCCGGCGTATGTCGATGGTATGTTGCAGCGTGAACTGCAAACGTCGACCTATTTAGGTAGTGGTATTGCTATTCCACACGGCACAACTGATACGCGCGATCTGGTGCTGAAAACCGGTGTTCAGGTGTTTCAATTTCCGCAGGGGATAGCCTGGGGAGAGGAGACCGCCTATGTGGTGCTGGGCATCGCAGCTCGCTCGGACGAACATCTGGCGTTATTGCGTCAGCTAACCCATGTGCTGAGCGACGAAAACGTTGCAGCGCGTATGGCAAAAACCGCGTCAGCAGAAGAGTTGCGCAGTTTGCTGATGGGGGAGCAGCAGAGCGCGGATTTCCGTTTTGATACCTCGTTGATCACGTTGGACGTTGCCACGGACAGCCTGCTGACGTTACAAGCGCTGAACGCGGGTCGTTTGCAGCGGATCGGTGCCGTTGATGCCGGGTTTGTCAGCGCGGTCGTCAGCCAGAAGCCGCTTTATCTGGGACAAGGCGTGTGGTTGAGCGATAACGCACAGGGCAATCTGGCGAGTGCTGTCGCTGTAAGCCGCCCAGTCACCGCGTTCACCGCCTATGACGAGCCGGTGGCGCTGCTGATTACGGTTGCCGCTGCGGATGAACAAGCGTTGGCCCCTATCGATTATTTAAGCAACCTATTGATCGCACAGAAAGCTGAACGCTTGCTGAATGCTGATGCTGCCACGCTGCTGGCATTGCTGACCAGTGACGTACCGGAAGAAAACGATGTGCTGACCGCAGATTACACCATCCGTAACGAGCACGGGTTGCACGCACGTCCGGGGACCATGCTGGTGAATGTTATCAAGCAGTTCACCAGCGAGATCACGGTGACCAACCTTGATGGTACCGGTAAGCCGGCCAACGGGCGCAGCCTGATGAAGGTGGTGGCGCTGGGCGTTAAAAAGGGCCATAAGCTGCGTTTCACCGCAGCGGGCAGCGATGCTGAACAGGCATTGGCGGCGATTGGCGAAGCAATTAATTCTGGATTAGGAGAGGGCGCAGCATGAGCAGGCGAGTTGCCACCATTACCCTGAATCCCGCGTATGACCTGGTGGGATATTGCCCCGAAATTGAACGGGGTGAAGTCAACCTGGTGCAAACGGCGGGTCTTCACGCCGCAGGCAAAGGTATTAATGTTGCCAAAGTGCTGAAAGACCTCGGGATTGACGTCACGGTGGGTGGATTTCTGGGCAAAGACAATCAGGACGGCTTTCAGCAACTGTTCAGCGAACTGGGCATTACCAACCGTTTTCAGGTTGTCCCCGGTCGCACGCGTATCAACGTCAAGCTGACAGAAAAGGCCGGTGAAGTGACCGATCTCAACTTCTCCGGGTTCGAAGTCACACAACAAGACTGGCAGCGCTTCGTCAATGACTCGCTCAGTTGGTTAGGGCAGTTCGACATGGTTGCCGTCAGTGGTAGCTTGCCCGCAGGCGTCGATCCGGATGCGTTTACCGATTGGATGTCACGTCTGCTGACCCAATGTCCTTGCATTATTTTCGACAGCAGCCGTGAGGCGCTGGTAGCGGGGCTGAAAGCCGCGCCCTGGTTGGTGAAACCCAACCGTCGTGAGCTGGAAATCTGGGCTGGCCGCAAGTTGCCCACGCTGGAAGATGTAGTAGACGCTGCCCATGCGCTGCGTGAGCAATGTATCGCTCATGTGGTAATCTCGTTGGGGGCGGAAGGTGCTCTGTGGGTTAATGCCTCGGATGCCTGGTTGGCCAAGCCACCGGCTTGCGATGTTGTCAGCACCGTAGGTGCCGGTGATTCCATGGTCGGCGGATTGATTTATGGCCTGTTAATGCGTGAATCGAGTGAACACACCTTACGACTGGCAACCGCAGTGGCTGCGCTGGCCGTAAGCCAAAGCAATGTTGGCATTACCGATCGACCTCAGTTGGCCGCGATGATGGCGCGGGTCGACCTGAAACCCTTAATTACTAACAGCAAGAGATAGATCATGAAAACGCTGCTGATAATAGATAAATCACTGGGGCTTGCCAGAAGCCACCTGGTGAAAAAACTGCTCGGCGCGGCGGCTGCGAAAGCGGACCTGACGCTGACTGACAAGATCGATGAAAGCGAACTGGCGATAGTCCTGGGCGGTGCACTGTCTGCTGACAGCGCGCTCAATGGCAAAAAGGTGTATGTCGGTGATGTTGAACTGGCAGCAAGTCAGCCAGAACAATTTCTGACGCAGGCAAAAGCAAAGGCGGAGCCGTATCAGGCCCCTGCGGCGGCTACGGTGAGTGCACCTTCAGTGCCGCGTATCGTGGCGGTGACGGCGTGCCCGACCGGCGTGGCTCACACCTTTATGGCGGCAGAAGCCATCGAGCAGGAAGCGAAAAAACGCGGCTGGTGGGTGAAAGTGGAAACGCGTGGCTCAGTTGGCGCGGGTAACGCTATCACGTCGGAAGAAGTCGAGCAGGCCGATCTGGTTATCGTGGCAGCGGATATTGAAATGGATCTGTCGAAGTTTGCCGGCAAAAAAATGTACCGCACCTCAACCGGTCTTGCGTTGAAAAAAACGGCGCAGGAACTGGATAAAGCGCAGGCGGAAGCTACCGTTTACCAGCCAACAGCGCAAAGCGGTGCACAACCAGCCAGTGCCGGACAGAAAAAGGGTGGCACTGGACCGTACTGCCATTTGCTGACGGGCGTGTCCTATATGCTGCCGATGGTGGTGGCGGGTGGTTTATGTATTGCGCTTTCTTTTGTGTTTGGTATCGAGGCGTTTAAACAGGAAGGCACGCTGGCTGCACACCTGATGAAGATCGGGGGCGGCTCCGCGTTTGCTCTGATGGTTCCGGTGTTGGCGGGTTATATCGCATTCTCCATTGCTGACCGTCCCGGTCTGGCACCGGGGATGGTCGGCGGTATGTTGGCCGTGAGTACCGGCGCGGGGTTCCTTGGTGGCATTATAGCTGGCTTCCTGGCGGGTTACCTGGCGAAAGCGCTCAGCGACCATGTCAAGCTACCGCAAAGCATGTCAGCCCTGAAGCCGATACTGATTATTCCGCTGGTGGCGACGCTCATTACCGGCCTCATCATGATCTACGTGGTAGGTACTCCGGTGGCGAAGATCCTGACGGGCTTGACCAGTTGGTTGCAATCCATAGGCACGGCTGACGCAGTGATTCTGGGTGCAATCCTAGGCGGCATGATGTGTACCGACATGGGCGGTCCGGTGAACAAGGTGGCCTATGTATTTGGTACCACACTGCTCAGTAGCCAGATTTACGCGCCGATGGCGGCCGTTATGGCCGGAGGCATGGTTCCTCCGTTGGCGATGGGCCTTGCGACGTTGGTGGCCGCGAAGAAATTCAGCGCGTCCGAGCGTGAAGGTGGTAAAGCAGCGTTTGTGCTCGGCCTGTGCTTTATCTCTGAAGGGGCGATCCCTTACGCTGCCCGTGACCCGATGCGCGTACTACCGTGCTGTATTCTGGGCGGAGCTGTTACCGGGGCGCTGTCGATGGCCGTGGGCGCACACCTGATGGCACCGCATGGCGGGCTGTTTGTGTTGTTGATTCCAGGAGCGATCACGCCCGTACTGGGCTACCTGTTCGCGATTCTGGCGGGCACTGCGGTGGCGGGTCTGCTGTATGCCGTGCTGAAACGCCCTGACGAACAGTTGGTGAAAGCGGCGTAAGCGGTAAGTAAAAACTGAACGTAATGCATAAATGCCAGCCGTAAGGCTGGCGTTTTTTTATGCGGATTGTGCCTTTAGCCAGGCAATTTCATCAGCCCAGATATCAGGATTCACGGTTTCAAGAATCAGGGGAATACCGTCAAAACGCGGGTCGCGCATGATATAGCGGAAGGGCGTGTGCCTGATGTTTCCGGCACCCAGACTGTGGTGGCGATCGACGCGGCTGTTAAAGGTACTTTTGGCATCGTTCAGGTGCATGCCGCGCAGATAACCAAAACCCACGGTACGATCGAACTCGGCAAAGGTCTCATCACAGGTGGCGTCGGTGCGGATATCATAACCACCGGCAAAGGCGTGGCAGGTATCAATGCAGACCCCTACGCGGGTTTTATCCTCGACGTCCTCGATGATTGCCGCCAGATGTTCAAAGCGGAATCCCAGGTTGGTGCCTTGGCCTGCGGTGTTTTCGATGACTGCCGTTACGCCTTTAGTGGCATTGAGAGCGATATTGATCGACTCGGCAATGCGTGCCAGACAGTCACGCTCATCAATCTGTTTTAAATGGCTGCCGGGGTGAAAGTTGAGTAATGACAGCCCCAATTGTTGGCAACGCGCCATTTCATCAATAAAAGCGCTGCGTGATTTCTCCAACGCCTCTGTGTCCGGGTGACCGAGGTTGATCAGATAGCTGTCGTGCGGAAGGATCTGCCCCGGTTGGTAGCCATACTGCTGGCAGGCGGCCTTGAACTGCGCAATGACCGTTTCGGATAACGGTGCGGCCTGCCATTGTCGCTGATTTTTGGTGAACAAGGCAAATGCGGTTGCCTTAAGTTCGTGGGCTCTGATGACCGCCTGATCCACACCGCCGGCAGCGCTGACGTGTGCGCCTACATATTTCATGCTGTTCTCCTTATTGCTCTGGCGCACAGTATGCCACTGTTATTAACCAAAGGTGATCGCTTGAACTAAAAAGCGTAACAACATGCTAACCGCGCGGCGCGCAAAAGGCGCATTTATGCCAACAACGCCGTGATGCCAAGGTTGATAGTGGCACCGCCAACAATCAGCCAGATAAACAGTAATAGCGCCAGCAGCAACGGTTTGGTACCTGCACGACGTACGGCGCTGAGGCGGGTTGTCACGCCCAAGGCGCCCATCGCCAATAACAGATTATCGATCTGGTTGACGGTGGTTAACCAGGTATCCGGCAGCCAATGGAACGAATTAAACCCGGCTATGGCGATAAAACCCACGGCAAACCAGGGGAAGGCCATTGGCGCTTTTTCTGTTGTGCTGCTGGTGCGGCGTTGCAGAAATCCCCCCAACAGCATCAGAAATGGAGCCAACAGCATGACGCGTAACATCTTACTAATCACTGCGGTGTTTTCGACCTGCGGTGAAATGCTGTGGCCTGCCGCTACAACCTGGGCCACTTCATGTACGGTAGAGCCAATATAAACGCCGAACATCTGTGGCGAGATGGGCAAATAGTCGCCAGTCACGGCCAGCGCATAGATACAAGGATAAATAAACATGGCGATAGTGCCGAAGATGACAAGGGTGGCGACAGCAATCGCGACGCTGTCGCCCTCTGCCTTGACCGTTGGCGCGGTGGCAAGCACCGCAGCGGCACCGCAAATGCTGCTGCCTGCACCGATGAGATATACTGTTTTGTCATCAAGGCCAAGCAGGGTTTTACCGAGATAACAGGCAAGAAGAAAAGTGGATGTCAGCATCAATGCATCAATAACAAGTCCGCTGATACCCAGCGCAGCGATGTGTTGCAGGCTGAGACGAAAACCATATAGCACAATGCCCAAACGCAGCAGATGATGCTTTGACCAATTAACGCCCTCATCACAGTAGCGTTGCAGGCGTGGGTAAAGCGTGTTGCCAATCAATGCGCCGCCCACCATGGCAAGGGTCAGTGAACCCAATCCCATGTGGGCAACCGAAGGGAGCGCGGCCAGTTGCAGAAACCCGGCGGTCATAAGGGCAATAAAAAGCAGGCCAGGTAGCTTGCGTAAAAGCGGGTGGATAGATTTATCACCTTGAATTATAAAAAGAGATGCCATTGTAATACCTGTTTGAAGTCGAGCTAACCTGGAACACAGCCTATGATGAGTAGCCATAAAAGAGAAATTGATTATATGCTTATAACCTATTGCTATTTCCGGTAAGGGCTAACTATGCACATCACGTTAAGACAACTTGAAGTTTTTGCAGAGGTCCTGAAAAGCGGATCGACCACACAAGCGTCCGTTATGCTGGCCCTTTCTCAGTCTGCCGTGAGCGCAGCGTTGTCGGATTTAGAAGCGCAACTGGGCGTACAACTGTTCGATCGCGTCGGTAAGCGGTTGGTGGTAAATGAGCATGGGCGATTGCTTTATCCAAAAGCGTTGGCCATCCTGGAGCAGTCGCTGGAGATAGAAAAAATGTTCCAGCAAGAGAATGGTGCGTTACGCGTGTTCGCCAGCAGTACCATTGGTAACTATCTGTTGCCTGCCATGATTGCCCGCTATCGCCGTGATTATCCCTCTATCCCTTTTGAGCTGCACGTGGGCAACACCCAGGATGTGGTGACGGCGGTGTCGGAATTCAGCGTCGATCTCGGTTTTATCGAGGGGCCTTGTCATCATCCGGATTTTGTGACGCAGCCCTGGCTGGAGGATGAACTTGTGGTCTTTTGCGCCCCTGAGAATCCCCTCGTACAGCAGACGCTTACCGTCCCGATGCTAGCAGAAGCACCGTGGATCTTGCGTGAACGTGGCTCAGGCACGCGTGAAGTCTTGGATCACCAGCTCTTGGCACAATTACCCCATTTTAAACTGGTGATGGAGTTGGGGAACTCCGAGGCGATCAAGCATGCCGTGCGTCACGGCATTGGTATCAGTTGCCTGTCACGTCGTGTCATTGCCGATCAGTTGGCTGCGGGAGCAGTGGTGGCGTTGCAACTGGAGCAACCGCGCTTGGTGCGCACACTTTATCTGGTGCACCACAGACAAAAACACCTTTCCAATGTGTTGCAACGCTTTCTGGAATACTGTCAGCCAGCAAAGTAGAGTTGACTGCGGCCATTCGACTTTCTTATTGCTAATGATGGCGAGGCAGTTATGAAGCTCTCTTATAACTTGATAATGATAGCGATTCTGTAGAAAACGATTTGCTACAATCCCGCCTCATTTTAGATAGAGCGCAGGATATTATGGCTCAGCAACAATTACATAGCACATCTCAGGGCGCGCCTACGCTGCGCCGTGAGCTTAAAGCGCTGCATCTCACCATGGTTGCCATTGGCGGATCCATCGGCACCGGACTGTTTGTCGCTTCAGGCACGACCATTTCGCAGGCCGGCCCCGGTGGGGCGCTGCTTTCCTATGCGCTTATCGGGCTGATGGTCTACTTTTTGATGACCAGCCTGGGCGAACTGGCCGCGTTTATGCCCGTCTCCGGTTCGTTTTCCACTTATGGCGCCAAATACGTAGAAGAGGGCTTTGGCTTCGCGCTCGGATGGAACTACTGGTACAACTGGGCGGTGACGATTGCTGTCGATCTGGTCGCGGCGCAATTGGTGATGGGCTACTGGTTCCCCGAGGTTTCCGGCTGGATCTGGAGTGCCCTGTTTTTAGTATTGATGTTTCTGCTTAACTACATCTCGGTAAAAGGGTTTGGTGAGGCAGAATATTGGTTCTCACTGATCAAAGTGGTCACCGTCGTGGTCTTTATCGCCGTTGGTGTGCTGATGATCGTCGGCATTCTGCGCGGTGAAGAGAACGCAGGCTGGCACAACTGGCAAATTGGCGATGCGCCTTTTTCTGGTGGCTTCTCCGCGATGATTGGCGTGGCGATGATCGTCGGTTTCTCCTTCCAGGGGACCGAGCTTATCGGCGTAGCGGCGGGTGAGTCAAAAGATCCTGCGCAAAATATTCCACGTGCCATTCGTCAGGTGTTCTGGCGTATATTGCTGTTCTACGTGTTTGCCATTCTGATTATCAGCCTGATTATTCCTTATACCGACCACAACTTGCTGCGTAATGATGTAAAAGACATTACGGTTAGCCCGTTTACGCTGGTGTTCCAGAATGACGGGTTGCTGTCGGCGGCGGCGGTTATGAATGCGGTGATCCTGACGGCGGTGCTCTCTGCGGGTAACTCCGGAATGTACGCTTCAACACGTATGCTCTTTACTCTGGCGCAGGAAGGCAAAGCGCCGCGTATGTTTGCCAAACTCTCGAAAGGCGGCGTCCCGCGCAATGCGCTGTATGCGACCACCGTTGTGGCGGGACTCTGTTTCCTGACCTCGATGTTTGGTAACCAAACGGTCTACCCCTGGCTGCTGAATACCTCCGGCATGACCGGTTTTATCGCCTGGCTGGGGATTGCAATTAGCCACTATCGTTTCCGTCGTGGCTATGTGCAGCAAGGGTTGGATCTTAACGCGCTGCCATACCGCTCGGGATTCTTTCCGATTGGGCCGATCTTCGCGTTCGTGCTTTGTCTGCTGATCACCCTGGTACAAAACTACCAGGCATTTTTGCAAGATAACATTGACTGGTATGGCGTCACCGGGTAATGACTCCAATTAGTAGAACATGTGTTTTTCGATGAAGGCTCCGATGACTTTTTCGTGGATCTCGACGGAGCGCGAGAAGCAAATCGTTTTACGCGCCAGTCGTTTAATGCGGGTACGGAGCGTCAGGTTATTGCGCTCTATGCGTTGCGTGAAGATCTTGCCAGTCAGATGTTTCTGCTTCGGAACCTCTCTTGCATAGCTGCCCCAGTTGTCACTGGTAATCATGCCGATGTTGAACGGTGTCAACAGAGCCAGCAATTCACGGCAGGTCTCATCGGTTCGGGGGCCAAAAGTGTAGGCCAGAACACCGCCCGTTTTGGTATTGTAAGCGTACCAGAGCCAGTGCTGTAGCGCCTTACTGCCAACGAAGCTCCATTGCTCATCAAGTTCACAGATAAGGGCGACGTCGGCGTGAGCAACGGGAGAAGACGTTATCCTGCGGGGAGAGAGCTTTTTAAAGCCCGGATGACCGTATTGATGCCGATTTTCAACGTTCTGGCGGTATCGCGAACACCGGCACCGTTGAAGGCCATATCAACGATCTGCTCTTTGACTCCCGGCTTTCGCGCTTCATAGCGGTAGGTAAGCTGGAATACACGGCGACAGCACTGACACCGGAAGTGTTCGCGCTTAGTTGGACTAAGGCCATGTCGATAAACTTTATCTGAATGGCAGCGAGGGCAATGAACAAAAACAGTAACCACGTGGAAACCTCAAATAGCGGCAGAATATCACAAAAGCCAACTATTTGAAGGCATTACCGTTTACTGCAACACCGTAGTGAATTGAAATGATAGCGTCCGGTGGTAATGTCGGGCGCTTCATTCACATCAATGAAACCAATCGTTCACAGATTCCAACCACTAAGATCTGCGTGCCGTGCACGTGTCGTACGGTGACGTAATGTGCCATGTTATGGAGTAAAAATTCGGTGTGAATGCCAAGGATGGCTATGGGGCATATATGGGACAAAAAATTAGCGCAAAACAACTCACATCAGCACGCTGGCATGGTTCGTCTTGCGCTAACACTCTGCTTTCAACCCGCTTTAAATCTAAATCATCATGCTTTCACTTTTCCTCTCCCGTTAAGTACAATCACTGGATAATCGGCTTTGTTGAATAAATAGATTTTATGCTGGCAGCCCAGTGAAACGACGGATCCTCGCAACGCAAAATCATGCAGTTAGGCTTCATGAGAAAACTGTACACCTGAGGGGACAAGCATTTTCTACCAAAAGTGGCTTGGCAAAACAGCATGACTCACTATTATTCAACAAAGCCTGGATAATCCTGCGTCACTCCACTAGAGTGAACGCGCTTGGAATGTCACACCTGCCGGAGAAGAAAGAGAATGACCCCCACGTTGAGTCGCGAAGCGGCGCTGGTTCATGAAGCGTTGCTGGCGCGCGGTCTGGAAACCCCGCTGCGCTGCGCGCTACTGGATGCCGCTACCCGCAAGGCGCGCATCGCCGAACATATGACCGAAATCATGAATCTGCTGAGTCTCGATCTGCAAGATGACAGCCTGGCAGAAACGCCGCATCGCATCGCAAAAATGTATGTGGATGAAATTTTCGCCGGGTTGGACTATGCCAATTTTCCAAAAATCACCATCATTGAAAACAAAATGAAAGTGGATGAAATGGTTACCGTGCGTGATATCACACTGACCAGCACCTGTGAGCACCATTTTGTCACCATCGATGGCAAGGCAACCGTCGCTTATATTCCGAAGGAAGGGGTGATTGGCCTGTCGAAGATCAACCGTATAGTGCAGTTTTTTGCACAGCGTCCGCAGGTACAAGAGCGTTTGACCCAGCAGATTCTTGTCGCGTTGCAAACCCTGCTGGGCACCAGCAACGTCGCAGTATCGATTGATGCCGTGCACTACTGTGTCAAGGCACGCGGTATTTGTGATGCGACCAGTGCGACGACCACCACATCGCTGGGTGGTCTGTTCAAATCGAGCCAGAATACGCGTCAGGAATTCTTGCGCGCCGTGCGCCACCACCAGCACTGATCGTTGTGCCGCAGCCACCGGGTGTGGCTGTCGGCGGCATGCGTCCCATTGGATTGGCACAAACGCCTATGAAGTCTCACTCGCTGTCATCGCCGCGCCGTATCGCCACGTTGGATTTCGTGCGTGGCGTTGCCGTATTGTGGGCATCTTATTGCTCAATATCACCGCATTCGGTCTGCCCAAAGCAGCCTATCTTAACCCATATCGTTATACACATCTTTCTAACGCACTGTTTAATCAATGAGTTACGGGTTTATCTCAGAGTGGCATTTTGAACCTCAAAAAGCCAATGGGATGGCTTGAATGCCTTAATTCACGGGGTTCTGAGCATCCTGTTCAAAAAATGGCCAAAAGATGTGTATAACGATATGGTCTGAAGTAGGCAGTCTATCCCATCCGGATTTTTACCATGGGAAGGTGAATACGGTTTGTACGGTGCAATACGGTACATAGCCACACGCTGACACGGAGCTTGTCTTGCTTTCCTGACGTGCCTTCAGTCACCTCGTTATACACAAGTCCGCAACGCCTTATATGCCAAGGGTTAGCGGGCTGAAATAGGCAGCCGGTGGGGTTGTAAATGAAGTGAAACCGACGTGTACTATCGCCATTTACGGCGCTGAAAAATGACACGGGATTCAGATGGCTGGGCACACCAAGAACTGGAAGGGGTAAATCTTGGTGACACGAGGCTCAATAAGCGTGCCAAAGGGCTTTTGATACGGCTGGCTGAGAATCCGCAAGCCAGCATTCCGCATGCGTGCCTCGGATGGTCTGAGACGCTGGGAGCTTACCGCTTCATGGAGAACCAAGCATTCGAATGGCGAGACATTCTGCAACCTCACTGGCAGCGTACGCAGGAAAGGATCCGAGAACACGAGGTTGTGCTGTGTATCCAAGACACTACCGAGCTTGACTTCAACGGGCAGCAAATCCAAGGCTTGGGTCCCTTGAACTACGAAGCCAGGCGTGGTCTGTACCTGCATCCGACCTACGCGGTCAGTCCGGATCGCGTGGGGTTGGGCGTACTGGATGCGTGGATGTGGGCAAGAGAGCCGAAGGATGCAGACGGAAAACGCGATGGGCTCAAGGAGAGTACGCGCTGGCTCGAGGGATACGAGCGAGTTGCTGAACTCGCCTCGGAGTTGCCAAACACACGTCTGGTGTACTTAGCCGATCGCGAAGCGGATATCAAGGCGTTGATGCAGCTCGCTGATGACCTTGGCACTCCGGCTGACTGGTTGATCCGCTCGACTCATAATCGCAGTCTGGACTGTAATGAGAAGCTTTGGCAGAAGGTTGGAAAGACCGTGCCGGTGGGAGAAATCCAATTCGTTATGGCGGCTCGCGCGGGGCAGAAGGCGCGTACGGTGAAACAGGCGCTGCGCGTGAAGCGAGTGTCGCTGCGTTGCGGGTTGGCAGTGACTTGTGTGATAGCCAAGGAAATTGAGCCGCCAGCAGGCGTGAAGCCGGTCGAGTGGCGGTTGCTGAGCAATCGCGTACCTGAAGGACGAGAAGATATCGTGGAGCTGATCGACTGGTATCGGGCTAGATGGGAAATCGAGATGTTCTTCAATGTGCTGAAGAACGGCTGCTGTGTCGAAGCGTTACAGTTATCGACCGTGGATCGCATTGAGCGGGCATTGGCGCTGTTCATGATCGTGGCATGGCGCATCGCCTATTTAATGCGTATGGGACGAACCTGTCCAGAGCTAGACGCAATGTTGTTCTTTGATTCCGACGAGACTCATGGAGCTTACCTACTGATGAACAAGCGTATGCCCAAGGGCCGCCCTAAGCTAAACGAAGTATTGCGCTTAGTTGCGCAACTCGGAGGCTTTCTTGCTCGAAAAGGCGACGGTGAACCAGGCGCAAAAACTATCTGGAAAGGCTTGCAGAAAGTCATGACGGCCGCCGAAACGCTACGCGCGCTCAGGCACGAACAGAGATGTGTATAACGAGGTGATCTTAACCCTGCTTACACTGGTTATCCCGCACTGCGTGTCTTACCTGGGCTGTGATGGATCTGCTGGCGCAGGCGAAGTTTCTGACATTGTTCGCCTTGTTGTTTGGTGCAGGCTTACAACTGCTGCCGCCGCGAGGTACGCGTTGGGGGCATGCGCGTCTGTTCTGGTTGATGCTTATTGGCTTGTTGCACGGAGTTTTTCTGTGGGATGGCGATATTTTGCTGGATTACGGCCTGATCGGCTTGCTCTGCTACGCCATGATCCGACAGGCGGATAGCAGCCGCATGCTGATACGTATGGGCGCGGTAATGTACGCCGTAGGCGTTGGCATGCTGGTGGTGTTAAGCCAGATTCTCAGCCCGGAGCCGGGGCGTTACTGGTTGCCGGGTGATGCAGACATGGCCTACGAGGCCTATTGGCTCCAACTGGGGGGCGTAGAAGCGTGGCGCAATCGTGTGGATCTGCTGATCGAAAGTTTATTGTCGCTGGGTGTGCAATACGGTTGGCTGCTGGCAGGCTCGTTGCTGTTGGGGGCCGGGTTGATGCGCAGCGGTTGGCTGCGCGGTGAATTCAGTACGGCGCACTATCGCAAGGTTGCGCTGTGGTTCATCGCAGGGGGATTGTTGATTGATGCCGTCGGCATGGTGTTGCAGTGGCATCTTGCCTGGGAGTACCGCTGGAGAGGGCTGTTGCTGCAAATTCCTCGCGATATTGCCGCGGCGATTCAGGCGATCGGTTATCTGGCACTCTGCTACGGGTATTGGTCAACGTTACGACAATGGCGGGTATCCTCCTGGATAGGAGACATCGGACGGATAGCGTTGAGTAGCTATCTGTTGCAGACGCTGATCTGCACCCGATTCTTTTATCACTGGGGCGGTTTTATGCAGTTCGACCGTTTGCAATTGCTGGGCATTGTGCCGTTTATCTGGTTGATTAACGGTTTAGCGGCGCACTACTGGCTGCGTAATTTCGAACAAGGTCCGCTGGAGTGGGGATGGCGACGTTTAACGAGGCTGGTTGCCGGGCCTTCGCGCTAATCTGGCATGATACCCTCGTCTGATAGTGGCCCCACATTATGGTTGTTGTGGTGAGCTAGCGCCGTTTGCGTCGGTGCTACTGTCATGCTCTTTTTCAGCGGGTGGATTGTCTAACGTACTGAGTAATTCGGGGGGGGACAGCAGGATAATCAGGCTCATCCTTGGCAATTTTGTGCTCTGCCGGGATAGGCACCAATGGACCAAGGAAGCGGGGTTCGCGTTTGAGAATGTAGAGATCGAACAGCGTCCCTAGTCGTGCACCCACCTCACGCAGCCGGATCGTCATCATGTTTTTCGGTGAGGGTACCGCATAACACTGTGCCTGAATGCCCATATACATAGCGATAAACAGCGCGCGTTCACAGTGGAAGCGTTGGGTAATAATCGTGAAATCGTTGGTATCAAACACTTTGCGCGTGCGCACAATGGAGTCCAGCGTGCGGAACCCCGCGTAATCAAGCACAATGTCGCTGGGTGAAATGCCCGCCGCGATCAAATCGCGCCGCATGGTCATCGGCTCATTATAACTTTGTAGCGCGTTGTCGCCGCTGAGCAGCAAATAGCTGACTTTCCCACCGTTGTAAGCATTGATAGCCCCCTGAATACGGAACAGGTAGTACTGATTCAATGCGCCAACACGGTAATATTTTGCCGTGCCCAGCACTACTCCCACTTGACGCTCCGGCAGTGCAGCTAAATCGTCATAGATGTAGGGGGCCGTTTTCCAGCCAATCCACCGGTCCAGAGCGAATGTTGACAGTAATGATACGCAAAGAACAATACCTGAACCGACTATCAGGCGCTTCCATATGCTCATACGGGTATCAAAATGAGAAAAATGATCATGAACAAAGGCTACTTTACCCGTCTTGCGTAAGCAAGCCATAGCCAAGGTAATAGCCGATTATTGATTGTTGTGCGAATGCGCGAAAAGCAGGCAAAAAAAAAAACGGCCAGCGAGCCGGAGAGGTTGATGGGAAACCTAGCTAAAACAGTGCACCCATCTCTGTCATTCCCGCGAAGGCGGGAATCCCTGACAGACGAAACGCGTTTATTCTCGCAGATATCCTCGGCTTTCGCCGAGGATGACGAGGAGTAAAGTGATTCTGTCAGCAGGTCGGTTTATGCTGTAAAAGACCCGGTTAGTTTACCCGACTGCCCCACAGGTCGTATTCATCGTCGTGTTCGATAACCACCTGAACAACATCGCCCACTTTGATGTTGGTTTCGCCGTTAAGGTAGACGCTGCCATCGATTTCCGGCGCGTCGGCCATGCTGCGGCCAATCGCGCCTTCGTTATCCACTTCATCGATCAGTACGCGCAATGTGCGGCCGATTTTCTCCTGCAAGCGCTCTGCGGAGATACGCTGTTGCAGCGCCATAAAGCGGTGGAAACGCTCTTCTTTGATCGCTTCCGGCACTTGATCCGGCAGTTCGTTTGCCGTTGCGCCTTCAACCGGGCTGTATTGGAAACAACCTACGCGATCCAGCCGTGCCTCGCTCAGAAAATCGAGCAGCATTTGGAAATCTTCTTCGGTTTCACCGGGAAAAACGACAATAAAGGTGGAGCGCAGCGTCAGCTCGGGACACATCGCGCGCCACTGTTTTATTCGCTCCAGCGTGCGTTCTACCGCGCCGGGACGTTTCATCAGCTTGAGAATTTTCGGGCTGGCATGCTGCAATGGAATATCCAGATAGGGCAGGATCTTGCCTGCGGCCATCAACGGGATCACGTCATCCACGTGTGGATAGGGGTAAACATAGTGCAACCGCACCCACACGCCCAGTGAGGCAAGCTGTTCACATAAGCTGTATTAGTCGCGACTTGATCTGACACTGGACCTTGAAAGGTTGAGAGTTACCGGTTTTGATATGGGTGTCGAATCCTTATACAAAACACGAGGTAACTCTCATGCTTCATACTAACAATCCCATCATCAAACACAAAGCCGGCCTGCTCAATCTCGCCGAAGAACTCGGTAACGTATCAAAAGCCTGTAAAATCATGGGGGTGTCACGCGACACGTTTTATCGCTATCAGGAACTGGCGGCAGAAGGCGGCATTGACGCTCTGGTTAACCAAAACCGCAGGGTTCCCAACCTGAAAAACCGTGCTGATGAAGCCACTGAACGTGCGGTTGTTGATTACGCCATTGAGTTCCCGGCTCATGGCCAGCACCGGACCAGTAATGAGCTGCGTAAAAAAGGCGTCTTCATTTCTGGCAGCGGTGTGCGCTCCATCTGGCAACGACACGATCTGGAAAACTTTCGTAAGCGCCTGAAGGCACTTGAGGAAAAAGTTGCCAGAGAAGGCATCGTACTTACTGATGCTCAAATCGCTGCACTGGAGAAGAAGGCGCACGACGACGAAGCCTGTGGTGAAATAGAGACTGCTCACCCGGGTTATCTGGGGTCGCAGGACACCTTCTACGTGGGTAATCTGAAAGGTGTTGGCCGTATCTACCAGCAGACGTTCGTGGATACGTACTCGAAAGTGGCGCACTGCAAGCTTTACACGAGTAAAGCACCGATCTCTGCCGCCGACCTGCTCAATGATCGCGTGCTGCCGTTCTACGAAGCTCAGGGGCTGCCAATGCTAAGAATACTGACGGACAGGGGGACGGAGTACTGCGGTAAAGTGGAACAACATGACTATCAGCTGTACTTGGCTATCAACGATATAGACCATACGAAAACGATGTCTCCGCAGACAAACGGTATCTGCGAGCGCTTCCATAAAACTATTTTGCAGGATTTTTATCAGGTTGCGTTCCGTAAGACGTTATACGAGGACCTAGAAAGTCTACAAAAGGATCTGGACAACTGGTTGTGGCATTACAATAATGAGCGAACTCATCAGGGTAAAATGTGCTGCGGGCGTACGCCAATGGCCACGTTACTTGATGGTAAACGAGTCTGGGCAGAAAAAAATCTGAACCAGATTTAATCTGACAGACACCTGTATAAATAACCGGTAACTGTCAGATCAGGTCTGAGCTAATACACATAAGCTGACCATGCTGGTTTTTACCGGTTGTCCGTTCCAGAAGCCAGTGCGCTGTTTCACATCGGCACCGTAGGCCGAGGTATCCTGAGAAATCACCAGCAGCTCTTTCACACCCGCTTCAACCCACCTCGTTATACACATCTCTGTTCGTGCCTGAGCGCGCGTAGCGTTTCGGCGGCCGTCATTACTTTCTGCAAGCCTTTCCAGATAGTTTTTGCGCCTGGTTCACCGTCGCCTTTTCGAGCAAGAAAGCCTCCGAGTTGCGCAACTAAGCGCAATACTTCGTTTAGCTTAGGGCGGCCCTTGGGCATACGCTTGTTCATCAGTAGGTAAGCTCCATGAGTCTCGTCGGAATCAAAGAACAACATTGCGTCTAGCTCTGGACAGGTTCGTCCCATACGCATTAAATAGGCGATGCGCCATGCCACGATCATGAACAGCGCCAATGCCCGCTCAATGCGATCCACGGTCGATAACTGTAACGCTTCGACACAGCAGCCGTTCTTCAGCATATTGAAGAACATCTCGATTTCCCATCTAGCCCGATACCAGTCGATCAGCTCCACGATATCTTCTCGTCCTTCAGGTACGCGATTGCTCAGCAACCGCCACTCGACCGGCTTCACGCCTGCTGGCGGCTCAATTTCCTTGGCTATCACACAAGTCACTGCCAACCCGCAACGCAGCGACACTCGCTTCACGCGCAGCGCCTGTTTCACCGTACGCGCCTTCTGCCCCGCGCGAGCCGCCATAACGAATTGGATTTCTCCCACCGGCACGGTCTTTCCAACCTTCTGCCAAAGCTTCTCATTACAGTCCAGACTGCGATTATGAGTCGAGCGGATCAACCAGTCAGCCGGAGTGCCAAGGTCATCAGCGAGCTGCATCAACGCCTTGATATCCGCTTCGCGATCGGCTAAGTACACCAGACGTGTGTTTGGCAACTCCGAGGCGAGTTCAGCAACTCGCTCGTATCCCTCGAGCCAGCGCGTACTCTCCTTGATCCCATCGCGTTTTCCGTCTGCATCCTTCGGCTCTCTTGCCCACATCCACGCATCCAGTACGCCCAACCCCACGCGATCCGGACTGACCGCGTAGGTCGGATGCAGGTACAGACCACGCCTGGCTTCGTAGTTCAAGGGACCCAAGCCTTGGATTTGCTGCCCGTTGAAGTCAAGCTCGGTAGTGTCTTGGATACACAGCACAACCTCGTGTTCTCGGATCCTTTCCTGCGTACGCTGCCAGTGAGGTTGCAGAATGTCTCGCCATTCGAATGCTTGGTTCTCCATGAAGCGGTAAGCACCCAGCGTCTCAGACCATCCGAGGCACGCATGCGGAATGCTGGCTTGCGGATTCTCAGCCAGCCGTATCAAAAGCCCTTTGGCACGCTTATTTAGCCTCGTGTCACCAAGATTTACCCCTTCCAGTTCTTGGTGTACCCAGCCATCTGAATCCCGTGTCATTTTTCAGCGCCGTAAATGGCGATAGTACACGTCGGTTTCACTTCATTTACAACCCCACCGGCTGCCTATTTCAGCCCGCTAACCCTTGGCATATAAGGCGTTGCGGACTTGTGTATAACGAGGTTGCTTCAACCAGGCGTTTGGCTTCATCCAGCACGCTGCCAATGGGGCGGCTATCCAAATCTCCGCGCATCGACGGAATGATGCAGAAGGTGCAGCGATGGTTGCAGCCTTCAGAAATTTTCAGATAGGCATAATGCTTGGGGGTCAGCTTGACGCCCTGCGCCGGGACCAGACTGGTAAAGGGATCGTGCGCCGGTTTGGGAACATAGTGATGCACATGCGAGATCACCTGCTCATAGCTGTGCGGCCCAGAGATTTCCAACACTTTCGGGTGCACTTCACGGATTTGGTTCTCTTTGGCACCGAGGCAACCGGTAACGATCACTTTGCCGTTTTCGTTCAGTGCTTCGCCAATGGCTTCCAGCGACTCTTGCACCGCGCTGTCGATGAAACCGCAGGTATTGACGATAACCACTTCGGCGTCATCGTAGGTTGGCACAACCTGATAGCCCTCATTGCGTAATTCGGTCATGATACGCTCGGAATCGACCAGGTTTTTCGGGCAACCGAGACTGACAAAACCGACTTTCGGCGCGGCGGCAGGTGTTTTTGTGTGGGACATTCAACGTTACTCACTTTGCATCAATAGCGCGGGATTTTAATGGCATTACGGCAAACATTATACAGCTAAGTGTGGGGGTAATGCGAGAACGTGGCGACATGTGCTATCAGGTGCGCGATTTACGTGTTCTGGACGAGCTAACGTCAAGAAAAGTAAAACGTCGCTGCTTTTTTTGCGTGCCGTGGTCGCGCTGCCTACAGTTAGTGAAATGCCTTGCCAAGGAGCCCTACCATGCTGTTTCCATTGACCCGCATCGTTACTGCCCTTGCTCGCGGTTTGTTGTTGTTTGCGCTTACTGTGGCCACGCCGTTGCTGGCGGCACAGCCTACGGTGACCGAGTTGCAAGATAAACTGGACCACCCCTGGTCACTGGCCTTCTTGCCGGGAAATAATGGCATGTTGATCACTGAACGTGCCGGGCAATTGCGGCACTGGCAGGAGGGAAAGGGGCTTTCTGCACCGATTGAAGGCGTACCGGCGGTATTTGCCAAATCTCAGAGAGGCTTGCTGGAAGTCGCTTTAGCCCCGGATTTTGCACAAAGCCGTCGTATTTACCTGAGCTTTGCCGAAGTGGGCGATGATGGCAACGCGGGTACAGCCGTGGGCTATGGGCGTTTATCTGAGGATTATCGCCATTTGGAGCAGTTCACCGTATTCTTCCGCCAACAGCCCAAACTCTCCAGCGGTAATCACTTTGGCGGTAAGTTGGCTTTCGATAAAAACGACATGCTGTTTATCTCGCTCGGTGAAAATAACCAACGACCCACCGCGCAGGCGCTGGATAAGCTGCAAGGGAAGATCGTACGACTGACGGCTGAAGGCAAAGTCCCTGTCGATAATCCCTTTGTGAACAAGGCCGGGGCGCGACCCGAAATATGGTCGTACGGCCATCGTAATCCGCAGGGGCTGGCCTTTAACCCGCTTACCGGAACCCTGTGGGAGCACGAGCATGGTCCGCGTGGTGGCGATGAAATCAACTTTCCCGCCGCCGGGAAAAACTACGGTTGGCCATTGGCGACGCACGGTATCAACTACTCTGGGCTGAAAATTCCGGAAGCGAAGGGAGCCTGTGTGCCGGGCATGGCCGATCCTGCGCACGTGTGGGAAAAGTCGCCAGGGATAAGCGGTATGGCATTTTATCAGGACGAGCGCTTCCCGCAGTGGAAAAATTCGGTGTCTATCGGCACGTTGGCCGAGCGCAACCTTATACGCCTAACGCTGGAGGGTGATCGAATCCTGTTTGAGGAGCGCTTGCTGGCGGATCGCAATGAACGAATTCGCGAAGTCAGGGTGGGACCGGATGGCTACCTGTACCTGCTCACCGATGACAGCAATGGCAAATTGCTGCGTGTCGGGCTGAAATAACCGGCGCACTTCGTTAGAGAATGGCGCCGGATAAGTCGCATCAGGTTAGCGGCAACATGACCGTGTCGCGGAAAGCGGGGCGTGCGGTCAACTGCTGATACCAGCGTTCCAGATGTGGCAATGACGGGCGCTCGATGTCCATGTTAAACCAGCCATACGCGATACATCCCAGAGGAATATCGCCAATACCGAATGGCGGCCCGGGCAGCCAGGGTTGACGGGAGAGTGCATCGTCAGCGATAGCCAGCAGGCGTTCGCACTCTGCTTTCTGTTTGGCAATCAGGGCAACATCACGCTGTTCAGGCGCAGTGCGCACTAGGCCAATAAATACGGTGCCAAACGGCACGGCCAACGATATTGCCCAGTCCATCCACTTTTCTGCATTGGCACGCTGACCGTGATCGGCCAGATACAGGCTCTGCTGACCGTATTTGGCGGCCAGATAACGAACGATGGTATTGGATTCCCACAACACCAGATCGTAGTCTTGCAGGCAGGGGATTAGCCCGTTTGGGTTCATCGCCAGATAATCCGCCTCGCGATTACGGCCAAACTGACCGCCAGCTGGAATGTGCTGATAACTCAACCCCAATTCTGCGGCGAGCCAGCGGACTTAATGAGATGGTCACCCCCACTCTGTGAGCGGTACGCTGGCAGGGTGTTTTTCTTTCAGGAGAGGCCATCATGGAAAACGTTACTCTTATTGGTATCGATCTCGGTAAACATTCTTTTCATATTCATTGCCAGGATAAGTCAGGTAAAGCGCTTCTGCGTAAGAAGTTTACGCGCACAAAGCTAATGCAGTTTTTGGCGACGTGCCCGCCCTCGGTTGTTGTTATGGAAGCTTGTGCCGGTGCACACTTTATGGCGCGGCGTATCAATGATAGCGGCCATGAAGCAAAACTTATCTCTCCGCAATTTGTGCGCCCGTTTGTCAAGGGCAATAAAAATGATTTTGTTGATGCAGAGGCGATATGTGAAGCCGCATCCCGGCCGTCAATGCGTTTTGTTCAGCCGAAAACGGAAGTTCAGCAGGCGATGCGAGCACTGCATCGGGTCAGGGAATCTCTTATCAGAGATAAAGTAAAAACCACTAACCAGATCCACGGTTTTCTGCTGGAGTTTGGGATAAGCCTGCCAATCGGCGAGGCGGTAATAAAGCGACTGTCTCTGGTGCTGGCTGAGCACGAAATCCCCGCATACCTGAGCCGTCTGCTGATGAAGTTACATGCCCACTATCTTTACCTTGTCGAGCAAATAACAGCGCTGGAATCAGAATTAAATCAGTCAATCAAAGCTGATGATACTGCACTGTAGTGGCACACTGATACTAGCCACCTGAGCGGAGGTGATATGCTCACCTCATCAACACGACAGGTGACCTCATGGGTAAACATTTTACGGCGGAATTTAAGCTCGAAGCCGCAAAGCTGGTTGTCGACCACGGCTACACATACGTTAAGGCCGCAGAGGCGGTTAATGTCAGCCATTCTGCCATTAGTCGCTGGGTCAATAAGCTTCGCCTTGAACGACAGGGAAAAACGCCAACGGGACTTCCTCTTACCCCTGAACAGCTCGAGCTGCGTGAGATGAAGAAAAAAGTCCAATACCTTGAAATGGAGAACGAAATCCTAAAAAAGGCTACGGCGCTCTTAATGTCGGACTCACTCAACGGTTCACGGTAGTCGACAGGCTGAGGGCGCGATACCTGGTCACGGCGTTGTGCCAAACTTTTGAGGTACATCGCAGCAGCTACAGGCACTGGCAGGCTTCCGCTAATGAACCCGACGGTGAGCGCGTGGTTAAGTGTAGCCGCGTCATGGAAGCCTGGAACGCCAGCGGCGGCTCTGCCGGCGCTCGAAGTATCGCGACCATCGTCACCGGCAGCTCCGGTGTCAAAATGGGGCGCTGGCTGGCTGGCAAGCTGATGAAGGAGCTGGGTATCGCCAGCTGCCAGCGACCGGCTCACAAATACAAACGCGGCGGCAATGAACACGTTGAAATACCGAACTATCTCAACCGCCAGTTCGCGGTTACCGCGCCGGATCAGGTCTGGTGCGGCGATGTGACCTACATCTGGACGGGCAAATGCTGGGCTTACCTTGCGGTGGTGCTAGATCTGTTCGCCCGCAAACCGGTGGGCTGGGCCATGTCGACGTCGCCGGACTCGGCGCTGACAGTTAAAGCGTTGCAGATGGCCTGGGAACTCCGGGGACAACCAACAGGAGTCATGTTCCACAGCGACCAGGGCAGCCACTATACCAGCCGTCAATACCGGCAAGCCCTGTGGCGCTGCCGGATAAAGCAGAGTATGAGTCGGCGGGGTAACTGCTGGGATAATGCGCCAATGGAGCGGTTCTTCCGCAGCCTGAAGACAGAATGGGTGCCGACAAAGGGTTACAACAGCTTCAGCGAAGCCCAGGACGCGATTATCCGCTACATCACGGGGTATTACAGCGCTATCCGGCCTCACTGGTATAACGGCGGCTTAACTCCAAACGAATCTGAGCGACTGTTCTACATACAGTCTAATGCGGTGGCCAATATTAGTTGACCACTACACACAGCGAATTATGACAATTCCAGGCGTCGGTCCGATTACTGCCAGCTTACTTTCATCACAGTTCGGCGATGGAAAACAATTTTCATGTAGCAGGGATTTTGCGGCTTCCACAGGGCTTGTACCGCGACAATACAGCACAGGAGGCAAACCGCTCTGCTGGGGATAAGCAAACGAGGTGATAAAAATTTACGCAAACTTCTGGTTCAATGTGCCCGCTCGTTCATGATGCGACTTGAATATCAGCAGGGCAGGCTTGCTGAATGGGTTCGGGGGCAACTTGATAACAAACATTCAAATATTGTCGCCTGTGCTCTGGCAAACAAACTGGCGCGAATAGCCTGGTCAATCACAACTAATCACAATGAATATCAGGCCTGATGTTATGTAGAACTAAATCAACAGACTGATTATTAAGTAATTAAACAGCAGTTACCTATCTGGTTTTGCGAAGACTGATTATTGATGACATGAAAGGCATATCGGCCTGCTGAAAAACCTGACGACAAAAATGGCTCACTGAAGCCGAGGGCTTTTTCAGGTTCACCAGGCGCGGAACTCATCGAGGCGCGGGCATCTCGCCCACAGAGACGCCGGATAGATTGAAGCAAGCCCACCATTAGTCAAAAATCAGTGTTGCAAAAATGGGGGTGACCATAGATTTTGACATTACTCGAATTCTCTCGGCCCCATAAAGTAAGCATGATAACCCTCTGATGGCGAATGGGAGGACGCGCGTTGACGCCCCGGCAGCAACAGCACCAACCACTATACCGGGTTTTCAACGGCGCGGGGGATAAGAAAAGGGAATTATCATCCTGAATAGCATGCTGTTTTGATCCCGGCTTGCCTGTGCTAACGTGTCGCCGACATAAAGATATGCCAATTTAATCTTTATCATCCCAAAGCGGATTTTTCATAATGCAGTACACAATATAAAACAGGGAAACCACAATGACTTTGACCCATCGTTTTCGCGCTTTGCTGGGCGCAGCGCTTCTTTCGGCACTGCCGTTTGTGGCGGGCACTTCCACGGCATTCGCCAGCACCGATCCGCAGACGTTGACCTTTGGTGTGGCACCCGGTCCTTATGGCGACATGGTAAATCTGACCATCAAACCGCAGCTTGAGAAAAAGGGCTACAAAGTGGTGGTACGTGAGTTTAGTGACTACGTGCAGCCCAATTTGGCGTTGGCAAACGGCAGCATTGATGCCAACCTGTTCCAGCATTCGCTCTATCTGGAAAAGTTTGCGGCTGACAAGGGCTTGAAACTGGAGACGTTGATCATCGTGCCGACGGCGAGCATGGGGTTCTACTCCAAAAAAATCCACTCGCTGGACGAGTTGAAAAAAGGCGATGTGATTACGTTGTCCAACGATGCGACCAATCTGGCTCGCGGACTGCGTTTTTTGCAATCGCTCGGGTTGATCACCATCAAGCCGGAACTTGATGCCACTAAAGCATCAGAAAAAGATATTGTTGATAACCCACGCGGTCTGGTATTCAAACCGCTGGAAGCAGCCCAACTGCCGCGCACGCTGGATAGCGTCACCGCATCGCTGGTTAACGGTAACTTTGCGTTTGCTGCTGGGCTGAAACTGTCCACCGCGCTCAAGCTGGAAACGTTGGACTAAAACCTGAAAAACGTGATTGCCGTGCGCGGGGACGATATTGATAAGCCGTTCGCCAAAGATATCAAAGCCGCAGTGGAATCCGAGGAGTATGCTGCTGCGATCAACGCACCGGGCAGCGTGTTCAGTGAATTCCAGAAGCCAGAATGGATGAAGGCGCGTGCCGCACAGTAAGTCAGTATAAGTCCGATAGCGTGTTATTATCCCGGCCTTTGGCCGGGATAATGTTTTTGGCCGGGATAAAACAGATAATCGGTGATGATAGAACTCAACGCGATTAGCGTGAATTTTTCGCAGGGGAAAGTGGGCGCAACGGCGGCGGTAGATAACGTCAGCTTGCGTATCCAGCAGGGCGAAATTTTTGGGATTGTGGGCACCAGCGGTGCGGGGAAAAGTACCCTGTTGCGTACAATTAACCTGTTGCAACGCCCGACAAGCGGCAGTGTCACGGTGAATGGCGTCACGATCAGTGATTTAAGCGGCAGTGAGCTGCGCCGGGCTCGTCAGGGCATTGGCATGATTTTTCAGCATTTCAATCTGATGCAGACGCGTACCGTGGCGGAAAACGTCGCGTTCAGTTTGAAAGCAGCGGGCAAATCTCCACAGGAAATTGCCCAGCGCGTGCCTGAAATGCTGAGCCTTGTCGGATTGTCCGATAAGGCGGATGTCTATCCTTCCCGTTTGAGTGGTGGGCAGAAACAGCGCGTCGGCATCGCACGCGCGATTGCCAACCATCCCGAAGTGCTGCTGTGCGATGAGCCGACCTCGGCCCTCGATCTGGAAACCTCTGCCGCCATCCTGTTGCTGCTCAAAGAGATTAATCAGCGCCTGGGGATCACCATTGTGCTGATTTCTCATGAAATGAGCGTCATCAAGACGGTGTGCGATCGCATGGCGGTAATGACGCAAGGCCGCGTAGTGGAAGAAGGTGAGGTGTCCGATGTGTTTGCTGCACCGCAACATCCGTTCACGCAACAGTTGGTCTCCCACACGCTGAATCTGGAATTGCCCGCTCGCCTGAAAGAAGAGCTGCAAGGCACGTTGCTGAAAATCCTGTTTATCGGCGATTCCGCCGAGCAGCCGGTGTTATCTGATGTGGCAGTGCGCTATGGCGTTTCGGTCAACATCTTGCACGGCAAGATTGAATATATTGGCAACCGTGCGTTCGGTATTCTGGTGGTGTTATTGACCCACCCGACGGATAGCGAGCAACTGGCTGCCGCTATCCATTATGTTCAGACCCGCACGGCGCGTGTGGAGGTGTTACATGGGTGATTTTTGGCTTGACCTGACCGTTGCGTTTGGCGAAACCTTTCAGATGGTCAGCATCGCGACGCTGTGCGCCATTGTCGGAGGCCTACCTTTGGGTCTGTTGATCTTTGTCACCGACAGAAACCTGTTTTGGCAAAACCGTGCGGTGTATTTATGCAGCACGATTTTGGTCAACATTATCCGCTCTATCCCGTTTGTCATCCTGCTGGTGTTGCTGTTGCCGCTTACCCAGATTTTGCTGGGTAACACCATCGGTCCGGTGGCGGCATCGGTGCCGATGTCGGTAGCGGCGATGGCGTTTTATGCACGTCTGGTGGACAGCGCCCTGCGCGAAGTCGACCCCGGCATTGTCGAAGCGGCCGAAGCGTTCGGCGCCAGCCCAATGCGTATTATTGCGACCGTACTGCTGCCGGAAGCCAAGGCGGGTTTGTTGCGCGGTCTGACCATCACCCTGGTCAGCTTGATTGGCTACTCCGCGATGGCGGGTATTGTGGGCGGTGGTGGCGTCGGTGATTTAGCGATCCGCTTTGGTTATTACCGCTATGAAACGCAGGTGATGGTGGTGACCGTGGTAGCGCTGGTTATTCTGGTGCAAGTGGTGCAGATGCTGGGTGACTGGTTTGCCAAGCGTGCGGATAAACGCGATCGTCGCTAACGTTCTGTTACCGGCGAGCGGTCCATGCCGCTTGCCGGTTATCCCTTCCTTCCATGAGAAAACTCTCATAACGTATTTATAAATCAGCGTATTTTCTAGACGTTTTCATTTCTTTGAGTATCTTTACAGAGTAGGTCGTTTCATTGTCGGGCGGCGGGCGGTAACGTTTACAGCTTATTGCCATTCGTTGCAAAGAATATCGAAATCTGATCAGATTAACTGCACGACTTACGACATGGAGGACGCATGAACACCACGGCCCATTTCCCCCAGGCGCGATTTTCCAAGGCCGCGTGCTCCCGCTTGATGCTATGCAGCGCAACGCTGCTGTGGCTGGCACTAACCCCACACGTATACGCCGAACAGGCACCTGCCGCGCCGCAGATCGAAGCTAAAGCCTTTATTCTCATGGATTACCACAGCGGCGTGGTTCTTGCGGAACAGCGAGCGGATGAGCGACTAGATCCCGCCAGCCTGACGAAAATGATGGCAAGCTACGTTATCGGTCAGACGATAAAAACGGAAAAAATTAAACCAGACGATCTGGTTACCGTCGGTAAAGATGCTTGGGCAACGGGTAATCCGGTGCTGCGGGGATCGTCGCTGATGTTTTTGAAACTCGGCGATAAAATTCCGGTTTTGGAACTGAATAAAGGCATCGTTATCCAATCGGGCAATGATGCCAGCATTGCGTTGGCCGACTATGTGGCGGGCAGTCAGGATGCGTTTGTCAGCCTGATGAACACCTATGTCAAATCACTCAACCTCACCAATACCCACTTCCTCACCGTGCACGGACTGGATGCTGCTGGCCAGTACAGCACGGCGAGTGATATGGCGCTGCTGGGGCAGGTGTTGATTCGCGATGTGCCGGAAGAGTATGCCCTGCATAAAGAAAAAGAATTCACCTTCAATAACATTAAGCAGCCCAACCGCAACCGTTTGTTGTGGAGCAGCAACCTGAATGTTGACGGCATCAAAACCGGGCATACCAGTGGTGCTGGACACAATCTGGTGGCATCCGCGACGGAAGGTAACATGCGGTTAATTTCTGTGGTCCTGGGCGCACCAACGGATGCCATTCGTTTTCGCGATAGCGAAAAGCTGCTGACATGGGGTTTCCGCTTCTTCGAAACAGTCACGCCAGTTCAGGCCAATACCACGTTTACCACACAGCGTGTCTGGTACGGTGCGCAGAGTGAAGCACGGTTAGGGGTTGCTGACGATGTCGCACTGACGGTGCCTAAAGGGCAAATGCGCAACCTGAAAGCCAGTTTTACTCTGACGTCGACACATCTACAGGCTCCGTTGGCGAAAAACCAGGCAGTCGGTACCGTAGATTTCCAGTTGGATGGCAAAGTTATTGCCCAACGACCGCTGGTGGTGCTGGATGACGTTCCTGAAGCCGGTCTGTTCGGGCGACTGTGGGATGCGATATGGCTAACCCTGACCAAATGGTTTGGCGGCTGGTTTTAACTGCCGGGATAGATCAGCATGATGCCGTTGTCGAGCGCGAAATCCTGATAGGTGCCCTGCGGGGCGCAGTCGGTCACCAGCGTATCGAACTGCGTCAATGCGCCGATAGCGGCAGGCTGTATCCGGCCAAACTTGCTGCTGTCGGCCACCAGAATAGTGCGCTGAGATAGCGCCATCGCCCGGTGTTTTATATCCAGCTCTGCAAAATTAAAACAGGTTGCTCCCTGCTTGAGATCGACCCCTGCCGCCGAGATGAACGCTTTGTTGGTGCAGATCGGGTCCAGTTCACTCTGTCGGGTCAGCGGCGTGAAAATCGCATTATCGGGGTGGAATTCCCCGCCGCACAAAATGACTTTGGCAGTGGGTTTGGCTTGCAGCGCCAGAAAGGTGTTCAGGGAGTAGCTGACAGCGGTAAACGGCAGATCTTCATCGATGGCATCGATAACAAAGGGCAGGGTGGTGCCGCAGTCAAAAAAAACGGTGTCGCCCGCCTCGACCAGTTGTGCCGCCAGGCGGCCCGCCACACGTTTCTCCGGCACCTGCTGGTTCTGCTGATCGGACACGAAGTAGTGACCCATGGCGCTGCTCTGCGGATCGTTAACCACGTAGCCGCCCAAGAGAATCACGCTGGCTGGCGTGGCGTTCAGGTCGCGACGCACGGTCATTTCGGATACGCCCAACAATTCTGCCGCTTGTTTCAAGTGCAGCCGATCGCCATTCTTCAATGCCTGAGTCAGTTTGTTGATCCGTGCTGCGCGCCGAGTTTCCATCGTGTGGTTATCCCTTGTGAGTTCGGCTTAAATAGTATCATCCAATAGAATCGGGTCGCAAAGAGAAGTCTGGTGGGTAAGAAAAGGCCCATCATTCTTGAACCTGAAAAGGCGGGAACGACGGGCTCCTCAATAAGGGGATTTCAAAGAAAAGCAGCGGCACTTATTCAGACGCCCTGCATGCGAAAAAGTTCGGTTTTATTTAAAGAATAGACCCTGTACATAAATTTGTGTAATTGCCTGATTTTGATATGTTCAATCCAACATCAAAAACAGGTTAATTTATGGACGAAAAACAGTTGCAGGCTCTGGCTAACGAACTGGCCAAAAATCTCAAAACCCCTGGCGATCTCAGCCAATTCGATCGCCTGCTGAAGAAAATCAGCCCAAACCGGGGGCCAACTCCCGCAACGGCTATTCCACAAACACCGTGACCACCGGCGATGGCCCGCTGGAACTGCGTACTCCGCGCGATCGTGATGGCTCCTTCGAACCACAACTGGTGAAGAAAAACCAGACCCGGATCACCGGGATGGATAACCAAATCCTGTCCCTGTACGCCAGAGGGATGACCACCCGCGAGATAGCGTCTGCGTTCAACGAGCTGTATGACGCGGATGTCTCACCGGCGCTGGTCTCGAAGGTCACCGACGCCGTGATGGAACAGGTTACTGAATGGCAAAATCGTCCACTGGATGCAGTCTATCCCATTGTTTACCTTGACTGTATCATCCTGAAGGTCCTACAGGACAGTCGCGTCATCAATAAATCCGTGTTCCTGGCACTGGGTATCAACATCGAGGGCCAGAAAGAACTGCTGGGTATGTGGCTGGCCGAAAACGAGGGCGCGAAGTTCTGGCTCAATGTGCTGACAGAACTAAAAAACCGCGGCCTGAACGATATCCTCATCGCCTGTGTCGACGGTCTGAAAGGCTTCCAGGACGCCATCAACGCGGTGTCTCCGGAAGCCCGCATCCAGCGGTGCATCGTGCACATGGTACGCAACAGCCTGAGGTTCGTCTCTTGGAAGGACTACAAAGCCGTCACACGCGACCTGAAAGCCATCTATCAGGCCGCTACGGAAGAAGCAGGCCAGCAGGCGCTGGAAGCATTCGCCAGCGCATGGGACAGCCGCTATCCACAGATAAGCCGGAGCTGGCAGACGAACTGGAGCAATCTGGCAACGTTCTTCGCTTACCCGGCAGATATCCGCAAAGTCATCTACACAACCAACGCCATCGAGTCGCTGAACAGTGTGATCCGGCATGCGATTAAAAAACGCAAGGTGTTCCCGACTGACGACGCAGTGAAAAAGGTGGTGTGGCTGGCAATTCAGTCGGCCTAACAGAAATGGACGATGCCACTGCGGGACTGGCGTATGGCAATGAGCCGTTTTATTATCGAGTTCGGTGACCGCCTGGACGGTCACTACTGAGAAAGGCATTTACACAGAATCATGTACAGGGTCTTCCGTGGCAGGTAAGGTCCCTTTCTCTCGATGAAAATGCCGGTTCTGTTTCTGTCACTTTGGGAATCGCTGAAAACACCCGGTTAGCCTGTCCGACCTGCGGTAAATCCTGTTCTGTTCACGATCACCGTCATCGTAAATGGCGGCACCTCGATACCTGCCAGTTCACCACGCTGGTTGAAGCAGAGGTTCCCCGCATTATGTGTCCGGAGCATGGCTGCCAGACGTTGCCTGTTCCGTGGGCAGGGCCTGGCAGCCGGTATACGCTGCTGTTCGAATCGTTCGTGCTCTCATGGCTGAAAATCAGCACCGTTGATGCTGTCAGGAAACAACTTAAGCTCAGCTGGAATGCGGTTGACGGCATTATGATCCGGGCCGTTAAGCGAGGTCTTGCCCGGATAAAAAAGCCATTATCCTCCCGTCATATGAATGTGGATGAGGTCGCCTTTAGAAAAGGGCATCGTTACATAACGGTGATCTCCGATCGCAATGGACTGTAGTGGCACACTGATACTGGCCACCTGATCGGAGGTGATATGCTCACCTCATCAACACGACAGGTGACCTCATGGGTAAACATTTTACGGCGGAATTTAAGCTCGAAGCCGCAAAGCTGGTTGTCGACCACGGCTACACATACGTTAAGGCCGCAGAGGCGGTTAATGTCAGCCATTCTGCCATTAGTCGCTGGGTCAATAAGCTTCGCCTTGAACGACAGGGAAAAACGCCAACGGGACTTCCTCTTACCCCTGAACAGCTCGAGCTGCGTGAGATGAAGAAAAAAGTCCAATGCCTTGAAATGGAGAACGAAATCCTAAAAAAGGCTACGGCGCTCTTAATGTCGGACTCACTCAACGGTTCACGGTAGTCGACAGGCTGAGGGCGCGATACCGGTCACGGTGTTGTGCCAAACTTTTGAGGTACATCGCAGCAGCTACAGGCACTGGCAGGCTTCCGCTAATGAACCCGACGGTGAGCGCGTGGTTAAGTGTAGTCGCGTCATGGAAGCCTGGAACGCCAGCGGCGGCTCTGCCGGCGCTCGAAGTATCGCGACCATCGTCACCGGCAGCTCTGGTGTCAAAATGGGGCGCTGGCTGGCTGGCAAGCTGATGAAGGAGCTGGGTATCGCCAGCTGCCAGCGACCGGCTCACAAATACAAACGCGGCGGCAATGAACACGTTGAAATACCGAACTATCTCAACCGCCAGTTCGCGGTTACCGCGCCGGATCAGGTCTGGTGCGGCGATGTGACCTACATCTGGACGGGCAAATGCTGGGCTTACCTTGCGGTGGTGCTAGATCTGTTCGCCCGCAAACCGGTGGGCTGGGCCATGTCGACGTCGCCGGACTCGGCGCTGACAGTTAAAGCGTTGCAGATGGCCTGGGAACTCCGGGGACAACCAACAGGAGTCATGTTCCACAGCGACCAGGGCAGCCACTATACCAGCCGTCAATACCGGCAAGCCCTGTGGCGCTGCCGGATAAAGCAGAGTATGAGTCGGCGGGGTAACTGCTGGGATAATGCGCCAATGGAGCGGTTCTTCCGCAGCCTGAAGACAGAATGGGTGCCGACAAAGGGTTACAACAGCTTCAGCGAAGCCCAGGACGCGATTATCCGCTACATCACGGGGTATTACAGCGCTATCCGGCCTCACTGGTATAACGGCGGCTTAACTCCAAACGAATCTGAGCGACTGTTCTACATACAGTCTAATGCGGTGGCCAATATTAGTTGACCACTACAGGCAGAGATGGCTGGCGCTGGCGGCCAACAGTGACGTTCCCATGATGAAAAACGCGGCGAAAACGATAGGAAAAAGGCTGTACGGGATCCTGAATGCCATGCGACACAGAGTCTCAAACGGAAATGCGGAGGCACTGAACAGCAAGATCAGGCTGCTGAGGATAAAAGCCAGGGGATACCGAAACCGGAGCGCTTTAAGCTGGGAGTGATGTTCCACTACGGGAAGCTGGATATGGCGTTCTGAGCCTTCCCACCATGATCGGGGAAGACCCTTAAAACGGCAGTTCAGGCCAGATAATGACAATCAGCGAACCGGCTAATGTCAGCAACACGTTGGCGATGGCATAAGTGCCCGCATAGCCGAGCGCCGGGATATTACTGCGTGCGGTATCACTGATGATATCCATGGCGGGCGCACAGGTACGCGCACCCATAATGGCGCCAAACAGCAGCGCCTGATTCATGCGTAGCACATAGGCACCAAACAGGAAACAGATCACCACTGGGATCAGGCTGATCGCCAGTCCTGCAAACAACATTTGTACGCCCACGGAGCCAAAACTGGTGCCGATGGTGCTGCCAGCGCTCAGGCCAACGCCCGCCATAAACACCATGAGACCAAACTCTTTTACCATATTCAGCGCACCCTGCGGGATATAGCCAAAGGTCGGGTGGTTAGCGCGTAGGAAGCCCAGCATGATCCCGGCAAACAGCAACCCGGCTGCACTGCCAATTGCAAAATTGAAGTTACGGAACTGGAAGGTGATAAGCCCGACCATGATGCCGATGATAAAGAAGGCGCAGAACGCGAGCAGATCGGTAACCTGACTGTGGATGGAAATAAAACCGATGCGATCGGCGATGCTTTTCACCCGCCGGGCATCGCCGCTCACCTGTAGTACATCCCCTTTGTTCAGCACCACACCATCATCAATGGGCATTTCGATCTGGTTGCGTACGATTCGGTTTAAAAAGCAGCCGTGGTCGGTCAGTTTTAGCTGGCTGAGACGTTTGCCGACGCCGTTGTTATTTTTGACCACTATCTCTTCGGTGACGATGCGCATATCGAGCAGGTCGCGATCGAACACTTCCTTGCCGTCACGGAAATTGGAATTGAGGCGAGCATGGGCATCCGGGTAGCCCACCAGCGCAATTTCATCACCCAGTTGCAAGGTGGCATCCCCATCAGGCGTGGCGAGAATGCCGTTACGGCGCAGACGCTCAATGGAGCAGCCGGTTTGCCGGTAAATGCCCAACTCGCGCAGATTTTTTCCGTCAGCCCAGGCGACCAGTTCCGGTCCGACGCGATAAGCACGGATAATGGGGAGATACACTTTACGTTGGCTGTCGGGATCGAGACCGCGTTCGCGCGCGATTTGTTGCGCGCTGGTCGGCAGATCCTGATGTTGCAGTTTTGGCAGATAGCGCGCGCCAAAAATCAGGCTGACCAGCCCGATCAGATAGGTAAGCGCATAGCCAAGGCTCAGGTGATCCAACTCGACGCTGAGCTGCGGGTCGACACTGTTAGCATTGCGCAGCGCATCTCCGGCTCCGACCAGCACGGGCGTTGACGTCATTGCACCCGCCAGCATGCCTGCTGTCAGGCCGATATCCCAACCGAAGAGCTTGCCCGACAGCAGTGCCAGCACCAGCGCTGAGCTGACTAACACTAAGGCCAGGGCGAAATAGTTTTTTACCGTCACGAAAAAAAATGGAGAAAAAATTAGGGCCCGCTTCGATACCGACGCAAAAAATAAACAGCATAAAACCAAGATTCAGCGCATCGGTATTTATGGCAAATGTTGCTGCCCTAATAATAACGACACCACTAAAACACCAATGGAATTAACCAGTTGAACGCTGCCTAGCCGTATTTTACCCAGGCACAGCCCCAATGAGAGCACCACAAATAACAGCAGTATGTAATTCCCGTTTAACAACTCAGCGACGTTTATACTCATGGCCTGTAACGTGTTGTTTACTAGTAAGTTATTGATATTAATGAAGGTAAGGGCTAAATTTATTGCCATTCACTCAGAATACTCACTTTAGGGCAATGGCGGAACAGGTCGTGAATAATCCGGCAGCGAAAGCGCGTGATTCGGCACAGGTACCATCCGTTCCTGAAAATAAATTGCCTGAAGCGTAGCAAGAGTGCTGCTTTTAGTTGGGTGTTTGTGTTACAGCCAGCCT